>NZ_JBVJLI010000001.1:0-422317 GCF_055584805.1 Pseudomonas sp. NPDC090752 | reverse complement strand
TGTTTGGTAGGCACAATTGGACTCGAACCAACGACCCCCACCATGTCAAGGTGGTGCTCTAACCAACTGAGCTATGTGCCTGTCGTGTGGTGCGCATATTAGTGATCGAATGCGTACCTGTAAAGCGTTTTTTTCAAAAAAATCAAAAACTTTCAGAAGCCTGCCGCACCGGCGGCACTTTCCCTGCAGAGCAGACAGAAAGCAAAAAAGGCGACCCTTTCGGATCGCCCTTTCTGATGTTTGGTAGGCACAATTGGACTCGAACCAACGACCCCCACCATGTCAAGGTGGTGCTCTAACCAACTGAGCTATGTGCCTGTCGTGTGGTGCGCATTCTACGCATTCCAAAACCGGTGTCAACACTTTTTTTTCGCGCTAACTTACTGAATCTTAAACCCTTTATAGAGAAGGGCCGCTCAGGATGCCGGAAAGGATTTTCAACGGACGACTAGCGGGTGTTTATTATTATTGATAGCATCGGTACATTCGTTAAAAATATAACACACGAGGTTCCTGCAACATGGCTAACACCCCCTACCCCCAGTCCTACTACGCCGCCTCGGCTAACCCGGTGCCGCCACGTCCGGCGCTGCAGGGTGAGGTGGAAACCGATGTGTGCATCATCGGCGCCGGCTACACCGGCCTGTCCAGCGCGCTGTTCCTGCTGGAAAATGGCTTCAAGGTGAGCATCGTCGAAGCGGCTAAGGTCGGCTTCGGCGCATCGGGCCGCAACGGCGGGCAGATCGTCAACAGCTACAGCCGCGACATCGATGTCATCGAACGCACCGTTGGCCCCAAGCAGGCACAACTGCTCGGCCATATGGCCTTCGAAGGCGGCCGCATCATCCGTGAGCGCGTGGCCAAGTACAACATCCAGTGCGACCTGAAAGACGGTGGCGTGTTTGCCGCGCTGACGTCCAAGCAGATGGGTCACCTGGAATCGCAAAAGCGCCTGTGGGAGCGCTTTGGCCACAACCAGCTGGAGCTGATGGACCAAAAGCGTATCCGTGAAGTGGTGGCCTGCGACAGCTATATCGGCGGCATGCTGGACATGAGCGGCGGCCACATCCACCCGCTGAACCTGGCCCTGGGTGAAGCGGCCGCGGTCGAATCGCTGGGCGGCATCATCTACGAACAGACCCCGGCCATCCGCATCGAGCGTGGCGCCAACCCGGTCGTTCACACCCCGCAGGGTAAGATCCGCGCCAAGTTCATCATCGTCGCCGGTAACGCCTACCTGGGCAACCTGGTGCCTGAACTGGCCGCCAAGTCAATGCCATGCGGCACCCAGGTGATCACCACCGAACCGTTGAGCGACGAGCTGGCTCGTACTCTGTTGCCGCAGGACTACTGCGTCGAAGACTGCAACTACCTGCTCGACTACTACCGCCTGACCAGCGACAAGCGCCTGATCTTCGGCGGTGGCGTGGTCTACGGTGCGCGCGACCCGGCCAACATCGAAGCGATCATCCGCCCGAAGATGCTCAAGGCCTTCCCGCAACTGAAGGACGTCAAGATCGACTACGCCTGGACTGGCAACTTCTTGCTGACCCTGTCGCGCCTGCCGCAGGTCGGCCGTATCGGCGACAACATCTATTACTCGCAGGGTTGCTCGGGCCACGGCGTGACCTACACACACCTTGCAGGCAAGGTGCTGGCCGAGGCGCTGCGTGGCCAGGCCGAGCGTTTCGACGCATTCGCCGGCCTGCCACACTACCCGTTCCCGGGTGGCCAGATGCTGCGCGTGCCGTTCAGCGCCATTGGTGCTTGGTACTACAGCCTGCGCGACCGCCTGGGCTTCTGATGCAATCGGTGCCGGGCTCTTCATAATTATCCCGGCACTGAAGCGCTACCGTCCCAGGCTATTCACCGCCTGCTTCGCCGCCACCTCCTGACCCGCCCGGGACAGTTCGTCGGCAGCCTGCAGCCAGCGCTGTCGGTCCACCTGGGCCGGCAGTTGCCGAGGCGGCTGTATCAGCACCGCCCAACTCCCTTCCTTCACCCACGCCGACTCGAAATCGTCGAAGGTCATCAACTGCCGTCGATGCATGCCAGAGCGCAGCAACACCCGCTGCTTGTAACGGTCATAGCCGATCAGTAACGCATAGCGCGGCTCGCTCCACCACGCCGAACCTTCCTCATAGCGCAATAGCACCGGGTTGCCGGCGGCTACCTGGGCCAGCAAGGCATCGAGCTGTTTGTCCAGCGGGTATACAACCATGCCGTAATCACGCGCCACGCGAGGAATACTGGTGGCCAGCGACTCGACGCCCTGGGGTAGGTTCAATGGTTTGTCCAGCAGCCCTGGGGTAATCGGTGCACCCTGCTGCGACAACAATGCCGCCAGGGCCATGGCCCCGCTGTGGTTGGCGTTACCGCGATAGAACGGCACGCTGCTGATTTCGACCCGCTGTGGCAGCCCCTTGAGCGTTGCCGGTGGCGCGCTTGCACACCCGCTCACGCTTGCCGCGATCAGGCACGCCAGCAACAGGCGGCGTGGGCCGAGGCCCCACGATTTGAAAGTAGGAAGTTGCATGGACACTCGCTTGTTCTGACACCAGGCCACCGATCATAGGGCCCAGCGCCGCGCCGGTATAGCCCGACGCAGGCTTGGAACCAAACGAACCAAGCAATAGACCTTCGATCAATGGAACGTCACAAACGCGGAGCTAGACTAAAGCAGTGTCTGGAGGGTGAGCCGCGGGCTGGCCCGAGAGAAGGAGGCACACATGAGTATGACTGTGGCAATTCTCATGCTGGTGGGTATGTGGCTTAGCGTCGCTGCCGCCATGTTATGGGGTGTTTTGCGTATCGTCCGGCGTCATTCACACCATCAACACTTGCCGCCACAGGCCGCGGTCAAACCGCAGCCTGCGAAAGGGGCGCAACACGCCCCTCGGCATCGTCTTAGCCCTCAGCCGCCTCACGCTTGAGCCGTGCACGGCGAGCGAAGATGTTGAGCATTTCGATCACTGTCGAGAAGGCCATCGCCGCGTACACATAACCCTTCGGTACGTGGGCACCGAAGCCTTCGGCGATCAGGGTCATGCCGATCATGATCAGGAAGCCCAGGGCCAGCATCACCACGGTCGGGTTGTCGTTGATGAAGTTGGCCAGCGGGTCGGCGGCCACCATCATGACGACCACGGCAGCCACTACGGCAATGATCATGATCGGCAGGTGCTCGGTCATGCCCACGGCGGTGATGATGCTGTCGACCGAGAAGACGATGTCCAGCAACAGGATCTGAAAGATCGCGGCCGCGAAGCCTAGGGTGACCGTGGAAGACACCTTGGCTTCTTCCTTGGCGCCATGCGGGTCGACGCTCTCGTGGATTTCCTTGGTCGCCTTCCACAGCAAGAACAGGCCACCGGCGATCAGGATCACGTCCTTCCAGGAGAAGGCATTGCCGAACACTTCGAACACTGGGTCGGTCAACTGAACGATCCAGGCCACGGTGCTGAGCAGCGCCAGACGCATGACCAGTGCCATGCTGATACCGATACGGCGTGCCTTGGAGCGGTACTCGACTGGCAGCTTGTTGGTCAGGATCGAGATGAAGATCAGGTTATCGATACCCAGTACGACTTCCATGGCCACCAAGGTGGCGAGGGCTACCCAGGCGGTGGGGCTTGCGGCGAGTTCCAGCAAATATTCCATTTTTCAGTCCTGCAACGGTTCTGGGTCAGATGTCCTGGGTCTTGTCTTGCGCTTCGGCGTCCTTGGGCTTCTGGCCCTCGGTGCCGATGGCATCGCTCAATGCGTCTTGCGCCGCCTTGTTGGTGTCATCGATGGCCTGCTTGGCCGACTTGGCGGCCTGGTCGAGCATCTGCTGGGCGGATTTTTCGGCTTGGTCGCAGCCGACAAGGCTGAACAGGGCCAAGGCTAGCACCAACGGTGTGCCGATGGATTTGAGTTGCAGCATGGGGTCCTCGCTTGTCGATATCCCGGCGGCGCGCAATGCGCCTGATGGGAGCGAATTTTAAACATGCAGATACATCAGGAAAATTCGTATTTTCAGCGGCTATACTTCGGTTTTTACGAATCGAGAATATCGATGCTCAATTATCGCCAGTTGCATTATTTCTGGGCCGTGGCCAAAACCGGCAGCATTGCCCGTGCCAGTGAGCAACTGAACCTGACGCCGCAGACCATCAGCGGGCAGATCAGCCTGTTCGAGCAGACCTACGGCCTGGAGCTGTTCCAGCGGGTCGGCCGGCAACTTGAGCTGACCGAAACCGGCCGCCAGACCCTGGTGTATGCCGAACAGATGTTTCAGCTGGGTGGCGAGTTGGAGGCCATGCTGCGCGCCGGCCCGCAGGAGCAGATCCTGTTCCGCGTGGGTGTGGCCGACGTGGTGCCCAAGTCGATCGTCTACCGCTTGCTCGCGCCCACCATGGAATTGGATGACGTACTGCGCATCAACTGCCGTGAAGACAAGCTGGAACGTCTGCTGGCCGACCTGGCGATCCAGCGCCTGGACCTGGTGATTTCCGACAGCCCCATGCCCAATCACCTGGACATCAAGGGCTACAGCCAGAAGCTCGGCGAATGCGGCCTGAGTTTTTTCGCCACCAAGGCTCTGGCGCAGCGCCATGCCGGTGGCTTTCCTGCCGGCCTTCACGATGCCCCCTTGCTGATTCCCGGCCAGGAGACCGTAGTGCGCAGCCGCCTGTTGCGCTGGCTCGAAGAACAGCAGGTTCAACCGAGGATCGTTGGAGAGTTCGATGACAGTGCCTTGATGCAGGCGTTTGGCCAGTCTGGCAGCGGCATTTTTGTAGCCCCGAGCGTGATCGCCGAGGAAGTATGCCGCCAGTACGGTGTGGAGCTGATCGGTCAGACGGACGCGGTGCAAGAGTCGTTCTACGCCATTTCAGTGGAGCGCAAAGTCAAGCATCCTGGGATCGTGGCGATCACCGAGGGCGCGAGAAAGGAGTTGTTTCATTGGTGACGTGATAAAGTCGCGCGCTTTGACGTTACCGAGACTTCGCTGCACATGGCCCCCATCCTTCGACTTCTAAGCCGCACCAGCCTGGTGACCCAGATCGTCATCGGCCTGATCGCCGGCATCGCCCTGGCCCTCATCGCGCCAGCCATCGCCCGCGACCTGGGCTTTCTCGGCAAGGTGTTCGTCAGTGCCCTCAAAGCCGTGGCGCCGGTGCTGGTGTTCATCCTGGTCATGGCTTCGATCGCCAACCATCGCCATGGCCAGGAAACCCATATCCGGCCCATCCTTTGGCTGTACCTGCTGGGCACCTTCGCTGCCGCGGTGGTGGCCGTGGTCGCCAGCATGCTGTTCCCTTCGCACCTGGCCCTGAGCACCGGCGAGGCCACGCTGAGCGCCCCCGGCGGTATCAGCGAAGTGATGCAGAACCTGCTGCTGAGCGCCGTCGACAACCCGATCAACGCCCTGCTCAATGCCAACTTCATTGGCGTGTTGACCTGGGCCATCGGCCTGGGTGTAGCCTTGCGCCATGCAGGTGAAACCACCCGCACCGTGGTCGAGGACCTCTCGAATGGCGTGACCCTTATCGTACGCGTGGTGATCCGCTTCGCCCCGCTGGGTATCTTCGGCCTGGTCAGTTCCACCCTCGCCCAGTCCGGCTTGAACGCTCTGCTGGGCTACCTGCATCTGCTGGCGGTGCTGATCGGCTGCATGCTGTTCGTGGCGCTGGTGATGAACCCGTTGATCGTGTTCTGGAAGATACGCCGCAACCCTTATCCGCTGACGTTGCTGTGCCTGCGCGAGAGCGGCATTACAGCATTCTTTACACGCAGCTCGGCCGCCAACATTCCGGTCAATCTGGCACTGTCGGAGCGCCTGGGCCTGCATGAAGACACTTACTCGGTGTCGATTCCGCTGGGCGCGACCATCAACATGGCCGGCGCGGCCATCACCATCACCGTGCTGACGCTGGCTGCGGTGCACACGCTGGGCATCCCGGTCGACCTGCCGACCGCTGTGCTGCTGAGCGTGGTCGCGGCTATTTGCGCCTGCGGTGCCTCGGGCGTGGCCGGCGGCTCGCTGCTGCTGATTCCGCTGGCCTGCAGCCTGTTCGGCATTCCCAGCGAAATCGCCATGCAGGTGGTGGCGGTGGGTTTCATCATCGGTGTGTTGCAGGATTCGGCGGAGACTGCACTGAATTCGTCGACCGATGTGCTGTTCACTGCGGCGGCCTGCGAGGCCGAAGAGCGTCGCAGCTGAAATGGCAGGGGCCGCGATGCGGCCCCGATTGCCTTGAGCGTTGGCTTTACCTACGCTAGTGGCCTTTTCCTCGCAATGAGACAGGGCCATGTCAGAACACCAAACCGCAGACGAAGGCCGCTTCACCAGTGTCGAGATCCGCATTCTCGGCGCACTGATCGAAAAACAGGCCACCAGCCCGGAAAGCTACCCCCTGACCCTCAACGCCCTGCTCTTGGCGTGCAACCAGAAGACCAGCCGCGAACCGGTCATGAACCTGACTCAAGGCCAGGTCGGCCAGGCCCTGCGTGTCCTTGAAGGCAAAGACATGACCCGGCTGCAGATGGGCAGCCGCGCCGATCGCTGGGAGCAGCGCGTGGACAAGGCGTTGGAGCTGGTACCGGCGCAGTTGATCCTGATGGGGTTGATGTTCCTGCGCGGGCCGCAGACTCTCAACGAGTTGCTGACCCGCAGCAACCGCCTGCACGACTTTGACGACACCGAACAGATCCAGCACCAGCTCGAACGCCTGATTTCGCGCGACCTGGCCCTGCATCTGCCACGCCAGGCTGGCCAACGCGAAGACCGCTATACCCATGCGCTCGGCGATCCGGCAGAAGTCGAGGCGATTCTCGCCGCACGCCAGCAGGAAGGGGGCAGCCGCAGCAGTGGTGGCAATGTTTCGGAAGAACGGATCGAAGCCCTCGAAGCACGGATTGCAGCGCTGGAAGCGCGCCTGGCCGAGCTCGAAGGCTAAGGTATTTCAGTGTTCAGGCTCAGGAAAGTTGCGGCAACTTTTGCGTTCGGCCAGCTCCCGGTCACTGGGGCGCTGGTCGACGAACACGGTGCGGCCGTCGGCGTAGATTTCCAGGTAGCCCCAGTGCAGGTCCTGCTCTTTTTGCCCAGGCTGTGGCGGCACTAACCACCAGGGTTCGCGGCTGATCAGGGTCATGGGTGAGATTCCTGAGAGTGTCTGGGGTAATGATAGACACCCTCAGGTTCGTGGCAGATTTACGCCGGTGCCGTGGTGCGAATCAGGTGGTCGAAGGCCGACAGCGAGGCCTTGGCGCCCTCCCCCACGGCGATCACGATCTGCTTGTACGGCACCGTGGTCACATCACCTGCCGCGAACACGCCAGGAATGTTGGTCGCGCCCTTGGCGTCGACGATGATCTCGCCGCGCGGCGACAGCTCGACCGTGCCCTTGAGCCAATCAGTGTTCGGCAGCAGGCCGATCTGCACGAAGATGCCTTCCAGCGCCAGATCATGCAGTTCGTCGGTGGTGCGGTCCTTGTAGCGCAAGCCGGTGACTTTATCGTCATGGCCGAGCACTTCGGTGGTCAACGCACTGGTGATCACCTTGACGTTCGCCAGGCTGTGCAGTTTGCGCTGCAGCACGGCGTCGGCACGCAGCTGACCGTCGAATTCGATCAGCGTCACCTGGGCGACGATACCGGCCAGGTCGATGGCTGCTTCCACGCCGGAGTTGCCGCCGCCGATCACCGCCACACGCTTGCCTTTGAACAACGGACCGTCACAGTGCGGACAGTAGGCCACGCCACGGCCGCGGTATTCCTGCTCACCCGGCACGTTCATTTCACGCCAGCGGGCACCGGTGGCGAGGATCACTGTCCTGGCCTTGAGCGAGGCGCCGCCGGCCAGGCGCACTTCATGCAGACCGCCGTCGGTGGCCGGGATCAGCGCTTCGCCGCGCTGCAGGTTCATGATATCGACGTCGTATTGCTTGACGTGTTCTTCCAGCGCCGTGACCAGCTTCGGCCCTTCGGTTTCCTGAACCGAAATGAAGTTCTCGATGGCCAGGGTGTCGAGTACCTGTCCACCGAAACGCTCGGCGACGACACCGGTGCGGATACCTTTACGTGCAGCGTAGATGGCTGCCGAGGCACCGGCAGGACCACCGCCGACCACCAGCACGTCGAACGCATCCTTAGCGTTGATCTTTTCGGCCTGGCGGCTGCCGGCGTTGGTGTCGAGCTTGCCGAGAATTTCTTCCAAGCCCATGCGGCCCTGCCCGAAGACCTCGCCGTTCATGTAGATGCTCGGCACCGCCATCACCTTGCGCGACTCGACTTCAGGCTGAAACAGCGCGCCATCGATGGCCACGTGGCGCACGTTGGGGTTGAGCACCGCCATCAGGTTCAGTGCCTGGACCACGTCCGGGCAGTTCTGGCACGACAGCGAGAAGTAGGTTTCGAAGGTGAATTCGCCTTCCAGCGCCTGGATCTGTTCGATCACGTCGCTACTGGCCTTGGACGGGTGGCCACCGACTTGCAGCAGCGCCAGTACCAGGGAGGTGAATTCGTGGCCCATGGGGATGCCGGCAAAACGCAGGCTAATGTCTGCCCCCGGGCGATTGAGCGAGAACGAAGGACGACGGGCGTCGGTACCGTCCGCGCTGAAGGTAATCAGGTTCGACAAGCTAGCGATTTCCACCAGCAGGTCGTGCAGTTCGCGGGACTTCGCGCCGTCGTCGAGGGAGGCAACGATCTCGATCGGCTGGGTGACCCGCTCCAGGTAGGTTTTCAGTTGCGATTTAAGCGTGGCGTCCAACATACGGGCGATTCCTTTTTCGAATTTCGGATACAAAAACGCCCAGGCACTAGCGCCCGGGCGTTTGGCGGGGCAATGAGATTTTCAGCTTTGGCGGCTGCTCACCGCCCACGACTGGCGCATGACCGGATTTTCGTTCGAGAAGTGCCTGCGCAGCGATCAGGCAAGGCGAAAACAGGCGAGGAAGCGGAGTTGACAGGTTGTCAATGAGCATTCCGAGGCTGTTTTCAACGTAGCATGGTCGTCGCGCAGGCGCTTATCGGGCGAAAATTAGATCTTGCCGACCAGGTCCAGCGATGGAGCCAGCGTCGCTTCGCCTTCTTTCCACTTGGCCGGGCAGACTTCACCTGGGTGAGCGGCAACGTACTGGGCAGCCTTCACTTTGCGCAGCAGTTCGGCTGCGTCACGGCCAACGCCGCCGTCGTTCAGCTCGACGATCTTGATCTGGCCTTCCGGGTTGATCACGAAGGTGCCGCGATCGGCCAGGCCGGCTGCTTCGATCAGTACGTCGAAGTTGCGCGAGATGATGTGGGTCGGGTCACCGATCAGCGGGTACTGGATCTTGCCGATGGTGTCCGACGTGTCGTGCCAGGCTTTGTGGGTGAAGTGGGTGTCAGTCGACACACCGTAGATTTCCACGCCCAGCTTCTGGAACTCGGCGTAGTTGTCGGCGAGGTCACCCAGTTCGGTCGGGCAGACGAAGGTGAAGTCGGCCGGGTAGAAGAACACGACAGACCATTTGCCTTTCAGGTCGGCTTCGCTGACCTGGACGAACTCGCCCTTGTGGTAAGCAGTGGCGTTGAACGGTTTGACCTGGCTGTTGATGATTGGCATGAGAGACACTCCTTCATGGGGTTGGAATCAGTTGATGGAGTGAATCCTAACCGCTGGTCGCCATTAAGGCTCATTGGCAAAGCTCATGCGGGTAATTGGTTTTGGCTATAAAGACTCGAATATCGTAGATCATTTGATTGTTAAGCTGAGCATTCAGGCTCACGTGGCCGTATGACTGGCCTGCTTGCAAATAACAATTGCCTGCTCTGACGACGGCTCCGACGCAAACCAGCATTGCTCATCTTCGCCATCCCCCCACACCACCTGCCACTTGTCCTGGTAGTCGCTGCTGCGTAAGTACAACAGGCTACCCTGTCCAACCAAACCAATCTCTTCGCCTTGTTCATTCAGTATCTGCGCGCCGAACGGCAGCGCCGCTCCATCGCGCAAACGGGCCTCGAGCACCTGAAAGTTTCCACTGCGCGTCGGATAATGCAGCAGCGTCACTGCCCCAGCACGCGGTACCACGGATTGGCCGGTGAGTTGCAGCTCGACATCGCGAGAGGTGCCATTGGGGTCAAGCTCCACATCGTTCAGCTCGTACGGCGATAGCGTTGGCAGTACGGCATATCCGCGCCGATCGATGCGTGACTGGGGGGACTGTCGAATGCTTGCGCCAAGGGCGCCTGGGGCCTGCACGATGGCAAAACTTTCGCCCAACGAAGGCGCCGGTGTCACGCCGCCAGCATGAGCGACCAAGCCCCCACGCATGCCCAATGACAGCTGCCGATACCCAGGTCGAGTGGCCAGCGAGCCGCTGATCTCACCGGCGGAGCCACTGTGGCGCAGATTCGCGTCCAGGCCCGCCTCGCTGCGCGCATGCTGCTGGTGGGTCGCTGCCAATCCATAACCCCATTGCCCCCGTTCGCCACCGACATCACTCCAGCGTATGTTGGAATTACTGCGCCCTGCCGCATCGATGTTGACGCCACTGCTCAGGGTTGCGCGCCGATGTTTACCGAAGGGGATGCTGGCATTTAAGGTGTAGGTCGTGACTGGTGACTCTGAAGCGCGTCTTTCACGATTGATGTTTAGCCCGTAAGTCAAAGCACCCCAGTAGTTGCTGTAGGCCAGGGAGAATCCCTTTCTTCGTCCTCCCCTCTGCCAGTCACGACGGTCACTGGCCGTGAAGCTCACGCGCCCCAGTGGGTTACCTAAATGCTGGTTCATGCTCACCTGCAACCGTCTTTGCAGCCGCTTGGTCCGCCCTGTGCGAGTCGCATCGACGAACTCATCGAAACTGCTATAGCCGGCGCTGGTGCTTTGGATCAGCGTTGCGGCAAGGTCCGTACCGGGCGCCACAAGTCGATGGCGCCAGCTCCCGCGTATTGCATGGCCATCCGCGGCCTGCCCCGAGGATAACGTGGCCCGGCTTTGTAAATGGGTCAAACCAAAAGCCCCCACACCACTGTGTATTGCAGCGCCCATGGCACTGGCAAGGTAGTCTTCTGCGAGCCAGGTACCGCCATGTACGCTCAAGTGGTTGTCCAGTCCCTGCTGCCAGCTGCCTTGGATAAAGCTTGGGCCGGTAAGGCCTGATTCGTTACGCCAAACTCCACTGCTCAGTTCGAAGCGGCTTGTACCGGGTCGCAAAGACAAGGGCGCCGTCTGATTAGGGAGTACGAAGTTGCGCACAGTGCCATCCGCTTCGCGCAGTGTCACTTCAAGCTCATCGCTGGCACCACTGGCATACAGGTCATCTATTTCGAAGGGGCCGGGAGCAACCGTGGATTCATGCAGTAACACGCCCCCCTGGCGAATACTCAACAAGGCGCTGCTATTGGCCACCCCACGAACAGTCGGTGCAAAACCGCGAAACGCTGGAGCAATCATGCGCTCGTCCGTCGCAAACCGTACGCCACGAAATGCGCTACCAGGAAACACGCCAGCCCTGCTATAGCCATCGCCCAGGGTGAGCTGCGCCGACCAGGCCGGGACGTCCGTTCTGACCGATGTGGCGCCCGCTGTATAGCGGGATGCCGTAGTGCCTGAAGCCTGCCAGTTACCCTCATGACGCCAGTACCAGTTCCCGGTATTGAGCCCGCTGCGCATCCCCAGAAAGGCTTGCTGAGAGTGCCTGCGCTGTTGCAGATCCTGACGTTGGTAGTGGTTGAAGGTGTAATTGACGAAGCCAGCGGTGACGCCGCTGTCCCATTGATCGGGAGGTAGATACCCTGCTGGCTGCCGGCGCAGGGCACCCTGCGCAATTTGCAGGTCCAGACGTAGGTTGCTGAAATCCAGCGTTTCAGCAGCAACGACTCCGAGCTTGTCCAGCGCAACACACGCGTTATTGCCCGCCAGGACTTCGCGAACCCTACTATCCAGTTTCTGTACATCCAAGCCGAACCTGTCCAACAGTGTTTCACTGTAACAACCGACAAGCTGCCCAGTCCGTGGCTGAATCTGCAACAACACGAAGTGGCGCCCTTTCCACTGCTGGTTCAGTGTAACGTCGAGGCTGTAGTTACCCTCCTGCGCTGATGCATCACGCTCGAAGCGACGCAAATCGGTCGAGGTACCTTGCCGTAGCAAGGCACCGTCGAATTCCACGCCTGCTGCTTCAGTTACACCCTGCGTGCATAAACATCCCGCGAACAGCGGGACACAAGGATGAAGCCATCGGCCCTTGCGACCCCACCAGCGGTTCACTCCCCCCATGTCATTCTGACAGCCGCTGGAGCTTCCCGCACGGCACCGTAGTCATCGATAAATGAGTAATTCAGCTCTACGGCATCGGTTCGCCTTAGCCCCTCAAGCGCGAAGCGGGTGCTCGAGAAAGGTGGGACGTGGCTAGGTTTCAGGCTGATCACCTGCTTACCCTGGTGGATGTCCAATTTCGCCAGATGGACAAAGTACGGCCCGGCGTTGTCTGCCTGTACCGCCCATTCTTGGCCTGCACGCGTGACTCGCCAGGTGATGTCTCGATGGGCATCAGCTGCCCTTCCCGGCAAGCCTTGCGGGCGATACAGCAACTTGATACGAGAACGCAATGAAAACTGCAGGTAATTGCCCGAACCCTTGGGCGGTACTTCCAGGACATTGAGCCAAAACAAGCGCTCGCGATCCGGCGGCATGGCCTCGCCCGTGTGGAACACCCTGAGGCTTTGTGCCTTGCCCGCATCCAAGCGGAACAGCGGCGGCGTCATGCTGAACGGCACACGCAACTGCTCCAGCGGTACGTTAACGTCCCCGTCATCGATCCAGGCCTGAACGAGTGAGGGGTAGCTGCCGACATTGCTCAGCTTCACAGTGACTTCATGCTGCTCGGCGGGGAAAATCACACGCGTGCCGTTGATGACCACGCTGGCATTGACCTGCATCGAAAACAGACACACAGCCAGCAGCGCTCCACGCGCAAGGACGTTGAGGTTGATACTCATGAGGTGAGCTCGGGGTATGCAAAAGATACAGCCCCAGCAGGGGCTGCATGAGTCACTTAGAGGTACACCAACGAATACTGTACGTTGGACGTCACCGGCCCTGGTGTAGCCGAACCCGTTGCGAAATACTGCACGAAGAACACCAAGTCAGCCCGACCGTTGAAAGGCGCCCGTACTTGCGCATTTTGTAATCCACTTGCAGCCGAGAGATCCATCACTTCCTGGCCGTTGTTGAGCAATTGCAATTGGACGTTGCCCGCACCGCCCTCAGCCAGGTTAAGGCGGCCTTCCGGACTAATGTTCGGCCCCTCCAGGTACGTCGTCACTTCAGTGACCGAAGGTGGACAATCCTGCACTTCAAGCACAAATCTCGTCAGCCCAAAAACATCTCCTGCACGCTTCAAACGAGGGGCATCTACCGTAGGTAGGTTGACCGCTACATCACCGCCTCCGCTTCCGACCACGCAGGTCGACGGTACAACCTGGCCTGCAAAGCTGATCTGGCCTCGTTCAGCTTGCGCTGCTCCCGTCCACACCAGCAGGGCGCTACCCACTGTAAACAGCACTTTCGATAAAGTGTTCATGCGAACCCTCCCAATTGGCAGATATGAACGACCAGCACGCTGCCAGCCGACGCCGATTGCCCGGCGCCGGTCCAGTATCACTGAGGGGGTATCTAAAAGACGTCGGGGGGGTTGTTCAAAAAGTCTGGAAAGTGGGACCCTGACAGTAGGAAAGTTGCACCGAAGCGCAACATCCAATGAATCAGCGCGTTACGGTACGCATAGTCACGAACTCTTCGGCGGCCGTTGGGTGTACACCGATGGTTTCGTCGAACTGCTGCTTGGTCGCACCCGCCTTGAGCGCAATCCCCAAACCCTGAATGATCTCGCCAGCGTCAGGCCCGACCATGTGGCAACCCAGCACCTTGTCGGTCTCGGCATCCACCACCAGCTTCATCAGGGTTTTCTCCTGGATGTCGGTAAGGGTCAGCTTCATGGCGCGAAAGCGGCTCTCGAAGATCTGTACCTTGTGCCCGGCCTCCAGTGCCTGCTCTTCGGTCAGGCCCACGGTACCGATGGGCGGCTGGCTGAACACTGCCGTGGGGATGTTCTGGTAATCCACCGGGCGGTACTGCTCAGGTTTGAACAGGCGTCGGGCAACCGCCATGCCTTCGGCCAGGGCCACCGGAGTCAGCTGCACCCGACCGATCACATCGCCGATGGCCAGGATCGATGGCGCAGTGGTCTGGTACTGCTCGTCAACGCGAATGTAACCGCGCGAGTCCAGCTCTACACCCGTGTTTTCCAGGCCCAGATTGTCGAGCATCGGGCGCCGGCCAGTGGCATAGAACACGCAATCGGTGATCAGCTCGCGACCGTCCTTGAGGGTGGCCTTGAGGCTGCCGTCTTCCTGTTTTTCAATGCGCTGAATGTCGGCATTAAACTGCAAATCCAAGCCGCGCTTTTCAAGCTCTTCTTTTAAATGGGTACGGACCGAACCATCGAATCCGCGCAGGAACAGATCGCCGCGATAGAGCAAGGTGGTATTGGCACCCAGGCCCTGGAAGATCCCGGCAAACTCTACGGCAATGTAACCGCCGCCCACCACCAGCACACGACGTGGCAACTGCTTGAGGTAGAACGCCTCGTTGGAGGTGATGGCCAGTTCCTTGCCTGGGATATCCGGCACCTGCGGCCAGCCGCCGGTGGCGATCAGGATGTGCTTGGCGCTGTAACGCTGGCCTTCCACTTCCACTTCGTTGGCCGCAGTAATGCGCGCATGTCCTTGCAGCAGGGTCACGCCGCTGTTGACCAACAGATTGCGGTAGATGCCGTTCAGGCGCTCGATTTCGCGGTTCTTGTTGGCGATCAGGGTGCCCCAGTCGAAATGGCCCTCTTCCAGGGTCCAGCCGAAGCCTGCGGCCTGCTCCAGCTCATCGGCGACGTGGGCGCCGTACACCAACAGCTTCTTGGGTACGCAACCGACGTTGACGCAGGTACCGCCCAGGTAGCGGCTCTCGGCCACTGCCACTTTTGCACCAAAGCCCGCAGCGAAGCGCGCCGCGCGCACACCGCCGGAACCGGCGCCAATCACGAACAAATCAAAATCGTAGGCCATGTTTTCAGTCTCCTTGGCTGGCGCTCAGCATACCGCCGTTGGCCGCCACAAACAAAAAAGCCACCCCGAAGGGTGGCTCGTCGACCTGCAGGGCCGAATCAGTAGGCCTTGCCGGCCTTGTAGAAATGCTCAAAGCAGAAGTTGGTCGCCTCGATGTAGCCTTCGGCACCACCGCAGTCGAAACGCTTGCCCTTGAACTTGTAGGCAATCACGTTACCTTCGGCAGCCTGCTTCATCAGCGCATCGGTGATCTGGATCTCGCCACCTTTGCCCGGCTCGGTCTGTTCGATTTTCTCGAAGATGTCCGGAGTCAGGATGTAACGACCGATGATCGCCAGGTTGGAAGGCGCGTCTTCCGGCTTTGGTTTCTCGACCATGGCGTCGACGCGGAAGATACCGTCCTTGATTTCTTCACCGGCGATGACGCCGTACTTGTTGGTTTCCTGCGGATCGACTTCCTGGATGGCGACGATCGAGCAGCGGTACTTCTTGTACAGCGCGACCATCTGTGCAAGCACGCCATCGCCATCGAGGTTGACGCACAGGTCGTCCGCCAGCACTACCGCGAACGGCTCGTCACCGATCAACGGACGACCCGTCAGAATGGCGTGCCCCAGGCCTTTCATTTCGGTCTGGCGGGTATAGGAGAACGAGCACTCGTCGAGCAGGCGACGGATACCGACCAGGTATTTTTCCTTGTCGGTGCCCTTGATCTGGTTTTCTAGCTCGTAGCTGATGTCGAAGTGGTCTTCCAGCGCGCGCTTGCCGCGGCCGGTGACGATGGAAATCTCGTTCAGGCCAGCGTCCAGTGCCTCTTCAACGCCATACTGGATCAGTGGCTTGTTGACCACCGGCAGCATTTCCTTGGGCATGGCTTTGGTAGCAGGCAGGAAGCGAGTGCCGTAACCGGCTGCCGGGAACAAGCATTTCTTGATCATAAACGTCCTTAAACAAAGGCAGACACTGTGGAATTCGGCGCAGTCTAATCAGGCGGCAGTCACCTTACAATGCCCCGCCTGCGGCCGACCGATGGGATCATAGAGATAACCCAGTGTAGATAGTTCCTACGAATCGTGAAGATTAAGACCGTCGACCTGCCGCCGATCAGCTACCCGAGATGCATTTGGTCGCCGCCGTGCGCACATCGCCAAGGCGCAGCGGGAAGTTGTTCAGGCGCTCATGCAGCTTGATACTGCTGCCGTTGCCGCGTTTGTCGATGTCCACCAACGCCGCTGGCCCGGCACCGGAGGTGAGCTTCTGCGGCACGATCAAGCGCAAGCCGTCATCCCGTTTTTCCTCGACCAACGGCTCACGGGTATCGGCCAACTCTTGTTTCACACAATCGGCATACTCTCGCGGCGATTTACCCGAGATCACGTCGAGGGTTTCGTGTGACTGCTCAAGTTCCGACACGCTGACACACCCCCCAAGCGCCAGGGACAACGCCGCTACCATCCACTTCATTTGCAACACCTCAGTTGTCAGAAATGGGTTCGACCGCAATCAGGCACTTTTGCTCCGTCCTTTGGCATATTTATCCGGCAGCCTGCCATCAGGCGCGGCAGCGCATCCCGACATCGTGGTATCGTTCGCGTTTGCAGAAACAAACCTTGCGGAGCACCCCATGAAATTCGTACACCAGCGCGAGCACCTCAACGAGGACGATATCGTCGTCATCGAGTGTTCTCAGCGCTGCAATATCCGCCTGATGAACGACGCCAACTTCCGCAGCTTCAAAAATGGCGGTCGACACACGTACCACGGCGGCCACTTCGACCAGTTCCCGGCCAAGATCACGATACCCAGCACCGGCTTCTGGAACATCACCATCGACACCGTGACCACCCGCCCGATCTCGGTCACGCGCAAGCCAACCTTGACCCACAAGATCAAGATCATCCGTCGCTCGTCGTCGAAACTTAGATAAGACTGCCATGACCCAGAACATCAAGTACGTCATCAAATACAAGCTGGACGGTGAGCGCCGTTGGGATTTCGCCGTGATGCCCGACGCCTCGCAAGAGCAAGCGCTGGATGCCTTGCGCAAGATCCACGGCGGCGACGCCGAAAAGATCAGCGACATTCAGGTAAGCAAGGCTCTGTAAGGCTGCACGTCCAAGGAGAAGCGCATGAGCAACTGGCCCGACCGTCGTATTCTCGATCTGCTGGGCATCGAGTTGCCCATCCTCCAGGCCCCCATGGCCGGTGCCAGCGGTTCGGCTCTGGCCATTGCCGTGGCCAATGCTGGCGGCCTGGGCGCCCTGCCCTGTGCCATGCTCACGGGCGAGCAGCTGCGTGGGGAAATTACTGCTTTTCGCAACGCTTGCCCGGGCCGCCCGCTGAACCTCAATTTCTTCTGTCACCAACCGCCCGAGCCCGACAGCGAGCGCGATGCGCGCTGGAAGCAGGCACTCAAACCGTATTACGAAGAAGTCGGCGCCGATTTTGAGGGGCCCACCCCGGTTTCCAACCGCGCGCCGTTCGATGAGCAGAGTTGCCAACTGATCGAGCAATTGCGTCCAGAGGTAGTGAGCTTCCACTTCGGCCTGCCAGAAGCGGCACTGCTGCAGCGGGTCCAGGCCGCTGGGGCCAAGGTGCTCTCCAGTGCCACTACGGTTGAAGAAGCCCTCTGGCTAGAAGCCAATGGCTGCGATGCGATCATCGCCATGGGCTATGAAGCCGGCGGCCATCGCGGAATGTTCCTCAGTGAAGACATCACCAGCCAGATCGGCACCTTTGCCCTGGTGCCGCAAATTGCAGACGCGGTGAGCGTACCGCTGATTGCCGCGGGCGGCATCGCTGATCATCGTGGCCTGGTCGCGGCGCTGGCCCTTGGCGCTAGCGCCGTGCAGATCGGCACGGCCTACCTGTTCTGTCCCGAGGCCAAGGTGTCCCCGGCCCACCGCCGTGCGCTGGACAGCGCATCGGCCAGCGACACGGCCTTGACCAATCTGTTCACCGGGCGCCCCGCACGCGGCATCAACAACCGCATCATGCGCGAGCTGGGGCCGATGAATGCACTGGCGCCGCGCTTCCCGCTGGCCGGGGGGGCGCTGATGCCTCTGCGGGCGATTACCGACCCTCAAGGTAATAGCGACTTCAGCAACTTGTGGTCGGGGCAAGCATTGCGCCTGGGCAAGCCCGCCCCTGCTGAGCAGTTGACGCGGGAGATTGCCAACAAGGCGTTGGCGATTGTTGTGCGCTGAAAAGATACAGCCTGGACAGCCTCTTCCCGGCCAATGGCCTATCGCTATATAGTTGCCGCTATAACGATAACCCCAAGGAGCTGTCTTCATGCGTATCCGTTTGCCCCATCTGGCCGTCGCCGTCTTCGCCAGCCTGTTCTCTCTCAACAGCGCCTGGGCCGACGAGGTGCAGGTTGCGGTCGCCGCCAACTTCACCGCGCCAATCCAGGCCATCGCCAAGGACTTCGAGAAAGACACCGGCCACAAGCTGATCGCCGCCTATGGCGCGACCGGGCAGTTCTACGCACAGATCAAAAACGGTGCGCCGTTCGAAGTGTTCCTTGCCGCTGACGACAGCACCCCGGCCAAGCTCGAACAAGAAAAGGAAATCGTCCCTGGTTCGCGCTTTACTTACGCCATCGGCACCCTGGCACTGTGGTCGGCCAAGGAAGGTTACGTGGATGCCAAGGGTGAAGTTCTGAAGAAAAACGCGTACAAGCACCTGTCCATCGCCAACCCGAAAGCGGCGCCTTATGGCCTGGCCGCGACTCAGGTGCTGGATAAGCTGGGGTTGACCGATGCCACCAAAGGCAAGCTTGTCGAAGGGCAGAACATTACCCAAGCCTTCCAGTTCGTCTCCACCGGTAACGCGGAACTGGGTTTCGTCGCCCTGTCCCAGATCTTCAAGGACGGCAAGGTGACCAATGGCTCGGCCTGGATCGTACCTTCCAACCTGCATGACCCGATCCGCCAGGATGCAGTGATCCTCAACAAGGGCAAGGACAATGCGGCTGCCAAGGCGCTGGTCGATTACCTGAAAGGCCCTAAAGCGGCTGCGGTGATCAAGTCCTACGGTTATGAACTCTAATGCCACTGGATGCCAGTGACCTGGGTGCAATCTGGCTGACTATCAAGCTGGCCAGCCTGACCACCCTGATCCTGCTAATCATTGGCACGCCCATCGCCTGGTGGCTGGCGCGCACGCGCTCCTGGCTGCGCGGGCCTGTGGGCGCTGTGGTGGCACTGCCGTTGGTGCTGCCACCGACGGTGATCGGCTTTTACCTACTGATCGCCCTCGGCCCGCATGGCTGGATAGGCCAGGCCACCCAGGCGCTGGGCCTGGGTAGTGTGGTGTTCAGCTTCACCGGTTTGGTGATCGGTTCGACGGTTTATTCCATGCCGTTTGTAGTGCAACCCCTGCAAAACGCCTTCGGCGCCATTGGCCAGCGCCCGCTGGAAGTCGCCGCAACGCTGCGCGCCAGCCCGTGGGACACCTTCGTCCACGTGGTGCTGCCGCTGGCGCGGCCGGGTTTCATTACCGCCAGCATTCTCGGCTTCGCCCACACCGTGGGCGAGTTCGGCGTGGTACTGATGATCGGTGGCAACATTCCGGACAAGACCCGTGTGGTCTCGGTGCAGATCTTCGATCACGTCGAGGCCATGGAATATTCGCAGGCCCACTGGCTGGCCGGTGCCATGCTGGTGTTCTCGTTCCTGGTGCTGCTCCTGCTGTACGCTGGGCGCCGCGGCAAGGCTGGCTGGAGCTGAAATGAGCGGATCGATTGTGGCGCGCCTGAAACTGGCCCGCGACGACTTCACCTTGGATGTCGACTTGCAACTGCCTGGACGTGGCATCAGCGCGCTGTTTGGCCACTCAGGTTCGGGCAAGACCTCATGCCTGCGCTGCCTGGCCGGGCTGGAGCGGGCTGCCAGCGCGTATATCGAAATCAACGGCGAAGTGTGGGAAGACAGCGCACGCGGCTACTTTCAGCCCCCGCACCTGCGGCCGGTGGGCTACGTGTTCCAGGAGGCCAGCCTGTTCCCGCATTTGTCGGTGCGCGGCAACCTGGAGTTTGGCTGGCGGCGGATGGCCCCCGAGGAGCGCAAAGTCAGCCTCGATCAGGCGTGCCAATTGCTAGGCATCGGGCACCTGCTTGAGCGCAGACCTGCCACCTTGTCCGGTGGCGAAGCCCAGCGCGTCGGGATCGCCCGCGCATTGCTCAGCAGCCCTCGCCTGCTGTTGATGGACGAACCCCTGGCCGCGCTGGACGGGCCACGCAAACGCGAAATCCTGCCTTACCTGGAGCGGCTGCACGACGAACTGGACATCCCACTGGTGTACGTCAGCCATGCCCAGGACGAAGTGGCACGGCTGGCCGATCACCTGGTGCTGTTGGAGCAAGGGAAGGCCATGGCCAGTGGGCCAATCGGTGAAACGCTGGCCCGCCTGGACCTGTCGCTGGCCCAGGGCGAGGACGCCGGCGTGGTGTTCGAAGGCCTAGTGGTCGGCCATGACCCGCATTACGACCTGCTTGATCTGCGCCTGCCCGGCAGCGATGCACCCCTGTTGCGTATCGCGCACCCGGCGCACAGCATGGGCAGCACTTTGCGCGTCAAGGTGCAGGCCCGCGACGTGAGCCTCGCGCTGGCAGCAGACAGCACTTCGAGCATCCTTAACCGGTTGGCGGTGCGAGTAACAGAGGCGTGCCCGGCAGACAACCCGGCGCATGTGTTGGTCAGCCTGGATGCCGGCGGCAACCCATTGCTGGCACGCATCACCCGTTTTTCGGCGGATCAGCTCGGTCTCCACCCAGGTCAGGCGCTGTACGCTCAGATCAAGTCGGTGGCGCTATTGGGCTGAGCATCAGGCGATCAGCCGCTGTCCATTGCTCAGAGACCTGATCGAGGCCGCCGCAATGCTCGACTGCACCTTGCCCCCCAGCCTGCATTACGTTGACGACAGCCAGCCCGGCCTGAGCCGGCGCCGATGGCGCGACCGCTTCATCTACCTCGATATGCAGGGCCAGCGGGTGCGCGATGCTGAAACCCTGGCGCGCATCGCCGCGTTGGTCATCCCCCCTGCCTACACCGATGTTTGGATCTGCGCCGACCCGCAAGGCCACCTGCAAGCCACAGGGAAGGACGCACGTGGGCGCAAGCAGTATCGCTATCATGCGCAGTGGCGTGAGCTGCGCGACCAGCACAAGTATGGGCGGATGCTGGCTTTCGCCCAGACACTGCCCAAGCTTCGCGCGCAACTGGAGGCCCACCTGGCCCGCCCAGGGCTGGACCGGGAGAAGGTCATGGCACTGGTCGTCAGCCTGTTGGACCACACCCTGATCCGCATTGGCAACCAGCGCTATCTGCGCGACAACAAGTCCTATGGGCTGACCACCCTGCGTAACCGCCACGTAAAGGTCGAAGGCAGTACCATCCGCTTCCAGTTCCGTGGTAAACGCGGCGTGGAGCATAACGTCACCCTGCGCGACCGACGCCTGGCAAACCTGCTCAAACGCTGCATGGAGCTGCCTGGGCAGGCGCTGTTCCAATACCTGGATGAAAACGGCCAGCGGCACAGCATCGGTTCCAGTGAGGTCAACCAGTTTCTACAGCAGCTCACGGGGGCTGATTTCACCGCCAAGGATTACCGCACCTGGGCCGGCAGCAGCCTGGCGCTGAGCCTGCTCAGGCCCTTGGCTTGGGAGCCGGAAAGCGAAGCCAAGCGCCAGGTTGCGACTATCGTCAAGCAAGTCGCCGCACGCCTGGGCAATACCCCAGCCGTGTGCAGACGCTGTTACATCCATCCTGCGGTGCTTGAGCATTACGCGCTGGGCCGCCTGACAAACTTGCCAGGGCGTCGCGTGCGCAAAGGCCTGGAGCCGGAGGAGGTTGCGCTGCTGCTGTTTCTCCGGGCGCTGGAAGAAGCACACGATGATTGAGCGCGGCTATTTCCCTCATCGTTCAGAGAAATTTCCCATTCGGCCCGAAGCCCCCTATCCTTGCCAGCGAGCACCTCCACCGACACCCTTATTGCGTTCAACTTCGCTGCCTGCAACTCAAGAAGGCCAACAGAATTTGATCTTCGGGGAATTAATATCCGCCGAAAGCGTCTTTAATGAGAAGGAAGAGGGACAAGCTCCCACCGCTGCGGCACTTAGCCTGGCGGATTTCTACATCACCAAGGAGAACTACATGCTGATACTCACCCGTAAGGTTGGCGAAAGCATCGTCATCAACGATGACATCAAAGTCACCATTCTGGGCGTCAAAGGGATGCAGGTGAGGATTGGCATCGATGCACCCAAAGACGTTCAGGTGCACCGCGAAGAAATCTTCAAGCGCATCCAGGCTGGCAGCCCCGCGCCGGAAAAACACGACGACCAACACTGAGTGCTTCGCTTCAAGCCGCACGGATGCGCTTGATCGGGTGATTGGCATACCCAGGCCTCAGGTGCCGAGCAATTCGCGCACCTTGGCAATCATCCTGTCCATGTCGAACGGTTTGTCGAACACTGCGGCGAATAAGTCCGGGCGTCCTTTGTTGGCCTGGGCGCCGCTCATCAGAATCACCGGCAGGTCGGGCAACTCCAATTCTTCACGTATTGCCTTGGCAAGTTCTTCACCATTGAGCACCGGCATCATGTAGTCGGTGATCACCAACTCCACGCGCTTGTCTTTTAACGCCTCCAGGGCCTTGCGCCCATTGCTCGCCTTTTCCACCAGAAAACCTTCATCCTCCAGGGCAAAGCCCAGGATGTCGGCGATCAGGTATTCGTCATCGACGATCAGGATGGTGTTCATCTACTGGCCCCGTCACCCGCTCCCTTGCGGCACCGGCGTCCCTGAGAGCACGCCACATGCGCCCTTGAAAGCCTTGCACAGGTTGATCCCATGCGGGCCGATGAGCAGTTCGTGCAACGCAGGGTCATGTTGGCTGTCGCGCACTTTGAGAATCGACAACATACGCCGTAACTCGGACTCAAGCTCGACGAATCGCATCAGCATGAGGTTGTCGACGATGCTCGACAGGTCAGGCGCCGGGGCGGTGATTTCCGAGCCGAACAGGTCGCGCATTTCCCAGGTGAGCATGACACTGACATCACGTGCCCGCAGCTCGCCAGCCAGCGCCCGGAAGAACGCGTTGAGCCGCGCCGGGTCGACCGCCAGGCGGCTGAACGCGCCCAGGCTATCGATCAGCACACGCTTGCTGCCCTGCTGCTCGACACATTCGAGCAGTCGCGCACCTACCTGGTCCAGCAACCCTTCGGTTGTCGGCTGCCAGCACAATTGCAAGGCGCCTTGCCGTTCCAGCTCGGCAAAATCGTATCCCAGCGACGCGGCCTTCAGGCGCAACCGCGCTGGTGTTTCGTAGAATCCGAAATGCAGCGCGGGCGCATCGCTAGTGGCGGCGCCAAGAAACGCCAGGCCCAGGGAGGTCTTGCCAATCCCCGAAGGGCCCATCAAAAGGCTGACCGAGCCTGCGGCCAACCCGCCGCCCAGCATGTCATCCAGTGCCTGTACGCCTGTGGTGACCCGCGACAATGTGGCGGAGCCCAACTGGCTGGGGTGACTGTAAAGTGACTCCAGGCGCGGATAGACATGCATCCCTGCCTCATCGATCAAGCATTCATGGCGCCCGGACAGTGAGCCGCTGCCGCGCGTCTTGCGCAGCTGTATATGGCGCACGGCGCGGCTGCCAAGCAGCTGCTCGCCCAACTCGATGACGCCATCGACCATGGTGTGCTCCGGGCTGCCCTCATCCAGCCGCGCGCTGGTCAGCAGTAGCACGGTACACCCGGCAAAGGCGGCATGGCCCTGCAGTTCCGAAACGAACTTCTTGGTGTCCAATGTGGTTTCAGCGCGTACCCGGGCGTTGAGCACGCCATCGACGATCAACAGGCTGGCCTGCTGCCGCACGATCTCCTGGCGGAGCAACTTGACCACCGCGTCCAGCCCTTCCTGTTCGAGGGTATCGAAGGCGCTGACGAATTGAATCTGGTCACCGACCAGGGTCGGGTCGAAAAAATCGAGGGTCGCCAGGTACTGGAACAGCCGCTCATGCGACTCGCTGAGCAAGGTCGCTACCAGTACCCGGCCACCATTGCGCACATGGCCATAGGCCAACTGGTTGGCAAGAATGGTCTTGCCCGCCCCAGGCGGTCCTTGAACGATGTATGAAGCGCCCGCAACCAAACCGCCCATGAGCAGTGCATCGAGCCCTTCAATTCCCGTCAACAGTCGATTGAGTGTCTGAACCATGGGGCTACCTGCGGGGTTGTGTATCTGCATCCTGCTGGGACGCTGGCAAATACAGGCGCATGCAGGTGCCCACGCCAACCGTGCTGTCCACAGTGATTGCACCATTGCTTTGCTTGGCGAAGCCGTAAGCCTGGCTGAGCCCAAGGCCTGTGCCCTTGCCGAACGGCTTGGTGGTGAAGAAAGGCTCGAAGATGCGCAGCAGCACCTGCGAGTCGATACCCGCCCCGTCGTCACTAACTTCGAAGCACACGAACGGCCCGTACAACCCATCCACTTCACCGTTGAGCGCAACAGCATCGAGCGCAATGCAGATCGTGCCGCTCTCGCCGATTGCGTCACGGGCATTGAACAGCAAGTTGAGCAGGACCATCTGCAGTTGTCCCGCGTCCACCTCGATGAAAGGCAAGCCAGGTTGCAGCCGCTCTTGCAGAACAATCTCGCGAGGCAAGGCGTGCTCCAGCAGGCTTCGTGTCGAAGCCAGCACCGTAGCGGGCGCAATAAGGCTGACTTCCAGCTGTCGATGACGGGCAAAGGTGAGCAGTTGCTGCGTCAGTTCCGTCCCCCGCTGACCAGCATCGAGAATGTGCTCGAGCATGCGCTGCACGCGAACCGTGTCCTGACTGCCCAGGGCCAACTTCGCCGAGGTGATGATGATGGTCAACAGGTTATTGAAGTCATGTGCCAGCCCCCCGGTCAGCTGGCCCAGCGCTTCGAGCTTTTGCGCCTGGAACAGTTGCGCACGAACGGCGTCCAGTTGCAGTGCCGATTCGCGCCGATCGGTAATATCGCGGGTAACCTTGGCCAGGCCAATGATCTGCCCCACGTCGTCGCGAATCACGTCAAGGGCGGCCAGTGCCCAGAACTGCGTACCGTCCTTGCGCAACCGCCAGCCCTCATCCTGGGCCACACCTTGTTCCATAGCCTGCTTGAGAAGAAAGTCGGGGCGCCCTTCCGCACAATCCTGAGGTGTGAAGAACAGCGAAAAATGCCGACCGATCACTTCCTCTGCACGGTAACCCTTGATGCGCTCGGCTCCCGCATTCCACGACACCACGCGGCCCGAAGGGTCAAGCATATAGATGGCGTAGTCCACCACCGATTGCACCAGCTGCTCATAGCGGCTGGCGGGCATGACAGGGTGATCGATGCAGTCAGCCGAAACCATGCAAACTCCACAGGCGCAGCGGGAGGGACGTAGTGAGCTTAGCCAATACTACTCGCTTAGGTCAGGCTGCGTGGTAGCGGATCATCAATGCTCACGCTCGACGAGCACAGGGCTGATCCGCCTCGGCATCGCCGCTTTCAACAGCCACAGCCCCACGAACGAGATCAGGACACCAGCGCCCAGCGCCGTCAGCCGCTGATCCAGGGGATGCTCGGCATCAAAGCCGAGCATCAGCAGATAGGCGCCTACACAGATCAGGCTGAAATAGAGGAAAGCTCCCATGAGCACGACCAACATGAATAGCAGACGCCAGATCAGCCTTGGGCGGACAATGCGCCTGTGAGCGTTTGATTTGCTGCCCTGCATCATGGCACTTGCACTCATTGGATCCAACCAGAAGGCTCACAGTGGCCTAATGGCAGCATGGTGTCAATTGCCCGTTAGATCACATCTCCGTACCTTTGATCATAGGTGCTGTAGTTGACTCAAATATAACAATGGGTTATAAAGCGCCCTTGATTGCCAGGCCCTTCTGCTTAGAGGCGCGCCGGTCCAGGTGACCCTTTCAAGCGTGCGAGTGTGGTGGAATTGGTATACACAGCAGACTTAAAATCTGTCGGCGTGAGCCTTGCGGGTTCGAGTCCCGCCACTCGCACCATATTCCTGTAAAAGGCGCCCATGAGGCGCCTTTTTACTGTACGGCGGAAATCCTTAGCGCACCTGCTAGAGTGGAGCTTGTCACCGCCCATTGGAATTTCGCCATGCGCTACTCCCTATTTGCTGGTCAACGCGATGCCATCATCCTCATCGCCCGCATACTCCTGATGATCCTCTTCGTGATTTCTGGCTGGGCCAAGCTGACCGGGTTCGAAGGCACGGTCGGCTACATGACCTCACTGGGCGCCCCCGCCCCCATGCTTGCCGCAGCGGTAGCGGTGATCATGGAATTCTTCGTTGCCATCATTCTGATTCTGGGTTTCTACACCCGTCCGCTGGCCTTCCTGTTCGCCCTGTTCGTGCTGGGCACAGCACTGCTTGGCCACCCGTTCTGGAACATGGTCGACCCTGAGCGCGCCGCCAACATGACCCAGTTCCTGAAAAACTCGAGCATCGTTGGCGGCCTGTTGTTGCTGGCGGTAAGCGGCCCCGGGCGCTTCTCGCTCGACGGGCGCTGAATCAGTCGTCCAGGTCGTCGTGCCAGGCTGGGTGATCGCGCTCGTCGTCATCAAGGTCATCCATCCCTGCTTCGTCTACCTCGACCTCATCCTCGGCACCCTGGGCGTCTGCTTCGGGTTCGAAGTCCTCGTAGAAAAATTCGTGATCGAGCAGGTGATCGTGCTCGGGCTCGTGCAGGTCGTCATTGTCGCGCATGGTTGCTCCTGGGATTTGGGTTCGCCTGTAAGCCGCATCGTCATCCGGGGTCAATGAATTGTGGTTAATGCTGACTTAACCGGCGGGCTTCATCCTACAGCCTTTCCCTTCAAACGCTCCTTGCCCGCCTTCACGGCGGGTTTTTTTTGCCCGCCAGGTGCTGCGGCCTGCATGTCGTGCAAGAAGGGGAATGACCGCGTGTCGACAAACTCTTCACGATTTCATGACATGTGCTTTGCGACATTACCCTTGCTTCGTACGTTCTTTAGGCCCGCCACCTCTTGTTGGCGGGTTTTTCTTTTTCTGGGCTGCGCACTCGAGGAAGAAACCACCAAGCCCGCTCAAGACTAGAGACTCGGAGTCTCCGTCCCTTTATTTTGGCACTCTTGGCTTTTTTTACCCACAAAGAAAAACCCCGCAGACGTTAATCTGCGGGGCTTTCGAATGGTGGAGGCCGAGGTCGGAATCGAACCGGCGTAGACGGATTTGCAATCCGGAGCATAACCACTTTGCTACTCGGCCTCAAAGTTCGGATCTAGCTGCTTGCGCTTCTATCTCCTTGAAACACCGAACCTTTTTCAAAGTTTCCTGCGTTTCGATGGGCGCCATTATGTCTGCATTCATCCAACCTTGCAACCCCCTGAACATAAAAAATATTCAAGGCGTTCAAGGTGTTAGCGCAAGCGGCCCAGTTTGCTCCACAAGCCCACCACGGTGTTCTCCACCGTGCCGCTGGCAGCTATGCCGATACGCTCCTGCAGGCTTTTGCGTTCGGCATAATGCAGGTGGAACAGGTTGGCATTGCGGGCGCGGTCGCTGAGGTACTCGTCACTGGTCTGCAATTGATCCACCAATTGGCGATTCAGCGCAGCGACGCCCAACCAGACCTCACCGGTGGCCACCTCGTCTATGTGCAACTGTGGGCGATAACGCGAGACGAAATCCTTGAACAGCTGGTGCGTGATGTCCAGATCTTCCTGGAACTTCTCCCGCCCTTTATCGGTGTTCTCGCCGAATACGGTCAGGGTGCGTTTGTATTCGCCTGCGGTCAGCACCTCGAAATCGATATCGTGCTTCTTCAGCAACCGGTTGACGTTGGGTAACTGCGCAACCACGCCTATCGAGCCCAGCACAGCGAAAGGCGCGCTGACAATTTTCTCGCCGATACAGGCCATCATGTAACCGCCGCTGGCGGCCACCTTGTCGATGCACACGGTCAGCGGGATGCCGGCCTGACGGATACGCGCCAGCTGCGACGCGGCCAGGCCGTAGCTGTGCACCAGGCCACCACCGCTTTCCAGGCGCAGGACCACTTCGTCTCGCGGCGTGGCCAGGGTCAGCAGTGCAGTGATCTCGTTGCGCAGGCTCTCTGTGGCAGAGGCTTTGATGTCGCCATCAAAGTCGAGCACGAAAACCCGACTCTTCTCCTCTGCCTTGCCCTTCTTCTGCTGTTTTTCTGCCTTGGCCTGCTGCTTGCGCAGGGCCTTGAGCTGGGCTTTGTCGAGCAGGCCCGACTCCAGGCGCTCGCGCAGCTCTTTATAGAACTCATTGAGACGGGTGACCTGCAACTGCCCCCCAGCCTTGCGCCGGCCCTTGCCGCGCAGACCGGCAATGGCGGACAACACCACCAGTATGGCAATCACCAGGGTGGCGGTTTTAGCGAGAAAGCTTGCGTATTCGGCAAGAAACTCCACGTTGACTCCTTCATGAACCAGCGCCTTTAAGGCGCGAAACTGTAGCAAGCATACCGGTGCGACCGTGGCACTGCCAGCGGCGGTAAACGCTAGCAACATAGTTCAAACGACCTTTTCAAACGCTTGTATGTTTTTTCGTTGACAGCCCGAGTAGCGCGTCCTAACCTCGCATCAACCTTCAAGCGGCCGGACATTTTTGTGGGCAACCTCTACCTGATCCGACATGGCCAAGCCTCCTTTGGTGCCGACGACTATGACGTCCTGTCGCCGGTGGGCGTCCAACAAAGCAAGGCGCTGGGCGAGCATTTCGCGCAGCTGGGCCTGAGGTTGGACCGTTGCGTTGCGGGTAACCTGCGCCGTCAGCAAGACACCGCGCGATTGGCACTCACAGCATTGCAAGACAATGGCCACGCAACTCCGGCCGTTGAAACCGACTCGGCGTTCAATGAGTTCGATGCCGACGGCGTGATTCGCGCCCTGCTGCCGGGTCTGTTACCAGACGAGCCAAACGCACGACACATATTGCGCAACGGTACGCAGAATCGCAGCGAATTCCAGCGCCTGTTCGCTCTGATGGTGCAGCGCTGGCATGCCGGCGAACATGCCGACGACGGCCTGGAAACCTGGCAGGCATTTACTTCCCGGGTCAACGCCGGCCTGCAGCGTGTGCTGGACACCGCCGGCAGTGGCGACAACATCGCCGTGTTCACCTCCGGTGGCAGCATTGCCGCCCTGCTCCATCTGGTTACTGGAATTACCCCCAGTCAGGCCTTCGCGCTGAACTGGCAGATCATCAACACGTCGCTCAGCCAGCTGAAATTCCGTGGCCGCGACGTGACGCTGGCTTCCTTCAACAGCCAAGCACATGTACAGCTGTTGAAGGTGCCGGAGCTCATTACTTATCGATGAGCCCGGCCCATTGTGTCCTTGCGGACGCGAATAATTACTTAATAAGGAATACACCATGAGCGACGTAGCTAAAGCAGTCGAAGCGATGAAAGCAAAGTTCAATCCCGCCGCTGCCGCCGGCCTGGACCTGGTGTTCGGCTTCAATATCACCGATGAAGACAAGCACTACGCACTGCTCGTCAAGGATGGCACCTGCGAGATCCAGGAAGGCGAAAACGCCGATGCCAACTGCACCCTGGTCCTGGACAGCGAAACCCTGAAAGGCATCGTCAGCGGTGAAACCGACGGCATGCAGGCCTTCATGGGCGGCAAGCTGCGCGTCGAGGGCGACATGATGCTGTCGATGAAGCTCAGCGAGCTGTTCCCTTCCTGAGTGACGGGCACGCCAAGCGATGCGAAAACCGAAGCCCGAACGGCTTCGGTTTTTTTTTGCCCAACTGTGGCATTCGGGGCAGTGATCGGCCGGCAACACCCTCACCTATAGGGCGTTTGGCACGCTTGTTCCAGAGCAGCAACGCCATTAGATTAGCCAATAATCCTTGCGACTTATAATAAGGAAAACGCATGACGCTCACCGACCAGTCCACCCAGGTACGCCCCGGCGAAGAACTCGACGCGGACGTCATCGACGCTTACCTCAAGGCCAACATCGCAAGCCTTGAAGGCATGCCGCGGATCAGCCAGTTTCCCGGCGGCGCGTCCAACCTGACTTATCTGGTTGCCTACCCGTGCCGCGAATTCGTGTTGCGGCGGCCGCCGTTCGGCCAGAAAGCCAAGTCTGCCCACGACATGGGCCGGGAATTTCGCATTCTCAACCAGCTCAACAGCGGCTTCCCGTACTGCCCCAAAGCCTACGCCCACTGTACCGACGAAACGCTGATCGGCGGCGAGTTTTATGTGATGGAGCGGGTCAACGGCATCATCCTGCGCTCGGACATTCCTGCCGAGCTTGGCCTGGATGCCAAGCGCACCGAAGCGCTGTGCAAAAGCTTCATCGACCGCCTGGTAAAACTGCATCAAGTCGACTATCAGGCCTGCGGCCTGGCCGACCTGGGCAAGCCGGAAGGCTATGTGCAGCGCCAAATCGACGGCTGGACCAGCCGCTATGAAAAAGCCCTCACGCCCGATGCCCCACGCTGGGAACACGTCATCGCCTGGCTGCACGAGAAGATGCCCGCCGACCATCCGCGCCCAGGCATCGTGCACAACGACTACCGCTTCGACAACGTGATCCTCGACGCCGACAACCCCATGCGCATCATCGGCGTGCTCGACTGGGAGATGGCCACGATTGGCGATCCGCTGATGGACCTTGGGAACAGCCTGGCCTACTGGATCGAGGCAAGCGACCCGGCCCCCGTGCAACTGATGCGCCGCCAACCGAGCAATGCCCCCGGCATGCTCACTCGCCGCCAGTTCGTCGACTACTACGCCGAGCGCGCAGGCATCAGCCTCGACAACTTCGATTACTACTACTGTTACGGCCTCTTCCGCCTGGCGGGCATCGTCCAGCAGATCTACTACCGCTTCTATCACGGCCAGACCCAGGACAAGCGCTTCGCCCAATTCATCCACATGAACCGGTTGCTTGAGCAAATGAGCTTGCAGGTCATCGCCAAATCCACGCTCTGACGACAGACAACAAGGAAAACAGCATGTCCAAGACCCACCTGTTCGACCTCGATGGCAAGATCGCTTTCGTTTCCGGCGCCAGCCGTGGCATTGGCGAGGCCATCGCCCACCTGCTGGCGCAGCAAGGCGCCCATGTGATCGTTTCCAGTCGTAAGCTCGATGGCTGCCAGCAGGTGGCCGACGCGATCATCGCGGCAGGCGGCAAGGCCACCGCAGTGGCGTGCCACATCGGTGAACTGGAGCAGATCCAGCAGGTCTTCGCCGGCATCCGCGAACAGTTCGGGCGCCTGGATGTGCTGGTCAACAACGCCGCCACCAATCCTCAGTTCTGCAACGTCCTGGACACCGACCCGAACGCCTTCCAGAAGACCGTTGACGTCAATATCCGCGGCTATTTCTTCATGTCGGTGGAAGCCGGCAAGCTGATGCGCGAAAACGGTGGCGGCAGCATCATCAACGTGGCCTCGATCAACGGTGTTTCGCCTGGCCACTTCCAGGGCATCTACTCGGTGACCAAGGCCGCAGTGATCAACATGACCAAGGTCTTCGCCAAGGAATGTGCGCAGTTCGGCATCCGCTGCAACGCCCTGCTGCCAGGCCTGACCGACACCAAGTTCGCCTCGGCACTGGTGAAGAACGACGCCATCCTCAATGCCGCACTGCAGCAGATCCCGCTCAAGCGCGTGGCCGACCCCAAGGAAATGGCCGGCGCGGTGCTGTACCTGGCCAGCGACGCGTCCAGCTACACCACAGGCACCGCGCTCAATGTGGACGGCGGCTACCTGTCCTGATCAAGCCTTGATCGCCTGCAGCGTGTAGCTGAGCGGCAGGCGCTCGGGACACTCTCGCAGGCGCCACTCGCCGTCGGGGCCTTTGTCCATCTGCCCCGGCAGCGCCTCCCAGGGGATGCTCTGGTGCTCGACCAGGGCCGTTAGTTGCAGGCCGTGCGCCAACAAGGCGCTGATGACCTCGCCGAGGCCGTGGTTCCACTCATGGGTTTCGGTCTGTGTGAGGCGCTGGTCACTGTCGACGTAAGTCTGGTCGGTATGCCATACCGTGGGCGTCTCGTGCTCGAAGTACGGATACTCCAACTGCAGCCGATCCTGCTGGTCCTCGTTGACCGCCATAAGCATCGGGTGCCCATCACGCAAGAACAAGCGTCCTCCCGGCTTGAGTAAGGTCGCCACGGTTCGGGCCCAGGGCTCGATACGTGGTAGCCAGCAGAGTGCGCCAATACCGGTGTAAACCAGGTCGAACGTACCCGCCTGCAGCACCTGATCAGCCTGATAGACATCGGCTTCGACATACTCGATCAGCGTACTGCAACGCTTGGCCAACTGGCGTGCTTCTGCCAGCGAAGCTGCCGAGTAATCCAGGCCGCTGACCTGTGCGCCCAACCGTGCCAGCGAAAGGGTGTCGGTACCGATATGACATTGCAGGTGGACGGTTCGCAGGCCGTGAATGTCGCCGAGCCGTGGCAGGTCGAAGCGCACGGTTTCCGAGAGATGGGCAGGCTGCTGGACCAGTCGCTCGACCTCGTAGTCCTTCGAGGCGGCATGCAGGGGGGCACGTTCGTTCCAGCTGGCACGGTTGAGTTGCTGTGATCGGTCCATGGTGAACATCCTTGTTGCCATTTTTGGTAGGTTGATTGACCCTGCTCAAGCACTACAAGCAGGTAGCCGCCGCCGCACGGCGTTGCAACGCCACACCATCGTTCTTCTGCGCATAGTAGTCCACCCGCGTGCCGCCGCCCTGTGGATACACATCCACAAACGATTCCGCTTCGCGGGTATAGACTGTCAGCCCGCCTTGCTTGCGAGGCTCCAGGTAACCACTGGCGTCATCCCCGAACACATCCTCTTTCTGCCAACTGAACTGAATGCATTGGGCCACCAGTTCCGGCGCCTTGCGCGAGTCGAGTTGCACAGTCGGCTTACCGCCACGTGCCGTATCCATGGTCGCTGAAGCGCAACCGACCAACACCAGCGCTGCAGCCATCGGCAGAATCGCTCGCATGTTCCATCCTCGGGGCAAAAAAGAAAGCGACTCTAGCACTGCCGGGCAGGGCGAGTGAATTGTCCCGCGCTGGCTGCTGTCGCAGATAAAGCATGCCTACAACAGGAGATTTGTCATGAAAGCACGCCATCTTTTGCCTTCGCTGTTCCTCGCCGCCCTGCCCTGCCTGCCCATGGTCGCTTCAGCTGCGCCATCGGCCGAAGAAAGTATCACTGCTCCGGAAACCCATAACCGCGAACTCAAAGTCGGTGACAAAGCGCCGGATCAATACAAGCGCGACGACCAGACTGTCAAGGACTGGAAGGCCAAGGGATTGCCGGCACCCGAGAAGGAAAGCCACTGGGTGCGTATGGGTGAGCACTATGTACTGGTGCAGATTACCAATGGCGTCGTGCTTGCTATCCACCCTGCCTCCTAACTCAGGGCATCAAGCTGCGCCGCTCATCGCCGGCGCAGCAAATCTTGTCCGCTCAGGAAACCAAATGGATCAATCACAGTCCTAGCAAGTGTCCCGTAAACCTATGCGGATCAAGGACCTATATCGTGATGACCCGCCTTGCAAGCTTTTCGCTGATCGGTGCATTCCTGCTTCTCGCCGGCTGCCACCACCATTACCACGATAACGATGACGGCTGGCGCGACGGCGATCGCGGCCATCGTCACCACCATCGGCACGATCGCGACGATGATGATCGCCGCTACCGTGACCGCGACTACCGTTGATACGTCTTTCCACTCCACACATAAACTGATGATTCTTCCGAGGCTCTTATCATGCGTCTGACTTTGCCTTCCCTTGCTCTTGGCCTGCTGCTGTGCCAAGGCGCTTTCGCCGGTGACGGTACTGCCGCCATTGGCGGCGGCCTGGGTGGTGTCCTGGGTAACGTTGTCGGCAAACAGCTCGGCGGCAGCACCGGTGCGGCCATCGGTGCTGGCGTGGGTGGCGCCGCGGGCAGCGCGGTCGCCGCGCGCAAGGGCAACCGCACCGAAGCCGCCATCGGCGGGGGCCTAGGTTCGGCTGGCGGCTCGCTGCTGGGCGGCAAGGTTGGCGGCTCGGCCGGCTCGACCATCGGTGCTGGCCTGGGCGGCGCGGCCGGTGGCGCCATCGGCAATCACCTCGGTGACAATAACGGCAAGAAGCACCGCCGTCACCGTCACTGAGTCATGCAGCACCAGGGCCGCCTTCGCGGCCCTTTTTGTTCAAGCGCTCGCGCGAACCCTGCAACACATCAATACCACCTTCACTACAAACTGCCACACTGACTGCTACTGTCATCCGTGCCCTTTGAGTGAAGGAACACCCCCGCCCCATGAACCAGGAACTGCTCTGGGTACTCGGCCTGCTGGCTGTCGTCGTCGTCCTCTTCGTCATCAACCGTCCGCGCATGGACGTGGTCGCCCTGCTGGTGATCCTTGCCCTGCCTTTGATGGGAATCCTCACCGTCGACCAGGCGCTGGCCGGTTTCAGCGACCCCAACGTGGTGCTGATCGCCGCCTTGTTCGTGATCGGCGAGGGGCTGGTACGCACTGGCATCGCCTACCGCATCGGTGAATGGATGAGCGCGCGTGCCGGCGACAGCGAGGCGCGCCTGCTGGTGTTGCTGATGGTGTCGGTGGCCGGGCTGGGCTCGGTGATGAGTTCGACCGGCGTGGTCGCAATTTTCATTCCGGTAGTGCTGAGCATCGCCGCGCGCCTGCGAATTTCCCCCAGCCGCCTGATGATGCCGCTGAGCTTCGCTGGCCTGATCAGCGGCATGCTCAGCCTGGTGGCCACGCCGCCAAACGTGGTGGTGCACAGCGAGCTGGTGCGCCATGGCGAACAAGGGTTCAGCTTCTTCAGCTTCACCCCTTTCGGCCTGGTAGTGCTGGTGCTCGGCATCGGTTATATGCTGCTGACGCGCAATTGGCTGAACGGTGAAGTTCGCAAGGACGGCCGGGTGGAAAGCCGCCGTACCCTGCTCGACCTGGTGCTCGACTACAAACTCAATGGCCGCGAGCGACGCCTGCGTATTCGCCCACACTCCCCCCTGATCGGTCACACCCTCGGTGAGTTGGCGCTGCGTACCCGACATGGCGCCAACGTGATCGGCATCGAGCGCCAGCACAAGTTCACCACGCGGGTAATCGCCGCTGACTCCAACACCGTGCTGCATCAAGGTGATGTCCTGCTGCTCGACTTGTTCGCCAATCGCGACGACCTGCGCAACTTGTGCCAGACCATGCAACTTGAACCCCTGCACTTCAAGGCCGCCTACTTCATCGACCAGTCCCAGGAGCTGGGCATGGCCGAAGTCTCGCTGCCTCCCGGCTCGCAACTGATCGGCAAAAGCATCCTGGATCTTGCCTTCCGCACCCGCTATGACCTCAACGTGGTCGGCCTGCGCCGCGAGCAGGCAGCGATCGAAGAGCAACTGGTGGAGGAGCCGCTGCGCCAGGGCGATACGCTGCTGGTGGTCGGCCTCTGGAAGGCGGTGCGCCAGCTGCAAAGCCAACCGAAGGACTTCCTGGTGTTGAGCTTGCCCGCGGAAATCGACCAGGTCGCACCGGCGCGCGTTCGCGCGCCCTACGCCTTGATCAGCCTGGCAGTAATGGTCGGGCTGATGGTCAGCGGTGCGGTGCCCAACGTAATCGCCGCGCTGATCGGTTGCTTGCTGATGGGTGCCGGGCGTTGCATCGACATGAACAGCGCCTACCGGGCGATCCACTGGCAAAGCCTGATATTGATCGTCGGCATGCTACCGTTTGCTCAGGCCCTGCAGAAAACCGGCGGCATCGACCTGGCAGTTGGCGGGTTGGTCAGTTTGCTGGGCGGCGCCGGCCCGCTCGTCATGCTCGCCTGCCTGTTCATGGTGACCGCCGTGATCGGCCTGTTCATCTCCAATACCGCCACGGCGGTACTCATGGCGCCCGTGGCCATCAGCACCGCAGCTCAGCTGGGCATGTCGCCTTACCCGTTCGCAATGACCGTGGCTCTGGCCGCCTCGGCGGCATTCATGACCCCGGTCTCCTCGCCGGTAAACACCCTCGTGCTGGGCCCTGGTCAGTACCGCTTTGCCGATTTCATCAAGGTCGGTGTGCCCTTCACTGTACTGGTGATGCTGGTGACGGTGTTGATGGTGCCTTGGTTCTACGGGCTATGAGGGATACAGCGACATGCAGGCTATTTGGCATTATCCTGCACGATTGCGGCAGATTGACATCAACTAGCCTGTGGAAACACACTGTTACGTTATTGCCCCAGGTGCCTGCAGCCGTTGTCCTGGATTTCGTCTCCGCTTGTCGGTCGAACCTATGGTTTTCCCAGCCCAATCGCGCTTGTTACCCTTTGTCGCCCTTTTCGGGCTGACCTTTGCCCTGACCCTAGGTGGGATTCTGGCCCGGCCAATCGAATCTCTGTCGTTGTTCTGGCCGGTCAATGCCGTGCTGGCCGGCATGCTGTTGCGCTATCCGCGCCAGGCCGGCCCGATTGGGTTCGTCTTGGTTTGGCTGGCGATGGTCGCCGCCGACTTGGTCTGCGGCAGCGCCTGGGCGCCGGCGCTGTGGTTCAATCTGTGCAACCTGAGTGTGGTGGTGACAGTGTGGCTGTTGCTGACACGCCTGCCGCGCCAGCACCGACGCCTGCGCAGTCCGCAGGGGGTACTCAGTATGTTCGGCGCCAGCACCGCAGGTGCAGCGGTGGCGGCCAGCCTTGCCTGCGTGATGGCCGCACCGTGGTTCGAGCAATCATTGCGCGCCACCTGGATGGCCTGGTTCAGCGAGCAGTTTTCGACCAGCGTGCTGGTATTACCCGTGCTGCTTACCGCGCCTTCGGCCCGTGCGCTGGTGCGTAGTGGCGCCCAGGCGATCCGCCTGGCCCCCCTGCTGGTGCTGCTGGCGTCGCTGGCCTTGAGCATTCTCTTCGGCGGGCCGGGAGCGATTGCCTTCCCGATCGCAGCGCTATTGTGGTGCGCCTGGACCTACTCGCCGTTCCTGGTATCCCTGCTGACACTCACGGCCGGCAGTACGTTGATCGTCGCTGTGGCGCAGAACCTCATGCATTTCAGCGTGCCGCAGAGCGAACCGGGAGTCACCACACTGATGTCCGCGCGCCTGGGCATCGCCATGCTGGTACTCGGGCCACTGGTGGTCGCCTGTGTCAGCCAGGCCAATCGCAGCCTGCTGGCACGCCTGGCGCATCAGGCCACCGTCGACCACCTGACCGGCGTGCTGACCCGCAGCGCCTTTACCCAGCGCGCCAGCGCCCTGCTCGACAGTCGCCAGGTGCATGCCCAGGCACTGCCGCTGACCTTGATGATGCTGGATATCGACCACTTCAAATCAATCAATGACCACCATGGCCACGGCGTGGGTGACCAAGTGCTGCGTCAGTTCGCCCGTACGTTGCAAGACCAGCTGCACGACGGCGAGCTGCTGGCGCGCATGGGTGGAGAAGAGTTTGTGGTGCTGCTTCCGGGGCTTGCACCAGAGCGCGCGAAGTTCACCGCAGAACGCTTGCGCCGGGCCGTGCAGGACCTGTACGTGGCTCAAGGCGATGCGCGCCTGCAGATCACTGTCAGCATCGGCCTCGCCGGCTGCGCCGCCGAAGTCGCGGCACCAGGCCTTGACGAACTATTGGCACACGCGGACCAGGCGCTCTACCGCGCCAAGGCCCACGGCCGCAATCGCGTCGAACTGGCCGAAGCGCAGCGCCAGGTGGTCTGACTCAACCTGCCAGCAAATCCCAGGACAGCTTGGCGATCAGCACGCACAACAGCATCAGGAACAGCCCGCGCACGAACCCTGCGCCCTTGTGCACGGCCAGCCAGGTGCCGGTCAGCGCGCCGAGCACATTGCACGCCGCCATCGGCAGGGCAATGGCGTACAACACATTGCCGGAAGGCACGAAGAACACCAGGGCCGCCAGGTTGGTAGCGATGTTGACCACTTTGGCCGAGGCTGAGGCATGCAGGAAGTCCAGGGCGAAGAAGCGAATGAACAGGAAGATCAGGAAGCTACCGGTGCCCGGCCCGAATAGACCATCGTAGAAGCCGATAGCCCCACCGATCAGCACGGCCAGGCATTGCTCCTTGCGGCCGATTTTCGCCGGCTTGTGCAAGGTGCCGAAATCCTTCTTGCAGAAGGTGTAAATCGCCATCAGCACGATCAGCACCAGCACCGCCGGCCGCATCACGCTGGGCGGCACCAGCGACACGGTAGCGGCGCCTGCGAACGACATGACGAACGCACTAAGCGCCGCCGGCACGATCAATCCCCAGTCCAGCGTCACCTTGCGGATGAACGAGCGCGCCGCAAAGGCCGTACCGCAGACCGACGCCAGCTTGTTGGTGCCCAACAAGGCCGCTGGTTGCGCGGTGGAAAGCACGTTGAACAGTGCCGGGATCTGAATCAGCCCGCCTCCGCCGACGGCGGCATCGATCAGGCCAGCGGCAAAGGCGAACAGGGAAAGTACGGCAATATCCATCATGAAGCGGTTCCAGACAGCGAAGGCAGACCGCAAGGCTAATCAAAACGCCGCGCTTGTGTTGAAATGCCATATTGCACAAACCGCAACAAGGAGCCTTTCATGGCATTGGACATGCTGCGCGAAATCCAGGCCTTCGTCAGCGTCGCGCACAAGCGCAGCTTCGTCGCCGCCGCCCGCGCCCTCGGCCGCTCGCCCAGCGCCGTGACTCGTGCGGTGCAAACACTGGAAGACAATACCGGATGCAAATTGCTCAACCGCAATGCCAATGCGGTAACCCTCACCGACGCCGGTGAGCGCTTGCTCCCGCACGCCGAACGCTTGCTGGATGTGCAACGTGACGCTGCCGATGAACTGGCCGCGCTCAGTGGCAGCGCGCAAGGCTGGATCCGCTTCGGCGTGCCGCAACTGCTCAGCGAACATGTGCTACCGGGCGTGCTTACGGGATTTTCCCAACGTCACCCGCAGGTGACCCTGGATGTGCAGTACAGCGATGAGGCCCTGGACCCGTTGCTGAGCAAGCTCGATTTCGTGGTGCGGGGCGCCTTCCCACAATCGAGTGAACTGATTGGCTATCCGTTGTGGCGCTACCAGCGCCATGTCTATGCCAGCCCTGCCTACCTGGCCCGCAATGGCACACCTCGACTGCCAGAAGAACTGATGGATCACTCGTTGATCCTGCACACCGCTCCACGCATCCTCAAGGCATGGCATTTCTGCCGCGATGGCCGTATCACCAGCCTGCGCCCTCATCCAAAACTGCGCCTGAGTTCAGGTGATGCGGTGTTTCACAGCACGTTGGCAGGTGCCGGTATCGCTCGCCTGGCTGGCTGGGTCGGTGAAGCACAAGTGAGGGCAGGACGCCTGGTGCGTGTTTGCCCGGATTACCGGTTGACCTCCAGCACTGGACAAGACCCTCAAATGCACGCGGTGTACCCTGCCGGAGAGTTGCCAGTACGGGTACGCGAACTGCTGCTGGCGTTGCGCCAGGCAGGTGAAGCGACTGTTGAACAGCCCGCCTGACGGCTGTTCAAAATCTGCTCAATTTAACAGAAGCCACAAATGGCTTGGCTTGCAGCATTTTATCCACAGACCTACCCACGTTTTTTGTGGACAGATTTCCCCTTGCAAAGAAGGACTTATCGCACGCGCAACAGTGCCGCATTCGCCGCCTTGACCAACTCAATCCATTCAACTGCGCTGATAACACCCGATTGCTCCAGGGCTTCGGCACTGCGCAGCGCAAGATCATATTCGTCCTCGTCGAGGACGTCGGCAGTGAGAAAACGGCTACGCCACTCCAGCATGGCTGAAGTGCCCTTCTTGCATTCCATCTATGTATTGACTCCAAGGCAAATGACTAGGCGCTATGCGACCCATTATGACGCGACCGCGAGAGTACACGAGCAATTTGCACTTGAGAACGACTTGCAGCTACCGCCAGTCCAGCGGTATACCAAATTAGACTGACGAGCAGGTGTGAGATTGGCCCATCTGACGAAGGAGACGGGCCGGAGGGGGGGCGGAACGTCAGCTTGGCGGAATAGTCCCCAGCAGGCCTATCAGAATCGTCAGTAGCAAAAAACCACCCAGAAACAGCGCAAGCTTGCCCATTGGAACCTCTTCAAATGTGGTGTGGGATGAAAAGCATTATGGGCGGTGGGCTGATATGGATACAGATTCAGCTTTGTAGAAAAAAAGCGTATCAGATGACCACTTAGGCCACTGGCTTGTCCTTTCCCATGAGCGGCCGATTTGTATCTGTGTATGTACGAACTGAGACCTGATACACAAAAACGCTTTCTGCAGGGCAACACGACACAACCGCGATACAGCGATGCTATTTACTGGCTTGCACCCAAACAGAGCCGATGGCCAAGCCGAGGAAACACCCATGTACGCCAGCCATGCCCCCGCAATTCGCCGCCCTAAACGTTCCAACCTGTTTGCCTGTGCCCTGCTGCCGCTCGCGCTAATGAGCGCTGGTGCAACCCTGGCAGCACAAATCCAGGCGCCAGCATCCGTAGCGGCTGCAGATGAATTCGGCCCACTGAAACATATCAACGCCGGTGTGCTCGATGTCGCCTATGTTGAACAAGGCCCGGCCGATGGCCCAGTGGTGATTCTTCTGCATGGCTGGCCCTACGACATCCACAGTTTTCAGGAGGTTGCCCCAACCTTGGCCGCTAAAGGCTATCGCGTTCTGGTGCCCTATGTACGCGGCTACGGCGCAACTCGCTTTCTCTCGGCGCAGACGCCTCGCAACGCCCAGCCTTCAGCGCTGGCCAGCGACGTGATCGCCTTCATGGATGCACTGCAGGTAAAACGCGCCGTGCTGGCCGGCTTCGACTGGGGCGCGCGCACTGCCGACATCGTCTCGGCCCTGTGGCCCGAGCGGGTGAAGGCGCTCGTATCGGTCAGTGGCTACCTGATCAGCAGCCAGGAAGCCGCCAAGGCCCCCCTGCCGCCGAGCGCCGAGTTGCAGTGGTGGTACCAGTACTATTTCGCGACCGAGCGCGGCCAGGCGGGCTATGAGAAGGACCGCCATGCCTTCGCCAAACTGATCTGGCAGACCGCCTCGCCAAAGTGGGCGTTCGACGATGTCACGTTCGAACGCAGCGCCAAGGCGCTGGACAACCCTGATCAGGTGGCGATTACCGTGCACAACTATCGCTGGCGCCTGGGGCTGGCGCAGGGCGAGACACGCTACGATCCGCTGGAAGCGAAATTAGCCAAATTCCCCAGCATCAGCGTGCCGACCATTACCCTCGAAGGGGACGCTAATGGTGCGCCGCATCCGCCTGCCCAGGCCTATGCGCAACGGTTCACCGGCAAGTATGAGTACCGGCTCATCGATGGCGGTATCGGGCATAACTTGCCACAAGAGGCGCCGCAGGCATTCGCCCAGGCGGTGGTGGACGCAGATCACTTGTAGGCCCTGGAGGTTTAATTGCTACATCAGGTTTCAGCTCACACCTTCACGGTCCAACTACGGTCGTCAGCGCCCTGCGACCAACCGGCTGGCAAAACTCGAGCAAACTCGGGGGTCAGAGCGGGTCCCGATCTACATGAATAGAAACAGGTGCAACTCAAATTTGTAGGATTTTTTTCCACGCCTAGTGCGAGATATCGTGATCGCATGCCTTCGCTGTATGAAACCTCAGTTTTCGCAGGATTATTGAGCTGCTACGGTCCATTTTCCTACAACGGCACGGAGGCCCTCAGCGTGAGAGACACATGGACCCGTTCAATACTTCTGGCTTGGCACTGCAAAAAAACCTACTCGCATTGCGCAAAGAGCGAGACCGCCTGAAGGCACTGGGCAAGCTTGAGGAGGCGCTGCAGCTTGCGCGACAGATTGCCCAGATCGAGGTAGTCGTTGAGAGGTTACCTCAGGGTGTGAAGCCGCCAACGTTGCAGTAGCGGCTACTCCCTATGCCCGATCAGCATGCAGCCCGAGTGCCGACTCGCTTGGGCATCGCTCCAAGGCATGTCACGGCAAAGGCAATCACCAGCGCCCCAGTTCCCAGCAGGAAGATCAATTGCTGGTTGGAACCGTCCACCAACATCGCGATCAGTGCCGGGGTCACCGCTGCGGCCCCCATCAAAGTGATGCTGACCAGCGGCGTGAGCTTGCCTGTCGGGTCGTTGGTGGTGATCAGTGCCATGTAGTACGACAGCGACAGCACCCAGCCGAAATTAAGCAGCAACAGCGCGACACACAGTTGCATCGGCGTGCGCGTGTGGCCCGTGAGCAGGGCGATGGAGATGAACACCGCCAATAAGCCCACAGCGATCATCAGCTGGCGGCTGATCCGTGCACCGAGCACGCTTGGCAACGCGGCCCCCGGCAAGCCGCCAATGGCCGAGAGGCCGAACGCCCAGCCGATATCGACGCCGCCGATTCCCTGATCACGCGCCAACTGGTCGATGAAGCCCCAGACACAGTAAATGGCGATCTGCATGAACAGCATCCCCACCAGCGCGCTGCGCCCCGTACGTACCGAACCACCTTGGGCCGGCGTACCTTCGCCGCTGTCCGGCAAAGCCATAGGACGACCTGGCAATACCAGACTGGCGACACAGATCAGTAGGTACCACAGACCAAAGGAGCACAAGGCGGTCATGGCGCCACTCTGTGCGGCAAGTAAAGGCAACGCGGCGGAAAACAACGAATACTCCGGCGTCTGCAACAACAACATCAGCCCGAAGGAACGGTCCTGATTGGGCAAGCGCCCCAGCGTCGTCACGGCGTACGCATAGACCAGCCCTGCGCAGGTACCGGCTGCCAGGCGCACGATCAACAGCGTCATGCTGGTGGTGGCAAAGGCAGTGGCAATGCTCAAGGCCACACACAGCACCCCACCCCACAGACACAAGCTGCGCCCGCCATGGCGATTCATCAGCAGCGGACACAGCAAGGTGCCGAGGGTCATGCCGATCATCTCGACCGACACCACCCAGCCCTGCAGGTCGAGTGACAGGCTCAGTCGCTCGGTGATCAATCCCATGAAAATGGGTTGAACTCCACAGACGATGAATGACGTACAGGCAATGAATATGAGGGCGGCACGCACTCGCTTGGAATCGATGATCATGGGCGGACTCCGACACAGCATTTGTTTTTATTGTGGGTGGCGCCCCGACCGGAAAACGCTGCAGCAGGCGGTTGGACGGGGTGCGTGCCCAATGCTGGGCCGAGCGGGTAGGCTTTGAAAGTTAATTATCGGAATCGACCCCAGTGGGCTTTTTAATGCAGGTCCGCATCCATAAATGCACTGCCGTCGATCCTGATAATTAATTTGAGACCTATCCCGATCCTCCCTACCGTGTGACTTCATCCAAGCCTCGAAGAAAAGGCCCTAACATGAACGACCGTGAGTTCATCAACGCCATCGACCCGGATGGCCAGCCCCTGCATATTGCCGTCAAGAACGGACGCATTACCCACATCGGCGCACAGCGCGCCGCCGAAGCGGCGAGCGAGACCATCGACCTGGAAGGCCTGCTGGCTCTGCCAGGCTTCGTCGACGGCCACATCCACCTGGACAAGAGCTTCGTCGGCGACCGTTGGCGCCCGCACCAACCAGTGGCGTCCTTACGTGAGCGCCTGGCTGTGGAAAAACGCGAACTGGCCAGCGCCCCGCCCATCGTCGAGCGCGCCAATGCCCTGATGCGCCAAGCCGCCTCCTTCGGCACGATAGCCATGCGCTGCCATGTAGACGTGGACGCCACCACCGGACTCGCCAACCTGCGCGCCATCCTCGAAGCCCGCGAGCAGTGGAAAGGCCTGCTCGACATCGAGCTGGTCGCCTTCCCACAGGCCGGCGTGATCACCTGCCCCGGTACCGCCGAAGTGATGGAAGCTGCCGTGCGCGAAGGCGTTCAGGTGGTCGGCGGTATTGATCCGACCACCCTGGACGGCGACGCCGAGGCCCAGCTCGACATCGTCTTCGGCATGGCCGACCGGCATGGTGTGAAAGTCGATATCCACCTCCATGAGCCGGGCGACATCTGCATCGCGCAGCTTGAACGTATTGCCGCGCGAACCCAGGCACTGGGGATGCAAGGCCTGGTGGCGGTCAGCCATGCCTACGGCCTTGGTGATGTATCCGAGAGTGTGGTCGACCGCTGCGCCGAGGTACTGGCCCGCGCCGGCATATCCATCATGACCAACGCCCCCGGCGAGCACGCCTTCCCGCCCGTGTTGCGTCTGCGTGCCGGCGGCGTGCGGGTGTTCACCGGCAACGACAACATCCAGGACGCCTGGTGGCCTTACGGCAACGGCGACATGCTGCAACGAGCCATGCTGGTCAGCTACCGCTCGGGGTTCAATACCGACGAAGAATTGCGGGTAGCGCTGGAGATGGCCACCGACGCCGGCGCCGGGGTCATGGGCAAACAGGACTATGGTTTGAAGGTTGGCAACGAAGCGAGCTTCGTGCTGTTCAAGGCGCCGAATGCGGCAGCGGCAGTGGCGGCGGCCATCCATGAGCGAGTGATTGTGCGCCATGGCGCGTTCTGGGGTGGACCTGCACAGTTACACTTGAAAGCGGCGCAGTTCGCCGAAGAATTGCGCCGCTGATCGTTGGCTTAATCCGCCTCTGACCTGAGGATGCCAATCAGGATTTCCGCCAGCGCCTTGACCACCGGATCGGCTGTCGGGCGATGGAAGATCGCGGCCTCGAATACCGTGATTGGCTTGAAGCCCTCCTCCGCCCCCAGTACCCGATGCGCCGCCGTCACCACCCGGTGCGGCAGCAGGCTGACGCCCAACCCATTGGCCACTGCTTCCTGGATCCCCGCAAGGCTCGAACTGGTAAAGCCGATGCGCCAATTACGGCCCATGGCTTCGATGGCACTGATCATGTCGTCACGGTACAGGCCACGCGGCGGGAAGGTCACCAGCGGGATCGGGTCCTGGGCAAAACACGGAAACTGCGCGCTGTCGAGCCAGTCGATGCGCTCCGGCTGGCAGGCTACAGCTTCACGGCTGTGGCGACGCTGCTTGACCAGCACCAGGTCCAGTTCGCCGCGATCATAAGTGCTCATCAGGTCACGACTGAGCCCGCCAGTGATCTCCAGCTTGACCTTGGGGTTCTTTCGGTTGAACGCCGCCAACGCCTGCATCGTCTTGCCTGCGACGAAGTCGTCCGGCAGGCCGATGCGCACGGTGACCGTGATGCCACCCGACATCGCTTCGGTCAGCTGGTTGCTTACCGCTAGCAGGTGGCGTGCGTAGCCCAACAGGGTTTCGCCGGCGTCGGTGGGGTGTACTTCGCGGTTGCTGCGGTCGAGCAATTGCTGGCCAACCATTTCTTCCAGGCGGCGGACCTTCTGGCTGACCGTGGACTGCGTGGAATGCAGGCGCGCGGCGGCGGTGGTGAAGCTGCCGCAGTCGGCCACCATGACCAGCGTGCGGAGCATGTCCAGGTCGTAGATGGGGCGATTGGGTTTGGTGGAGTCTGACATTGGGGGTTCAGTTTTGAATTTTTGGCTGGTGTGCATGATGCCAGAATGTGTCAAATAATCAGATTCCGCCCCTGTCTTGTAGTCCATTTCCCAAACATACTGATGCCGCCTGTTCTCCATTGCGGTTGCTGTACTCGTTGGGCTCGCCTGCACAGCCTTTCAATACTGTAATTTTCGCCTCACGTTGGCGTCAGAAGCAGGTCTTTAAGCTTCAGGGCATCGAAACCACACGATCTCTCAGGATCCAGCCCCGGAGTTTGACATGCGACTGACCAAACTATTTTTTATTGCCGCCCTGGTAGCAGGTGTCAGCGGACACGCCCTCGCAGAGGGTGGGGCTGAGCGCGCCCACAAGTTCAACAAGGCGTTCCGGGAAGATCAGCAACGGCTTTGGAGCGATGAGCAAAAGGAAGCACAAAAGCCGGCTCCACTCGTCCACAAAACAAAGGCGGATTCTAAAAGTCGCTCCTGAGCTACTGCTTTTTGCTTCTCGATGATCAAAGGCGCTGCGGCGCCTTTTTTTCGTTCCCGTACACTCCGTTCGTGACACATCGCATCCAGGAAAACCGCACCACAGGAAGTTTTGCATGCTATCAGTGCTGAAAAATCGAGAATTCAGACATCTCCTCTCGAGACCGTCGCCATGATCTTTGCCATAGGCAGCTACCTTGGTCTCTTCCTGGCTGCATTCGGCGCCGCGACATTACTGCCGATGCAGTCCGAGGCGGTGCTCGTGGGTATGCTGGTGTCAGAGCACTACGCCACCTTGACGCTACTTGCCGTTGCAACCCTGGGTAACGTGCTGGGTTCGCTGGTGAACTGGCTTCTCGGCCGGGGGATTGATCATTACCGGGACCGCCGCTGGTTTCCCGTGGGGCCTGACAAGCTGCAGAAAGCGCAGAACCTGTACCAGCGATATGGCTATTGGTCACTCTTGCTGAGTTGGGTGCCTTTGATAGGCGACCCATTGACGCTGGTCGCGGGGGTGATGAGAGAACCCTTGTGGCGCTTTCTGCTGATTGTGTCGCTGGCCAAAGGTGGCCGATACGCGATTCTTGCGTTTGTGGTACTGGGGAGCATGCCTTGAGTGCCGAAGTTCAGGCTGTGCACGCTGGGGCTCCGCCGGAGGGAAATGTACGTTGTTCTTTGGGAGAGCGGCGAAGGCTAAGATAATGAGGGCAATTAAAAGGGCCCTGTCATGCTGACCATCTCCAATACCGTGCATCTGCCGGATGCCGACATCGAACTAACCTACATCCGCGCGCAAGGCGCGGGTGGGCAGAATGTCAACAAGGTCTCCAGCGCCGTGCACCTGCGCTTCGACATCCCGGCCTCATCGCTGCCCGAGTTTTACAAGGAACGACTGCTGGCGCTGCGTGACAGTCGCATCACCGGCGATGGCGTGTTGATCATCAAGGCCCAGCAGTACCGCACCCAGGAGCAGAACCGTGCTGACGCGCTGGCGCGTCTGGCCGAGTTGATCATCAGTGCGGGCAAGACCGAGAAGAAACGCCGCCCCACCAAGCCGACCCTCGGCTCGAAGACCCGTCGCCTCGACGGAAAAGCCAGGCGGGGCACTGTTAAGGCGGGTCGGGGCAAAGTGGAGTTCTAGGGCTGGTGGTGGAACGCGCCAGGTCACGGGACATCAGACACAAAAAAGCCCTGAAAAATCAGGGCTTTTTCGAAAATGGTGGCGGAAGCGTAGAGATTCGAACTCTAGGATAGTTGCCCATCGACGGTTTTCAAGACCGTTGCCTTAAACCACTCGGCCACGCTTCCAGCTCGTTTTGCGGCCGCCATAATACCGTAATGAAACACGCTGTCAAACTCTCTATGTCGCCGGTTGCAGGAGCTCTGATAGACTCCTAGCATCTGAACGTTCCAAAACCACAGGTTTACCAAGGAGTGTCGCCATGCGCGAACAGGATTACGCCGTACACAACGGCCAGCAGGTCGAGCAGCGCGAGGTCAGCAAAGTCCTGCGCAATACCTACAGCCTGCTGGCACTCACCCTTGCCTTCAGTGGTGTCATGGCTTTCGTTGCCCAGCAGATGCGCGTCGGCTATCCGAACGTATTCGTCGTGCTGATCGGCTTCTACGGCCTGTTCTTCCTTACCGCCAAACTGCGTGATTCGGTCTGGGGCCTGGTGTCCACCTTCGCCCTCACCGGCTTCATGGGCTTCATTCTCGGCCCGATCCTTAACCGTTACCTGGGTATGAGCGGTGGCGCCGAAGTCGTCAGCTCGGCCTTCGCCATGACCGCCCTGGTGTTCGGCGGCTTGTCGGCGTACGTGCTGATCTCCCGCAAGGACATGAGCTTCCTCAGCGGCTTCATCACCGCCGGCTTCTTTGTCCTGCTGGGTGCGGTCGTGGCAAGCTTCTTCTTCCAGATCAGCGGCCTGCAACTGGCGATCAGCGCTGGCTTCGTGCTGTTCTCCTCGGTCTGCATCCTGTTCCAGACCAGCGCGATCATTCACGGCGGTGAGCGTAACTACATCATGGCGACCATCAGCCTGTATGTATCGATCTACAACCTGTTCGTCAGCCTGCTGCAGCTGTTCGGCATCATGGGCCGCGACGACTGATCCTGATCGGTTGCCCGCACCACGAAAGCCCGCTTCGGCGGGCTTTTTTGTGCCTAAAGGCTGACTTAAAAGTCAGCTTGTTCAGCGATAAACCCGCGATCGTGCGGGCATCGTGCTTGCCACTACCCCTATTGCGCTCCACCCCGTAGAATGCGCTCCTTTTTTCTTCCGGGGCAGCTTCACCGATGAGCTCACACGAACACAGCCCAGGCGCGGATGCGCCTGCCAATGAACTGGTGCTTGGCCTTGAGGACAAGCCACGGCTGCTGATCGGCCTGCTGGCGGCACTGCAGCACTTGCTGGCGATAATCGTGCCAATCGTTACTCCAGGTTTGCTGATCTGTCAGGCGCTGGGCGTTTCGGCGCGGGACACCAACCTGATCGTGTCGATGTCGCTGGTCATCTCGGGCATTGCCACCTTCGTGCAGTGCAAACGCTTCGGTCCATTTGGCGCCGGGCTGCTGATCGTGCAAGGCACCAGTTTCAACTTCGTCGGGCCGCTGATTGCCGGTGGCGCGTTGATGGTCAAGCAGGGCACGCCGGTTGAAAGCGTGATGGCAGCGATCTTTGGCGTGGTGATCGCCGGTTCGTTCGTCGAGATGGGCGTGTCGCGCATCCTGCCGTTCGTCAAACGTCTGATTACGCCGCTGGTAACCGGCATCGTGGTGCTGATGATCGGCCTGACCTTGATCAAGGTCGGCCTGATCAGCATGGGCGGTGGCTTCGGCGCTATGGCCAATGGCACCTTCGCCAATGGCGAGAACCTGCTGCTGTCGGGCGTGGTGCTGGCAATCATCGTTATCCTCAACCGCATCCCTGTGGTGTGGATGCGCAGCTGCGCCATCGTCATCGCCCTGGCGGTGGGTTACGCCCTGGCGGGATACCTCGGCCGCCTGGACTTTACCGGTATGCATGACGCCGCGCTGTTCCAGGTGCCGACGCCACTGCACTTCGGCCTTGGATTCTCCTGGGCACTGTTCATCCCGATGCTGGTGATCTACCTGGTCACCTCACTGGAAGCCATCGGCGATGTCACTGCCACCAGCAAGGTCTCGCGCCAGCCGGTCGAAGGCCCGGTGTGGATGCAGCGGATCAAGGGCGGCGTACTGGTCAATGGCGCCAACTCCCTGCTGGCCGGCCTGTTCAATACCTTCCCAAGCTCAATCTTTGCCCAGAACAACGGCGTGATTCAGCTGACCGGCATTGCCAGCCGTCATATCGGTATCTGGATTGCCATTATGCTGGTGGTCCTGGGCCTGTTCCCGAGCGTTGCCGGCGTGATTCAAGCGGTGCCTGAACCCGTACTGGGGGGCGCGGCCATGGTCATGTTCGGTGCCGTCGCCGCCTCGGGCATCAACATCCTGGCAAGCACCCGCCTGGACCGCCGTGCGCTGCTGATTATCGCGGTGTCGCTGGCATTGGGCCTGGGAGTGGCCCAGGTGCCGGAGTTCCTGGCACACATGCCGGCGGCCATCCGCAACGTGCTGGAGTCCGGTGTAGCCACCGGCGGCATCTGCGCCCTGGTGCTGAATTGGTTCCTGCCGGAGAGCAAGGAACACGCCTGACGGCCCGGCCCCAGTCAAAAAGCCCGCGCCCACCCGTGCGGGCTTTTTGCTTTATCATGGCGGCATTCCTTTGCACGAGTTGTCCATGAAATTCGCACTCGCGGTTTTTTCCCCGGCCCATGCGCCCTCCTCGCGGCGCGCCCTGCGCTTCGCCGAGGCGGTGCTGGCCGACGGGCATGAGATTGCCCGGCTGTTCTTCTATCAGGACGGCGTTCACAGCGCTTCGGCCAACGTGGTCGCACCCCAGGATGAACAGGATATCGCCGCCCAGTGGCGCGCCTTTATCGACAGCCAGCAACTCGACGCCGTGGTCTGCATTGCTGCAGCCCTGCGTCGCGGCGTGCTCGACGAAGCCGAAGCCAATCGCTACCAGCGCCCAGCGGTAAACCTGCCCGAGCCGTGGGAGCTGTCAGGTCTGGGCCAACTGCATGAAGCGGCACAACTGGCCGACCGCCTGGTCTGCTTTGGAGGCGATTGAAATGGCCAAGTCCCTGTTGATCATTAGCCGCCAGGCACCCTGGAACGGCCCATCGGCGCGCGAGGCCCTGGACATCGCCCTGGCTGGCGGTGCCTTCGACCTCCCGCTGGGCATGCTGTTTCTCGATGACGGCGTATTCCAACTTGCGCCAGGCCAGCAACCTGCGGCGCTGCAACAAAAGAACCTTGCTGCCAACCTGCAGGCCCTGCCAATGTTCGGCGTCGAGGAACTGTTCGCCTGCAAGCATAGCCTGTCTATCCGTGGGCTGGCTGCAGATACGCTGGAAATGCCGGTAGACGTGCTGGACGATACCGCGCTGAAGGCACTGATTGCCCGCTTTGACCAGGTAGTGACTCTCTGATGCCAACTTTGCATGTGATATCCCACTCTCCCTTTGGTGACGACCGCCTGAACAGCTGCCTGCGCCTGCTCGACAGCGAAGATGCGTTGCTCCTGTGCGGCGATGCGGTCTATGCCCTGCGCGACGGCAGCGAGACGCAGCGCCTGCTGCAATCGGCCGGGCTGGGCCAGCGCCTGTTCGCGCTCGACGAAGACCTGCAGGCACGCGCCATCACCAGCGAACTGGCCAAGGCCGTGGACTATCAGGCGTTCGTCACGTTGTCGCTGCACTACGACAAGGTCAACAGCTGGCTATGACCATCCTTACGGTAGACAACCAGGCGATCGCCCTGGATAAAGACGGTTTTCTGGTCGACCTGCAAGACTGGTCCCACGCCGTCGCCGAAGCGCTGGCCGAGCGGGAAAGCATCCCGCTGACCGCCGACCACTGGGAGATCCTCGAACTGCTGCGCCAGTTCTACGAGGAGTACCAACTGTCCCCGGCCACACGCCCGCTGATCAAATACACCGCGCTCAAGCTGGGCGCGGAAAAGGGCAACAGCCCGCACCTGAACCGCCTGTTCAACGGCACCCCCGCCAAACTTGCCGCCAAGCTGGCGGGCCTGCCCAAACCGACCAATTGCATATGACCGAAGCTCGCCCGCTGACCCTGGAAACCCCGGCCGAACACCCGTTCGCCGAATTCGTGCGCATCCTTGGCAAAGGCAAGCGCGGCGCCCGCGGCCTGACCCGCGATGAAGCCCGCGCAGCCATGACGTTGCTGCTGGAAGGTAAGGTCGAAGACACCCAACTGGGCGCCTTCCTCATGCTGTTGCGACACAAGGAAGAGAGCGCCGAGGAGCTGGCCGGCTTCACCGAAGCCCTGCGCGCCCACCTGCAAGCCCCGCGCATCGCCGTCGACCTGGACTGGCCAAGCTACGCCGGCAAGAAACGCCACCTGCCCTGGTACCTGTTGGCCGCCAAGTGCCTGGCCGACAACGGCGTGCGCATCCTGCTGCACGGAGGCGGCGCCCACACCGCTGGGCGCATGTACACCGAGCAACTGTTGGCGCTGCTGGAGATTCCACTGTGCCGCGACTGGGATGCCGTCGAGCAAGCCCTGGACCAGCAGCGCCTGGCGTTCTTCCCATTGCAGGACTGGGCGCCGCAACTGCAGCGGATGATCGACCTGCGCAACACCCTCGGCCTGCGCTCGCCGATCCACTCGTTGGCCCGGGTACTCAACCCTCTGAGCGCACGCTGCGGCCTGCAGAGCATCTTCCACCCTGGCTATCAGGCCGTGCACCGCGAAGCCAGCCGACTGCTCGGCGATCACGTTGTGGTGATCAAAGGCGATGGCGGCGAAATCGAAGTCAACCCGGACGTTATCAGCCACCTGTATGGCACCAGTGCCGGTGAAGCCTGGGACGAGGAATGGCCGGCCCTGAGCGAAAGGCGACATGTGAAGCCGGCGAGCTTGCAGCCCGAGCAGCTGCTGTCGGTTTGGCGGGGTGAAGCTGCAGACACCTACGGTGAGATGGCCGTGGTGGCGACCATGGCCTTGGCACTGCGGGGCTTGGGCCAAGACCGCGATCAGGCGTTCGCTACCGCACGCGGTTACTGGGGCGCTCGAAACCAATCGAATAAGTAGATTATTACCCCGCAGTCTTTGCGCTATTTATTCGAACGCTTTTCCCTAGACTGGGCTCCAACGACAAACAACTTTGTTCCGAGGAGCTCACCATGGGCCTTTTGATCGACGGCCGCTGGCATGACCAGTGGTACGAAAACGGCAAGGATGGCGCCTTTAAGCGCGAGAACGCCCAACGCCGCAATCAGCTGCCCGCCCCTGAAGCCGGTCGCTACCATCTGTATGTCTCGCTGGCCTGCCCATGGGCGCACCGCACCCTGATCGTCCGCGCGCTCAAAGGACTGGAGTCACTGATCGATGTGTCGGTGGTGAGCTGGCTGATGCAGGAAAACGGCTGGACCTTCGACCAGCAGCAGGGCTCCACTGGCGACCACCTCGACGCCCTCGATTTCATGCACCAGCGCTACACCCAGGATGACCCACATTACACCGGCCGAGTGACCGTACCCGTGCTGTGGGACAAGAAAGAGAAACGCATCGTCAACAACGAATCGTCAGAGATCATCCGCATCTTCAACAGCGCCTTCGACGAGCTGACGGGCAATACGCTGGACCTGTACCCCGAGCCGCTGCGCCCAACCATCGACGCACTCAATGCACGCATCTACCCGGCCGTGAACAACGGCGTATACCGTGCAGGCTTCGCCACCACCCAGGAAGCCTACGAGGCTGCCTTCGATGACGTGTTCAACGAGCTGGATGATCTGGAAGAGCTGCTGAGCCGCAACCGCTACTTGGCGGGCGAGTACCTGACCGAGGCCGATGTGCGCCTGTTCACTACGCTGGTGCGCTTCGACGCGGTGTATCACGGCCACTTCAAGTGCAACCTGCGCCGACTGAGCGACTACCCAAACCTGTCCAACTGGCTGCGTGAGCTGTACCAATGGCCGGGCGTGGCGCAGACCGTGAACATGGAGCACATCCAGAAGCACTATTACATGAGCCACAAGACCATCAACCCCACCGGTATCGTGCCCAAGGGGCCGTTGCAGGACTTCAATCTGCCGCATGATCGGGAACGGTTGGCGGGTAAAGGGATCTGGAGCTGAAAATGAAAAGGGCCGCTTAGCGGCCCTTTTCAATTCAGTCTTGCTGCGAGCCTTCGAACCAGGCCAGCTTCTCGCGCAACTGCACCACTTCCCCGACAATCACCAGGGTCGGTGCATGCACTTCATGCTGGGCCACCAGTGCCGGCAGGTCCGCCAAGGTGCCGGTGAACACCCGCTGATTGCGCGTAGTGCCCTGCTGCACTAACGCCGCCGGGGTAGTGGCCGCTCGACCATGGCGAATCAGCTCGGCGCAGATGGTCGGCAACCCCACCAGGCCCATGTAGAACACCAGGGTCTGGGCCGGCGCCACCAAGTCATCCCAAGGCAGGTTGCTGGTACCGTCCTTGAGGTGACCGGTAACGAAACGCACCGATTGGGCATAGTCGCGGTGGGTCAGCGGAATGCCGCCGTAAGCAGAGCAACCACTGGCCGCGGTAATGCCAGGCACCACCTGGAACGGGATGCCTTGCTCGGCCAGCTCTTCGATCTCTTCGCCACCCCGGCCGAAGATGAACGGATCGCCGCCCTTCAGGCGCAACACACGCTTGCCCTGACGAGCGAGATCGACCAGCAGGCGGTTGATCTGGTCCTGCGGCACTGCATGATCAGCACGGCGCTTGCCCACGTAGATACGCTCGGCATCACGGCGGCACATCTCAATGATCGCTGGTGCTACCAGGCGGTCGTACAGCACCACGTCAGCCTGCTGCATCAGGCGCAAGGCGCGGAAGGTCAGCAAGTCCGGATCGCCCGGCCCCGCCCCAACCAGATACACCTCGCCACCCTGCTGCACCGGAACGCCGTCGACCATCGCCTGCAGCAGCCGCTCGGCCTCGGCACCCTGCCCGGCCAGTTGGCGCTCGGCGATCGGGCCCTGGAACACGGTTTCCCAGAAGCCACGGCGCTGGTTGACGTCCGGGTACAGCGCCTTGACCTTGTGGCGGAATTTCGCTGCCAGGCCGGCCAACTCGCCATAAGTGGACGGAATCCAGGCTTCCAGCTTGGCGCGAATCAAGCGCGCCAGCACGGGGGCGTCACCACCACTGGACACCGCCACCACCAAGGGTGAACGGTCGACGATCGCCGGGAAGATCACCGTGCACAAGGCAGGTGCATCCACCACGTTGACCGGCAGGCTACGCGCCTGCGCATCGGCCGACACCTGGGCATTGAGCCCAGGGTCATCGGTGGCCGCAATCACCAGGCGGCAGCCGAGTAGGTCGGCCGCCTGATAGCCGCGCACCAGCACTTCACCGCCACCTTCACGGGCCAGCGCAGCCAGCTGGCCGTCGACATCCGGCGCCACCACCCGCAGCGCGGCGCCGGCATCGGCCAGCAGGCGTGCCTTGCGCAAGGCAATCTCGCCGCCGCCGACGACCAGCACACGGCCGCCCTGCAGCTTGTGGAACAGCGGCAGGTAATCCATTTAGCGGATGACCTCGACACCGCCCATGTAGGGCTTGAGTACTTCTGGCACAACAATCGAGCCATCGGCTTGCTGGTAGTTTTCCAGCACCGCTACCAGGGTACGGCCCACCGCCAGGCCGGAGCCGTTGAGGGTGTGCACCAGTTCCGGCTTGCCGGTTTCCGGGTTGCGCCAGCGGGCCTGCATGCGGCGCGCCTGGAAGTCACCGCAGTTGGAGCAGGAGCTGATCTCACGGTACTTGTCCTGGCTCGGCACCCATACTTCCAGGTCGTAGGTCTTCACGGCGCCGAAGCCCATGTCGCCGGTGCACAGGGCCAGCACGCGGTAAGGCAGCTGCAGCAACTGCAGAACGCGTTCGGCGTTGGCGGTCAGGCCTTCCAGGGCTTCCATCGACTTGGACGGCTCGACCACCTGGACCATCTCGACCTTGTCGAACTGGTGCTGACGGATCATGCCGCGGGTATCACGACCCGAAGCGCCGGCCTCACTGCGGAAGCACGGCGTGTGGGCAACCAATTTGAGCGGCAGCTGCTTGGCGTCGATGATTTCGCCGGCCACCAGGTTGGTCAGCGACACTTCGGCGGTCGGGATCAGGTAAAAATCAGCTTCGCCTTCGCGGGTGATCTTGAACAGATCTTCCTCGAATTTCGGCAACTGACCGGTACCCTGCAACGCGGGGGCCTGGACCAGGTACGGGGTGTAATGCTCTTCGTAACCGTGCTCGCCAGTGTGCAGGTTGATCATGAACTGCGCCAGGGCGCGGTGCAGGCGGGCAATCGGGCCGCGCAGCACGGCGAAACGGGCGCCAGACAGTTTGGCTGCGGCCTCGAAGTCCAGGCCACCGCTGATTTCGCCCAGGGCGACGTGGTCCTTGATGTCGAAATCGAACGCTTTCGGCGTGCCCCAACGGCGCACTTCGACGTTATCGTCTTCACTTGCACCCACCGGGACGCTGGCGTCCGGCAGGTTTGGAATGGTCAGGACGATGCCGTCCAGTTCAGCCTGGATCTCGTCCAGCTCAACCTTGCCGGCGGCCAGTTCAGCGGCCATGCGCTCGACGTCTGCCATCAGCGGTGCGATGTCTTCGCCCTTGGCCTTGGCCTGGCCGATCGACTTGGAGCGGGCGTTGCGTTCGGCCTGCAGTTGCTCGGTGCGGGTCTGTACCGCCTTGCGGCGCTCTTCCAGCGATTCGATGCGCGCGACATCCAGGCTGAAGCCACGGGAGGCGAGGCGGTCAGCCACTTCCTGAAGTTGGCCGCGTAACAGTTTGGAATCGAGCATGTCGTTCTCTCGTTATGTGTGTAGGTTGGTTCAGAGTCGGGTCAGGGACAGGCCGGCCCAGGTGGCCAGTAGCCCGCCCATCACGCTAATACCGGTATAGCCCACGGCCAGGGGCACTTGCCCACTTTCCATCAAGCGCACGGTATCGAGCGAAAAAGAGGAAAACGTCGTCAGCCCACCCAGGAAGCCGACGATCAGGCCGGCGCGCAGTTCGACCGGCGCCAGCGGCTTGTGTAGAAACAGGCCGTAGAGCAGGCCGATCAGCAGGCAGCCGACCAGGTTGACCGCCAGCGTACCGAGGTAGTAGTGCCGGGGCCAGTGGGCCGTGACCCAGTTCGAGGTGGCGAAGCGCAACAAGGTACCAGCGATACCGCCCGCACTCACTGCGGCGATGAGTGCGATCACGGTTTTCTCCGCTGGCGGGGGCTGTTGCGGTCGAGGTCGGCCAGATGGCGCAGTTTTTCGCCGATCTTCAGCTCCAGTCCGCGGGGCACCGGCTGGTAATACTGGCGTGGTTCGAGCTGGTCGGGGAAGTAGTCTTCGCCTGCGGCATATGCATCGGGCTCATCGTGGGCATAACGGTACTCATCGCCATAGCCCAGCTGCTTCATCAACTTGGTGGGCGCGTTGCGCAGGTGCAGCGGCACCTCCAGCGAGCCATGCTCGGCAGCTTCGCGCAGGGCAGTCTTGAAGCCCATGTACACGGCGTTGCTCTTCGGTGCGCAGGCAATGTAGGTGATCGCCTGGGCCACCGCCAGCTCGCCTTCGGGGCTGCCCAGACGTTCCTGCACGTCCCAGGCAGCCAGGCACAGGCTCAAGGCGCGCGGGTCGGCGTTGCCGATGTCCTCGCTGGCCATGCGCACTACTCGGCGGGCGATATACAGTGGGTCGCAGCCGCCATCGAGCATACGTGCGAACCAGTAGAGAGCAGCATCAGGGTTGGATCCGCGCACGGATTTGTGCAGGGCGGAAATCTGGTCGTAGAAAGCCTCGCCGCCCTTGTCGAAACGACGACGGCTGTCACCAAGCAGGCTTTGCAACATCTCGACGCCAATTTCACTGCCGTCTTCAGCCAGGTCAGAGGCATTTTCGAGGAAGTTGAGCATGCGCCTACCATCGCCATCGGCGGCGGCCATCAACATCTTGAAGGCATCATCACCGACACGCAGGTTGCGCTTGCCCAGGCCCCGCTCTTCGGTCAAGGCGCGGTTGACCAGTTTACGCAGCGCCGGCTCGTCGAGGCTCTTGAGTACATAGACACGCGCACGCGACAGCAAAGCATTGTTTAGCTCGAAGGACGGGTTTTCGGTAGTGGCACCGATGAACAGCAGCGTCCCATCTTCCACATACGGCAGAAACGCGTCTTGCTGCGACTTATTGAAACGATGCACCTCGTCGACGAACAAGATGGTACGCCGGCCATATTGGCCGGCCTGCTGCTTGGCGACCTCGACGGCCTGGCGGATCTCCTTGACCCCTGCCAGCACTGCCGATACCGTTTCGAAGTGCGCATCACAGAACTGTGCCAGCAACCGCGCGAGCGTGGTCTTGCCCACGCCCGGCGGCCCCCAGAAGATCATCGAGTGCAGCGCGCCCTGCTCCAGCGCCTCACGCAGCGGCTTGCCGCGTGCCAGCAGGTGCTCCTGGCCGACGTACTCGTCCAGGTTGGACGGACGCAGGCGGGCAGCCAGAGGCTGGGCAACGGGTTCGCTTCGAAACAGGTCCATGGTGAGCTCAGCTTACTCCTTGATAACGTCCGCGCCTTTCGGGACGTCGAACTTGAACTTGCTGTCCGCCACCGCTTGGTTGGCCTTGACGCCATTGAACAGGATGTTGGTGCGCTGGCCGACGCTGTCGATCAGCTGCATGTCGTTGATCAGGCCTTTGCGGAACGAGACGCGCAGCGAGTCGAACAGGGTGTCCTTGGTCTTGGGCTTGAGGGTGAAGTCAATCACTTCGCCCTGCTCCTTGGAGCTGATGTCGAAGCTCTGGCTGATCTTCGACACGTCACCGGACAGCAACAGCGCCGGCGTCTGGTTCAGGCGCACGTCGAGCTTCTTGATGGTGGCTTGTTCCAGGTCTGGATCCCACAGGGTGACCATCTTGCCATCAGACACCACGACCTGCTCCTGCGGCGCATTGGTGTGCCAGTAGAACAGGCCCGGGCGCTTGACCGTCATCTGGCCAGCAGTCTCCTGCAGGCTGGTACCGTCGGCGCCCAGCGTCAATTGAGAGAAATTGGCCTCGATGGTCTGCGACTTTTCCAGCAACTGGGTCAGGCGCTTCACGTCCAGCTCGCCGGCATGGGCCGACACAGAGCCCATAGCCAGGGCAGAAACCAACAGCATGCGAATCGCGCGCATGGAAATCCTCTTAGCACAGTAAATGAGCCAGGCGCCCTGCAGGCGCCCGGCAAGGTGTTCATCAGTCGCGCGGGCCGCCGGGGGCAATCACTTCCCGCGAGCCGTTGCTGTTCATCGGAGTGACCACGCCAGCCATCTCCATCGACTCGATCATCCGCGCAGCGCGGTTGTAACCGATCTTCAGCTTGCGCTGCACTGCAGAGATGGACGCACGGCGGCTCTCAAGGACGAACTGTACGGCCTCATCATACAGGGCATCGGTTTCGGCATCGTCACCATCGCCACCGCCCCCGCCGCCATCGAAGCCGCTGCCGGCCTCCTCAACGCCATTGAGAATGTCGTCGTTGTAGTCCGGTGCACCGCGCAGCTTCCAGGCCTCGACCGTGCGATGCACTTCGTCGTCGGAGACGAATGCGCCGTGCACACGAATCGGCAGACTGGTACCCGGTGGCATGTACAACATGTCACCGTGGCCGAGCAGCTGCTCAGCACCACCCTGGTCGATGATGGTCCGCGAGTCGATTTTGCTCGATACCTGGAACGCCATGCGGGTCGGGATGTTGGCCTTGATCAGGCCGGTGATCACGTCCACCGACGGACGCTGGGTGGCAAGGATCAGGTGGATACCGGCAGCCCGCGCCTTCTGGGCGATTCGGGCGATCAGCTCTTCGACCTTCTTGCCGACGATCATCATCATGTCGGCGAATTCGTCGACCACCACGACGATGGTCGGCAGCGTCTTCAGCGCTGGCGGCTCGTCGTCCATGCTCTCGCGGCGGTACAGCGGATCGTGAATGATCTCGCCGGCCTCCTGGGCGTCCTTGATCTTGCGGTTGAAGCCGGCCAGGTTACGCACGCCCATGGCCGCCATCAGTTTGTAGCGCCGCTCCATCTCGGCCACGCTCCAGCGCAGCGCGTTGGCAGCGTCTTTCATGTCGGTGACCACCGGGCACAGCAGGTGCGGAATGCCTTCGTAGATCGACAGTTCGAGCATTTTCGGGTCGATCATGATCAGCCGCGCGTCTTCCGGGCCGGATTTGAACAGGATCGACAGGATCATCGCGTTCACACCCACCGATTTACCGGAACCGGTGGTACCGGCTACCAGCAAGTGAGGCATCTTGGCCAGGTCAGTGATCACCGGCTTGCCGCCGATGTCGTGGCCCAGGGCCAGAGTGACCGGCGATTTCTGCTCGTCGTACTGGGGCGTGGCGAGCACTTCGGAGAAACGCACCATCTGCCGGTTTTCGTTGGGGATCTCGATACCCACGGTGGTCTTGCCGGGGATGACCTCGACCACCCGCACGCTGGTCACCGCCAGCGAACGCGCCAGGTCTTTGGCCAGGTTGGCAATGCGGCTGACCTTCACACCGGCGGCCGGCTGGATTTCATAGCGGGTAATAACCGGGCCTGGGTGAATCGAATCTACCGAAACCTCGACGCCGAATTCCTTGAGTTTGATCTCCAGCAGCTGGCCGACACCCGCCAGGGATTCCGGCGAATACTCGATCTTCTTGACCTCGGCCGGGTCAAGGATGGAAATCGATGGCAAGGTGCCTTCAACGGCGCTGTCGACGAACAACGGCGCCTGTTTCTCCTTCATGACCCGCTTGCTCGGCTCTACTGCCTTGGCAGGCGTTGGCGGGATTATCACCGGCGCCACGGATGGTTCACGGCTTATCACCGGCTCGCGGGGCATCTCACGCGGCACCACAGGCTCCCGCGGGGCGGCTGGCCGGACAGGCGGTTCTTCGCGCTCGACCAAGCGTTCGCGCAGCTGGGGCTTGCTCGGCTCACGCTTTTCAGTGGCCTTGGCGCCCAGATCGAAGGCTGGCTCGTCGACCTCACGCAACTGGGCCTCCAGACGCTTGCGCTCGTTGCGCGCCTCCCACCAACGGTTGGCCGCGCCCTGTACCAGTTCAAACAGGTCAAGGGTGATCTTGCCGGTCATGTCCATCACCTTGAACCACGACAGGTCGGTGAACACGGTCAGGCCGAACAGGAACAGGGCAATGAACATCAGCGTGCTGCCCTGCACATTAAGCAGATTGCGCGCCAGGTCGCCGAGGCTTTCACCCAGGGCGCCGCCTGCGGAAAACGGCAGGCTGGCCGGTGGGTGGAAGTGGATATGCGCCAGAGCCGCACCCGACAGTACCAGGAACACCAGGCCGATCAGGCGCCAGGAGAACAGCCAGCCACTCCACTGCCAGGGCTGATGGCGCTCACGGAAAATCTGCCAGGTCTTGATCGCCAGCAGCAGCGGGAAGATATAGGCGAAGTAGCCGAGCACCATGAACAGGATGTCGGAGAAGTACGCACCGGCACGCCCGGCGGCGTTCTGCACCTGGTCAACGTTGCTGGTGTGGCTGAAGCCAGGGTCCGAGGTATCGTAGGTCAGCAGCGCCATCCACAAGTACAGGCACAGGGCGCCGACAGCGATCAACGCACCTTCCTTGAGGCGGTAATGCAGCTGCTGCCGCCACAGGGGCACTGGCAAAGGAGCTGGAGTTGCGGTGGATTTCTTCAAAACGCGTCTATTCCTGCGCGTGCTGCGCGTCCAGTGGTGATCGGCCGGCGCCCGGCCAATGAACCACCACTTTTAACATTACTGCCCGCCGGCCGCCATGGCGGCACGCCGTATGGAGCTTGGCTGGGGGCGACTTTCGTATGACTGCAATTTGAGCATGCATTTTCTTTTGTGACAAAGGCTTATGCTGTGTTTTTGCACAGGTGTGACAGCAAATGTACCAGATGGTGCCTGCAGCCTCACGAATGCGTGGGAAAATGCCTATTGTTTCATCTGAACAGGCCCATTTCCCGGTAAACCTGCGCACGGCATTGACCCCGCCAGCCCGCCTTGCCATGCTGGCCTCTCCCCTCCCCCACCGCACGATAGACCATGCTCACCTGGCTGACCCGCGACTCGCTGACTTTCCCGCCACTGGAAAAGGCCCTGCACGACCCCAACGGCCTGCTCGCCGCCGGCGGCGACCTGAGCCCCGAGCGCCTGGTGCAGGCCTATCGCCACGGCTGCTTCCCCTGGTACCAGGACGGCCAGCCGATCCTCTGGTGGTCGCCAGACCCTCGCACCGTGCTGCTGCCGGACGAACTGCACGTGTCGCGCTCACTGGCCAAGCTGATGCGCCAGGGGCGCTACCAGGTCAGCTTCGACACCGCCTTCCCCGCCGTGATCGACGCCTGCGCCGCACCTCGCGACTACGCCGACGGCACCTGGATCACTGACACCATGCGCAACGCCTACTGCGAACTGCACAAACGTGGCATTGCCCATTCGGTAGAGGTGCGTCAGGACGGCGAGCTGGTCGGCGGCCTGTATGGCCTGGCCATAGGTCGGTTGTTTTTCGGCGAATCAATGTTCAGCCGCGCCGACAATGCCTCCAAAGTCGGTTTCGTAACCCTGGTCAACCACTTGCGCGAGGCCGGCTTCGTATTGATCGACTGCCAGATGCCGACCAACCACCTGCACAGCCTGGGCGCCCGCGCCATCAGCCGCGCCCGTTTCGCCGAGTACCTGGATCGCTACCTGGATCAGCCGAACAGTGCCATCTGGCTCAACTAGGCGAGTTTCTGGAGCTGGCTTACACTTAAAACAAAGTCTCACCGAAGGGGTCGATCATGACAGAGTTGGCGCGATTGAAGTTCTATGCCACTCAGCCCCACTCCTGCAGCTACCTGCCGGACGAGCAGGCGACCACGCTGTTCCTCGACCCCAGCCAGCCAATGGATGTGAACGTGTACGCCGACCTGTCGGAAATGGGTTTTCGGCGCAGCGGCGACCACCTGTACCGCCCGCATTGCCAGAATTGCAACGCCTGCGTACCGGCGCGCATTCCCACCGCGCGCTTCATTCCTAATCGCCAGCAGCGGCGCATCCTCAAGCGCAATGCCGACCTCACCGTGACGGCGGCAAGGCCGGCCTTCAAGGAAGAATATTTCGACCTGTACCGACGCTATATCGAGACCCGCCACGCCGATGGCGACATGTACCCACCCAGCCGCGACCAGTTTTCTACCTTTCTGGTCCGCGACCTGCCGTTCTGCTGGTTCTACGAATTTCGCCTGGCGGGCCGCCTGCTGGCCGTGGCGGTGTGTGACTTGTTGCCAAACGGCCTATCGGCGGTATACACCTTCTATGAACCGGATGAAGAACGGCGCAGCCTAGGGCGTTTTGCCATCCTCTGGCAGATAACCGAAGCCCTGCGCCAAAACCTGGAAGCGGTGTACCTCGGCTACTGGATCAAGAACTGCAAGAAGATGAACTACAAGACCCAGTACCGCCCGATCGAACTGCTGATCAACCAGCGCTGGGTCACCCTCAACTGAAAGCATTGGCTTGACACACTATTTTCCGGCATAATCCACGCCACTTTTTTGCCCGGTGCGGTTATGCGTCGGGCCAACACTGGATACCGAGGGCTCAACTGCATGTCGAAAGAAGACAGCTTCGAAATGGAAGGTACTGTCGTCGACACCCTGCCCAACACCATGTTCCGCGTGGAGTTGGAAAACGGGCACGTCGTAACCGCGCACATCTCCGGAAAGATGCGCAAGAACTACATCCGTATTCTCACTGGCGACAAGGTCCGCGTCGAGCTGACGCCGTACGACCTGAGCAAGGGCCGCATCACTTACCGTGCGCGCTAAGCTCAAGCCATGAAAAAGCCCGGCCATGTGCCGGGCTTTTTTGTGCCTTCAAGATGCAGGTTTGTGGGAGCGGGCTTGCCCCGCGAACACCGGCAAAGCCGGTGCCATGCATCGCAGAGCTAGCTTCGCGGGGCAAGCCCGCTCCCACAGGTGGACTGCTATCAGGCAACCTCGGCCGTCGTCTCGAAGTCGAACACCAGCTCGCCATCGCGCAGGTCGATGTGCACCACGCCACCATGCTCGGCCAGCTCGCCAAACAGGATCTCCTCGGCCAGCGGCCGCTTGATCTTGTCCTGGATAAGCCGCGCCATCGGCCGCGCACCCATCTGCACATCATAGCCAGAGGCCGCCAACCAACCGCGGGCATCGTCACTGACTTCCAGCAACACACGCTTGTCTTCCAGTTGCGCCTGCAGCTCGATGAGGAACTTGTCGACAATGCTCTTGATCGTTTCGTGACTCAGGCGACCGAACTGGATGATGGTGTCCAGACGGTTGCGGAACTCTGGCGTGAAGCTCTTGCGAATGACTTCCATGGCGTCGGACGCATGGTCCTGATGAGTGAAGCCGATCGAAGCCCGCGCCGCCGTTTCCGCACCCGCGTTGGTGGTCATGATCACGATCACATTGCGGAAGTCCGCCTTGCGCCCATTGTTGTCGGTCAGGGTACCGTGATCCATTACCTGAAGCAGCAGGTTGAAGACTTCCGGGTGGGCCTTCTCGATTTCATCGAGCAGCAACACACAGTGCGGCTGCTTGGTAATGGCCTCGGTCAGCAGGCCTCCCTGATCAAACCCGACATAGCCAGGCGGTGCACCGATCAAGCGCGACACCGTGTGCCGCTCCATGTACTCGGACATGTCGAAGCGCACCAGCTCGACGCCCAGTGCCTTGGCCAACTGCCGCGCCGCTTCAGTCTTGCCGACGCCGGTAGGGCCGGCGAACAGGAACGAACCGACCGGCTTGTCAGGTGACTTGAGGCCAGCACGGGACAACTTGATCGCGGTCGCCAGCGAGTCGATCGCCGCATCCTGACCAAACACGGTCAATTTCAGATCACGCTCCAGATTTCGCAGCAACTCCTTGTCGGAACTGGTGACGTGCTTTGGCGGGATGCGCGCAATCTTGGCGACGATATCCTCGACCTGCGGTACGTCGATGCGCTTGACCCGGTTCGCCTCAGGCTGCAGGCGCTGGTAGGCACCCGCTTCGTCGATCACGTCGATGGCCTTGTCCGGCATGTGGCGATCGTTGATATAGCGCGATGCCAGCTCGGCGGCGGCGCGCAGCGCCTCATCGCTGTACTCGATGTTGTGGTGGCTCTCGAAGCGCCCCTTCAGGCCACGCAGGATGCCGACGGTGTCTTCCACCGAAGGCTCGCTGACATCGACTTTCTGGAAACGCCGTGCCAAGGCACGATCCTTCTCGAAAATGCCGCGAAACTCCTGGAAGGTCGTCGAACCAATACAGCGGATTTCGCCAGACGACAGCAGCGGCTTGAGCAGGTTGGAGGCATCCATCACACCGCCCGACGCCGCACCGGCACCGATGATGGTGTGGATTTCATCGATGAACAGAATCGCCTGCGGGCGCTTGCGCAGCTCGCCGAGCAACGCCTTGAAACGCTTCTCGAAATCGCCACGGTACTTGGTGCCCGCCAGCAGCGCGCCAAGGTCTAGGGAATACACCACGCTCTGCGACAGCAGGTCGGGCACCTGGCCATCGACAATGCGCTTGGCCAAGCCTTCAGCGATGGCGGTCTTGCCCACACCGGCCTCACCCACCAGCAGCGGGTTGTTCTTGCGACGGCGAGCAAGAATCTGCGCTACGCGCTCCACTTCCTGCTCACGACCGACCAGCGGGTCGATACGCCCGGCACGGGCCAGTTCGTTCAAATTGCTGGCGTAAGCATCCAGCGGATTGCTTGAGGAAGAGGTTTCGCCCCCTTCCTCGTCCTGCATTTCCTGGTCGCTCTCGGCATGCGAGCCGTGGCCTGGCACCTTGGAAATGCCGTGGGCAATGTAGTTGACCACGTCGATACGGGCCACGCTCTGCTGCTTGAGCAGAAACACGGCCTGGCTTTCCTGTTCGCTGAAGATCGCCACCAGCACATTGGCGCCGGTCACCTCGCGCTTGCCGGAGCTCTGCACGTGGAACACGGCACGCTGCAGCACGCGCTGGAAGCCCAGGGTCGGCTGGGTTTCACGGTCTTCGTCATTGACGGGGATCAGGGGTGTAGTGGAATCGATGAACTCTTGCAGGTCGTGCTTGAGTTTGTCGAGATTGGCGCCACAGGCGCGCAGAACGGTCGCAGCAGCCTCATTGTCAAGGAGTGCCAGCAGCAGATGTTCGACGGTCATGAACTCATGACGTTTCGAACGTGCCTCCTTGAAGGCAAGATTGAGGGTGACTTCGAGCTCGCGGTTTAACATAGCTTCACCTCATACCCAAGTGGTCGGCGATTAACCGTCCTTCTCGATTTCACAGAGTAGCGGATGCTGGCTTTCCCTGGCGTATTGGTTGACCTGCATGGCCTTTGTTTCGGCGATGTCACGGGTAAACAATCCGCACACTGCCCGCCCCTCGGTATGGACGGTCAGCATGATCTTGGTCGCCAGCTCGCGGTTCAAACTGAAGAACGTTTCGAGCACTTCGACGACGAAATCCATCGGCGTGTAGTCATCGTTGAACAAAACCACCTTGTACATCGGTGGCGCCTGCAGGATCGGCTTGGCTTCCTGTACCGCAAGACCTGAGCCGTCGTCCTCATTCGATTGCGGGCGATCCTGATTGAATGTTAGTCGAATCTCGCTACGTGCATGCATGGAAAGAATTTCATCATGATCGTCAGGTTAAGGTTGTGGGTTGACCGCACAGGCCGCCCCCAGCGCACGCGCCGGGCGACCTTGACTATCGGCAAAACGGTGTTACAACCAATAAGAACCCACCGTGGTCGATAAAGATCCGCGCAGTCAACCAGATTTTTCGCAAGGTTCGTATGCGGATGAAGTGGATGATACTCCAGTGATGGAGTCCTTTGCAGAGGGACATAGGGATGGCAAGCGGTAAAGTCAAGTGGTTCAACAACGCCAAGGGCTACGGATTCGTCAATGCCGATGGCGACAGCGAAGATCTCTTCGCCCATTATTCCGCCATCCAGATGGACGGCTACAAGACCCTCAAAGCTGGACAACCGGTGATATTCGACATCGTGCAGGGCCCCAAGGGCAAGCACGCAGTTAACATTTCCGGAAATGCCGCCGCGAAGGCAGAGCCGATGCAGGAGAGCTCCCGCACTCACGTCAACGCCTGACCCGCCCCCTTTTACCGCATACGAAAAACCGGCCGCCTCTTCAGGGAGGCGGCCGGTTTTATAGGGCCTCACATATGCTTGATCATCTCATCGCCAAACCCTGAACTGCCTACCAGCTTCGCCCCTTCCATCAACCGCTCGAAGTCATAGGTCACTGTCTTGGCCCCGATCGCGCCATTGGTGCCCTTGATGATCAGGTCGGCCGCCTCGGTCCAGCCCATGTGGCGCAGCATCATTTCTGCCGAAAGGATTACCGACCCCGGGTTCACCTTGTCCTGGCCCGCATACTTGGGCGCGGTGCCGTGGGTGGCCTCGAACATGGCCACGGTGTCGGACAGGTTGGCGCCCGGCGCAATACCAATGCCACCCACTTCCGCCGCCAGGGCGTCGGACAGGTAGTCACCGTTGAGGTTCAGCGTGGCGATCACGTCGTATTCGGCCGGGCGCAGCAGGATCTGCTGAAGCATGGCGTCGGCGATGGCGTCCTTGACAATGACTTCGCGGCCGGTCCTGGGATTCTTGAACTTCATCCACGGGCCGCCGTCGAGCAGCTCGGCGCCAAACTCGTCGCGGGCCACCTCGTAACCCCAGTCTTTGAAGGCACCTTCGGTGAACTTCATGATGTTGCCCTTGTGCACCAGGGTCAGCGACTCGCGGTCATTATCCACCACGTACTGCAGGGCCTTGCGCACCAGGCGCTTGGTGCCCTCTTTCGACACCGGTTTGACGCCAATGCCGCAATCCTGGTCGAAACGGATCTTGGTGACGCCCATCTCCTCCTTGAGGAACTTGATCACCTTGTTCGCCTCGGGCGAGCCGGCCTTCCATTCGATGCCGGCGTAGATGTCCTCGGAGTTTTCACGGAAGATCACCATGTCGACATCGCCAGGTTTCTTCACCGGGCTCGGCACGCCCTCGAACCACACTACCGGACGCAGGCACACGTAAAGGTCGAGCTGCTGGCGCAGGGCCACGTTGAGCGAGCGAATGCCACCGCCGACCGGCGTGGTCAGTGGCCCTTTGATCGACACGACATAGTCGCGCACCGCATCCAGGGTTTCCTGCGGCAGCCAGGTGTCCTGGTCATAAACCTGGGTAGCCTTCTCCCCTGCGTACACTTCCATCCAGGCGATCTTGCGCTTGCCGCCGTAGGCCTTCTGCACAGCCGCATCGACCACCTTGATCATCACTGGCGAGACATCGACGCCAATCCCGTCGCCTTCGATATAAGGAATGATGGGGTTGTCGGGCACATTGAGCGAATGGTCTGCATTGACGGTGATCTTGGCGCCGTCGGTCGGAACCTTGATTTTCTGGTATCCCATGCTTGCACTACTCCGCTTTCGGGTGTGATTGGACTTCATGCGATCCCACTGAGCCTAAACCACATCCGCCGACCTGCAAGCACTGCGACAACGCACCACATTGCCCCTACGTCTTTGGTCTTATAAATGGCGCCAATGTCACTTGGCCTTGCTGAATAGCCCGAATGGTTTGATATACTGCGCCGCGACCGAAGGGTCATCGGGGCGAAACCCAGGAAAATGCGGCTCGCCCTCGGCCAGCGATGGCCACTAAGCCTGCGCTGTTACCGCAGCCCAGCACTTGACGCTCGACTGATGCATCCACCATCACCGCTCGCAGCCTCTCGACTTTCCGCTCATGGCGTCGCCAGGGCGAAGCGCCTACCCTGCGCACCTCGAGACTCGAGTACGCTCAGCACATAGAGAGTTAACCCGCATGCCCACCCGTTCCAAGATCATCTATACCTTCACCGACGAAGCCCCTGCCCTCGCCACCTATTCGCTGCTGCCGATCGTCGAAGCCTTCACCGCTTCGGCTGACATCGCCGTCGAAACCCGCGATATCTCCCTGGCAGGCCGTATCCTCTCGGCATTCCCGGAGCAACTCGGCGCCGAAAAACAGGTAGCCGATCATCTGGCGGAACTGGGCCAGCTGGCCACCACCCCTGAAGCCAACATCATCAAGCTGCCGAACATCTCGGCCTCGGTCCCGCAACTGAAAGCGGCGATCAAAGAGCTGCAGGGCAAGGGCTACAACATCCCGGACTACGCCGACGAGCCGGCCACCGCCGAAGAAAAGGAATCCCGCGCGCGCTACGACCGCATCAAGGGCAGCGCCGTGAACCCGGTACTGCGCGAAGGCAACTCCGACCGCCGCGCACCGCTGTCGGTCAAGAACTACGCACGCAAGCACCCGCACAAGATGGGCGCCTGGGCCGCCGACTCCAAGTCGCACGTTGCCCACATGACCAAGGGCGACTTCTACGGCAGCGAAAAGGCCGCACTGATCGAAGCTGACGACAACCTGCGCATCGAGCTGGTCGGCAAAGACGGCAACACCTCCGTCCTGAAAGAGAAGACTGCGGTCAAAGCTGCAGAAATCATCGATTGCGCCACCATGAGCCGCAAGGCCCTGAAAGCCTTCATCGTCGAGCAGATCGCCGATGCCAAGGCTGCCGGCGTGCTGCTGTCGGTTCACCTGAAAGCCACCATGATGAAGGTTTCCGACCCGATCATGTTCGGCGTCATCGTCGAAGCGTTCTACGGCGAAGTGCTGGCCAAGCACGCTGCCGCGCTGAGCCAGGTCGGCTTCAACGCCAACAACGGCATCGGCGACCTGTACGCCCGCATCAAGGACCTGCCAGCCGAGCAGCAGGCCGAGATCGAAGCGGACATCCAGGCCCTGTACGCCGAGCGTCCAGCCCTGGCCATGGTCAACTCCGACAAGGGCATCACCAACCTGCACGTGCCGAGCGACGTCATCGTCGACGCCTCGATGCCGGCCATGATTCGTGACTCGGGCAAGATGTGGAACACCGCAGGTGAACTGCAGGACGCCAAGGCAATCATCCCGGACCGCTGCTACGCCGGCATCTACCAGGCCACCATCGAAGACTGCAAGGTCAACGGTGCCTTCGACCCGACCACCATGGGCAGCGTACCAAACGTTGGCCTGATGGCGCAGAAGGCTGAAGAGTACGGCTCCCACGACAAGACCTTCCAGATCAAGGCCGACGGCGTCGTGCGCGTGGTCGATGGCAAAGGCAAGGTCGTGCTGGAGCAGAACGTCGAAGCTGGCGACATCTTCCGCATGTGCCAAACCAAGGACGCGCCGATCCAGGACTGGGTCAAGCTGGCCGTCAACCGCGCCCGCCTGAGCAACACCCCGGCGGTGTTCTGGCTGGACCCGGCTCGCGCCCACGACGGCGTGATGATCGAGAAGGTGCAGGCCTACCTGAAGGACCACGACACCGCTGGTCTGGACATCCGTGTCCTGGCGCCGGTCGATGCCATCAAGTTCTCCCTGGCCCGCATCCGCGAAGGCAAGGACACCATCTCGGTGACCGGCAACGTGCTGCGCGACTACCTGACCGACCTGTTCCCGATCATGGAGCTGGGCACCAGCGCCAAGATGCTGTCGATCGTGCCGCTGATGAACGGCGGTGGTCTGTTCGAAACCGGCGCCGGCGGTTCGGCACCGAAGCACGTGCAGCAGCTGGTTGAAGAAAACTTCCTGCGTTGGGACTCGCTGGGTGAATTCCTGGCCCTGGCCGCTTCCCTGGAGCACCTGGGCAACACCTACGACAACCCGCGCGCCAAGGTCCTGGCCAACACCCTGGACCAGGCCACCGGCAAGTTCCTCGACACCAACAAGTCGCCTTCGCGCAAAGTCGGTGGTATCGATAACCGCGGCAGCCACTTCTACCTGACCCTGTACTGGGCGCAAGCCCTGGCTGCTCAGGCTGACGACGCCGCCCTGCAGGCGCGCTTCGCGCCGCTGGCAAAAACCCTGGCCGAGAACGAAGCGACCATCGTCGCCGAACTCAACGCCGTTCAGGGCAAGCCGGCCGACATCGGTGGCTACTACGCCCCGGATGCCGAGTTGACCGCCAAGGTGATGCGCCCAAGCCAGACTCTGAACAGCGCCATCGCGGCACTGTAAGGCTCGCTTGAAGTAACACCACAAACCCCGGCCACGCACCGGGGTTTGTGCTTTCCGGGATTGGGGCTGCTTTGCAGCCCTTCGCGGGGCAAGCCCGCTCCCACAGTTGAAGTGCTGTCTGTGAGACCTGCATAGCACCTGTGGGAGCGGCGGTGCGGCGATCCGACTTGCCCCGCGAAGGGCCGCACAGCGGCCCCTCGATTGACATGGACACATCAATGACTTGGCAACCCCACATCACCGTCGCCACCGTCGTCGAGCACGACGGCAAGTTCCTCTTCGTCGAAGAATTCAAAGCCGGCCAGCACGTCTTCAATCAACCCGCCGGCCACCTCGAACCCAATGAGACGTTGGCCCAGGCCGCCCTGCGCGAAACCCTCGAAGAAACCGCTTGGGAAGTCGAGCTGACCGGCGTGGTCGGTATCTACCTCTACACCGCCCCTAGCAATGGCGTGACCTACCAGCGCATCTGCTTCGCCGCCCGCCCGCTGCGCCACCACACCGACCTGGCCCTGGACAGCGACATCGTCCGTGCCGTCTGGCTGACCCGCGAAGCACTGCTGGCCGAGCCTGCCCGCTGGCGCAGCGAACTGGTGCCACGCTGCCTCGACGACTACCTCGCAGGCCCGCTGCACAGCCTCGACCTGCTGCGCGACTGACGCGCTGCCGCGGGTTTGATAGAATCGGCGTTTTTCCCCCTTGATACACATCGGTAGCCATGACCAGCCCAGCACTCAAAGACCCCGCCAAGACCCGCGTCATCGTCGGCATGTCCGGCGGCGTGGACTCTTCCGTCTCCGCCCTTCTGCTCATCGAGCAGGGCTACCAGGTGGAAGGTCTGTTCATGAAAAACTGGGAAGAGGACGACGGCACGGAATACTGCACGGCCCGTGAAGACCTGGCAGACGCCCAGGCCGTCTGCGACCGTATCGGCATCAAGCTGCACACCGCCAACTTCGCCGCCGAGTACTGGGACAACGTGTTCGAGCACTTCCTTGAAGAATACAAGGCCGGTCGCACGCCTAACCCGGACATCCTCTGCAACCGCGAAATCAAGTTCAAGGCGTTCCTCGACTACGCCCTGTCGCTGGGTGCCGACCTGATCGCCACCGGCCACTACGTGCGCCGCCGTGACACAGCCGATCTCACCGAACTGCTCAAGGGCCTGGACCCGAACAAGGACCAGAGCTACTTCCTGCACGCCGTTGGCGGCAAGGAGATCGCCCGTACGCTGTTCCCGGTCGGCGAGCTGGAAAAGCCCGAAGTGCGCGCCATCGCCGAAAAACACGGCCTGGCCACCGCCAAGAAGAAAGACTCCACCGGTATCTGCTTCATCGGCGAGCGCCGTTTCAGCGACTTCCTCAAGCAGTACCTGCCGGCCCAGCCGGGTGAAATCCAGACCACCGAGGGTGAAGTGATCGGCCGTCATCACGGCTTGATGTACCACACCATCGGCCAGCGCCAGGGCTTGGGCATCGGCGGCCTTAAAGACGCAGGCGACGAGCCGTGGTACGTGCTGCACAAGGACCTGGACCGCAACGTGCTGGTGGTCGGCCAGGGCAACGAACACCCCTGGCTGTTCTCCCGCGCCCTGCTCGCCTCGGAGATCTTCTGGGTCAACCCGATCGACCTCAGCAGCCCGCGCAGGCTCACCGCCAAGGTGCGTTACCGCCAGAGCGACCAGCAATGCACCCTGGAACTGACAGAGAGCGGCTACCGCGCCGTGTTCGACGAGGCTCAGCGCGCCGTCACCCCGGGCCAATCGGTGGTGTTCTACGACGGTGAAGTGTGCCTGGGCGGCGGCGTGATCGAGACCGCCGAGCCGTGGAGCCCACGCGCATGAGCAATCTGCAGGAGCAATTGATTGCCCTGGGCGGCGTGTTCCAGGCCGCCGTGCTGGTCGACCGCATTGCCCGCACCGGCCAGGCCAGCGAGGCCAATATCGGCTGCATGCTCGGCAGCCTGCTGGTGCGTGACCCCAAGGACACCCTGGAGGTGTTCGGCGGCGATGACATCAACCTGCGCGACGGCTACCGTGCGCTGGTCGGTGCACTGGAGCGCGATCCCAGTAGCTTGCAGCGTGAGCCGCTGCGCTACGCCCTGTCGATGCTGGGCCTGGAGCGCCAGCTGAACAAGCGCGGCGACCTGCTGGACACCATCGGCAACCGTCTGCCACAAATCCAGTCGCAGGCTGACCATTTTGGCCTGGTTCACGAAAACGTCATCGCTTCCAGTGGAGCCTTGTACCAGGACACCCTGAGCACCCTGCGCCAGCGTATCCAGGTGCATGGCGACATGCGCTTCCTGCAGCAGTCCAGCAACGCTTCGAAAATCCGCGCCTTGTTGCTCGCCGGCATCCGCGCCGCGCGCCTGTGGCGGCAGTTGGGTGGGCATCGCTGGCAACTGGTGTTCAGCCGGCGCAAGTTGCTCAACGAGCTGTATGACATGATGCGAACGTCTTCCTGAATCAGCAATGCCGAACGCTGTGTGGGAGCAGGCGATTCGGTGGATGGCACCGGCTACGCCGGTGTTCGCGGGCAAGCCCGCTCCCACAGGTTCCCAGCAGCGATTCAAATGGCCCGACCTTTGGTCAGCCACCCGACCTCGGCGCATTTTTCATGTATGATATGCGCCCTTCCAAAAGCCTGACTGTCCGAGAACACCCCATGCAGCTTTCTTCGCTCACTGCGGTTTCCCCTGTAGACGGCCGTTACGCCGGCAAAACCCAGGCCTTGCGCCCCATTTTCAGCGAATTCGGCCTGATCCGTTTCCGCGCCCTGGTCGAAGTACGCTGGCTGCAGCGTCTGGCCGCCCACCCGCAGATTGGCGAAGTGCCGGCGTTCTCTGCCGAAGCCAACGCCCTGCTGGACGGCCTGGCCACCGACTTCAAGCTCGAGCACGCCGAACGCGTCAAGGAAATCGAGCGCACCACCAACCACGACGTCAAGGCGATCGAGTACCTGCTCAAGGAGCAGGCTGCCCAGCTGCCTGAGCTGGCCAAGGTCAGCGAGTTCATCCACTTCGCCTGCACCAGCGAGGACATCAACAACCTGTCCCACGGCCTGATGCTGCGCGCCGGCCGTGAAGACGTGCTGCTGCCGCTGATGCGCCAGATCGCCGAGGCCATCCGCGCCCTGGCCCACGCCCACGCCGACGTGCCGATGCTGTCGCGCACCCACGGTCAGCCGGCTTCGCCGACCACCCTGGGCAAAGAACTGGCCAACGTCGTATACCGCCTGGAGCGTCAGATCGCCCAGGTCGCTGCCGTGCCGCTGCTGGGCAAGATCAACGGTGCCGTAGGCAACTACAACGCTCACCTGTCGGCTTACTCGCAAATCGACTGGGAAGAAAACGCGCGCGCTTTCATCGAAGACGAGCTGGGCCTGCAGTTCAACCCGTACACCACCCAGATCGAGCCGCACGACTACATCGCCGAGCTGTTCGACGCCATCGCCCGCTTCAACACCATCCTCATCGACTTCGACCGGGACGTCTGGGGCTACATCTCGCTGGGCTACTTCAAGCAGAAGACCGTTGCCGGCGAAATTGGCTCGTCGACCATGCCGCACAAGGTCAACCCGATCGACTTCGAGAACTCCGAAGGCAACCTGGGTATCGCCAACGCGCTGTTCCAGCACCTGGCCAGCAAGCTGCCGATCTCGCGCTGGCAGCGTGACCTGACCGACTCCACCGTACTGCGCAACCTGGGCGTAGGCTTCGCTCATAGCGTTATTGCCTACGAGGCCAGCCTCAAGGGTATCGGCAAGCTGCAAGTCAACGAAGCCCGCATCGCCGCCGACCTGGACGCCTGCTGGGAAGTCCTCGCCGAGCCGATCCAGACCGTGATGCGCCGTTTCAACATCGAGAACCCCTACGAGAAGCTCAAAGAGCTGACCCGTGGCAAGGGCATCACGCCAGAAGCGCTGCTGACCTTCATCGACGGCCTCGACATGCCTGCCGAAGCCAAGGCCGAACTCAAGCTGCTGACCCCCGCTACCTACATCGGTAACGCGGCAGCACAGGCCAAACGCATCTAAGCTGACCGTCGCGTACAACGCCCGGCCTCGCCGGGCGTTTTTATTCCCGTACGAAAATTTCGTTTTTTCAATAGGTTGAACATGAATCCTGATACTCCACTGCAGCTGCTCGGCGGCATCTCGGCCCGCGAATTCATGCGCGACTACTGGCAGAAGAAGCCGCTGCTGGTGCGCCAGGCGTTCCCGGACTTCGAAAGCCCGATCGATCCCGACGAGCTGGCCGGCCTGGCTCTGGAAGAGGAAGTCGAGTCGCGCATCGTGCTCGAGCACGGCGCCCACCCGTGGGAACTGCGCCGCGGCCCGTTCAACGAAGACACCTTCGCCGACCTGCCGGAAAAGGACTGGACCCTGCTGGTGCAGGCCGTCGACCAGTTCGTACCCGAAGTCGCCGAACTGCTGGAGCACTTCCGCTTCCTGCCGAGCTGGCGCATCGATGACGTGATGATCAGCTTCGCCACCCCAGGCGGCAGCGTGGGCCCGCACTTCGACAACTACGACGTGTTCCTGCTGCAGGGCCACGGCCAGCGCAACTGGAAGATCGGCCAGATGTGCGACAGCGAAAGCCCGCTGCTGGAGCACGCCGACCTGCGCATCCTCGCCGAATTCGAACAGAGCGGCGAATGGACCCTGGAACCGGGCGACATGCTCTACCTGCCACCGCGCCTGGCTCACTACGGCGTGGCCGTGGACGACTGCCTGACCTACTCGGTCGGCTTCCGCGCACCGAGCGCCGCCGAAGTGCTGACCCACTTCACCGACTTCCTCGGCCAGTTCCTGCCGGACGAAGAGCGCTACAGCGACGCTGACGCCCAGCCGGCCAGCGACCCGCACCAGATCCAGCACGACGCCCTCGACCGCCTCAAGGCGCTGATCGACAAGCACACCAACGACAAGGACTTGCTGCTGACCTGGTTCGGCCAGTTCATGACCGAGCCACGCTACCCGGAGCAGGTCGTCGGTGAAGAGCTGGAAGAGCAGGAGCTGATCGAAGCCCTCGAAGATGGCGCCCTGCTGATCCGCAACCCGAGCGCACGCATGGCCTGGTCGGAGCTGGGCGATGACCTGATGCTGTTCGCCAGCGGCCGCAGCTGTCCGTTGCCGGCCAAGCTGCGGGAACTGCTGAAGCTGGTGTGTTCCGCCGATGCGTTACATATCGACAACCTTGAGGCCTGGCTGCAGGACGAAGATGGCCTTATGTTGGTACAGCAGTTGATCAAACAAGGAAGCTTGGGATTCGCCAATGAATAAGATTCGTGTGCGCCTCGCCGACTGGCAGAAGGACAACGCCGATATCCGCCGTATCCGGGAAGCAGTCTTCGTCGCCGAACAGCACATTCCACCGGAGCTGGAGTTCGACTCGGAAGACCAGGACGCTCTGCATTTCCTGGCGCTGGAAGGTGATTACCCGATCGGTACCGCACGCCTGCTGGCAGACGGCACCATCGGACGCATCTCGGTACTCAAGGACTGGCGCGGGCTGAAGGTAGGCGATGCGCTGATGCACGCAGTGATCGCCGAAGCGCAGAACCGCGACCTGAAGCAGCAGATGCTCAGCGCCCAGGTGCACGCCACGCCGTTCTACGAGCGCTTGGGTTTCCGGGTCGTCAGCGAAGAATTTCTCGAAGCCGGCATCCCGCATGTGGACATGGTGCGCGAGTCTCGCGAGATCGCTTGATTCGTAGCTGATTTCACCGGCCTCGTCGAGGCTGGTGAAATCGATACACCTCTTCTGACAAAAACCTGTACATCCATCCAGATAAAACTTGCCTACGCGCCCTCGCTTGCGCATCCTAGTGCTCATCGCCCCCGATGAAGCGTTTCCGGCCATGCGCCTGTACCTCTGCGAAAAACCCTCCCAGGCAAAAGACATCGCCAAAGTCCTCGGCGCTACCCGCAAGGCCGACGGCTGCTGGCAAGGCACCGACGTCTGCGTGACCTGGTGTATCGGCCACCTGCTGGAAACCGCCCCGCCCGACAGCTATGACGAGCGCTACAAGCGCTGGAACCTCGCCGACCTGCCCATCATCCCGGAAAAGTGGAAGATGTTGGTCAAGCCCAAGACCGCCAGCCAGTTCAAGGCCGTCAAGCGCTTGCTCGGCGAAGCACGTGAACTGGTGATCGCCACCGATGCCGACCGCGAAGGCGAGATGATCGCCCGCGAGCTGGTCGAACACTGCCGCTACCGTGGCCCGATCCAGCGCCTTTGGCTTTCGGCCCTGGACGACGCGTCCATTCGCAAGGCCCTGGCGCGCCTGCTGCCCGGCCAGGAAACCTTCAACCTCTATCACTCGGCATTGGGTCGCTCGCGCGCCGACTGGCTGATCGGCATGAACATGAGCCGGTTGTTCACCCTGCTCGGGCGACAGTCCGGCTATCAGGGCGTGCTGCCCGTGGGCCGGGTGCAAACCCCGACCCTGCGCCTGGTGGTCGACCGCGACCGCAGCATCGCCGATTTCGTGCCAGTACCGTTCTGGGCCATCGACGTGCAGCTGGCGCATGCTGGCCAGGCCTTCAACGCCCAATGGCGCGCGCCAGAAGACACCTGCGACGATCAGGGCCGCTGCCTCAACCAAGCCTTGGCGCAACAGGCCGCCTGCGCTATGGGCAGCGCTGACACGGCACGGGTGCTTAAGGTCGTCACCGAGCGCGTGCGCGAGGCAGCTCCGCTGCCCTTCGACCTCGGCACCCTGCAAGAGCTTTGCTCGAAAAAATTCGGCCTCGGCGCGCAGGAAACCCTCGACATCGCTCAGGCTTTGTACGAAACCCACAAACTAATCACTTACCCGCGCAGTGACTGCGGCTATCTGCCTGTCAGCCAGCACAGCGAAGCACCCGCAATCCTCAATGCCCTGCAACGCGCCGACGACAGCCTGGCGCCGCTGCAAGCGCACCTTGAGCCGCAGCGTCGCTCGCGGGCCTGGAACGACGGCAAGGTCAGCGCCCACCACGGCATCATCCCCACTGCCGCCGCCAGCGACCCGTCACGTTTGCCAGCCAAGCACAAAGCGGTCTACACACTGATCCGGGCCCGATACCTGGCTCAGTTCCTACCCAACCACGAGTACGACCGCACCCAGGCCGAATTCGATTGCGCAGGCCATGCCCTGCGCGCCGTCGGCAAGCAGGTCGTCGAGCCGGGCTGGCGCCGCGCCTTGCCCGAAGCGCTGACGCCGCCCAAGGGGCGAGAGGCAGTGCCGGCACAGGTGCTGCCAGCGTTGCGCGAAGGCCAGGACTGCAACGTTCAAGGCCTCCAACTGAAAGATCAGTGGACCCAGCCACCCAAGCCATTCACTGAAGGCGACCTGATCAAGGCCATGAAAAACGTCGCCAAGCTGGTGGACGATCCGCGGCTCAAGCAGAAGCTCAAGGAAACCACCGGCATTGGCACCGAGGCGACCCGCGCCAGCATCATCCAAGGCCTGCTCGACCGTGGCTACCTGACCAAGAGCGGCAAGGCCCTGGCCGCCACTCCGGCCGCTTTCAGCCTCATCGACGCGGTACCCCGTGCCATTGCCGACCCGGGGACCACGGCCATTTGGGAGCAGGCGCTGGACATGGTGCAAAGTGGCGAGATGAGCCTTGAGGAGTTCGTCGCCCGGCAGTCAGCCTGGATGGGCAAGCTGGTGGAACGCTGCAGTGGCATGCGCATGACCATCAGCGGGCCACCGATGGGCAAGGCGGCGCCGTGGAAAAAGAAGGGCCGCAGCAAGGGCAAGGCTACTGCAGGCAAGCCAAGACAGCCTCGGCGCAAGGCACCTGTAAAGTCCAGCTGAAGGGTGGGCAATGCTGGCCTCTTCGCGGATAAATCCGCTCCCACAGATTCTGCATTGCCTTCGTAAACAGCGCGTTAGCTGGGGGAAAAGTCACCCGATCATATCGCCACCTGGCGCGATGAAAATTGCCTGCTAGATTTTCATGAAAATAAGCACAATAAATTTCACGAGAATCCGGCATGTTCAAGCAATCCGCCCAGCACGTCGCCACCTACTACGCCCAGACCTACCCGGCGAGCATCCCCCTGCGCCCTACCCTGCAAGGCCGGCACGACACCGATGTGCTGATCATCGGCGCTGGCTTCAGCGGCCTGCACACCGCCCTGCGCCTGGCCCTGGCCGGCAAGCGCGTGACCCTGTTGGAAGCCAGCCGGGTGGCCTGGGCCGCTTCGGGTCGCAACGGGGGCCAGGCGCTGCTGGGCTGGTCATGTGACATGCCGCCCATGGAGAAGGCGTTGGGCGTCGAGCGCACCCGGCGCCTGTGGGAGAGCATGTGCTGGGCCGCCGATGAAACGCGTGAGCTGCCAGTGCGCCATGGCTTCGATATCGACTATCGGCTTGGCAGCCTATGGACATCGGTATTGCCGCGCCGGGTGAAGATGTTGCAGGAAGCGTTGCGAGACGCCGAGCAGAAATGGGGCTATGACGCCTTGCGCCTGATCGGCCGGGACGAGTTGACACACTGGATCGACAGTCCGCGCTACCAGGCCGCGCTGTACGACGCCAAGGGTGCGCACCTCAACCCCATGAAGCTGGCCCAGGGCTTGGCTGCCACCCTTGAAGCCGTTGCCGGGCAGATTTTCGAGCAAAGCCAGGTCCTTGCTTACCAACAGAGCGTCAATGGTTACGTCGCCCGCACGGCGCAGGGCGAAGTGCACTGTGACGTGCTGGTACTGGCCTGCAACGCCTACATCGACCGCCTCGACCGCACCCTGTCACGCCGCTTGCTGCCGGTCGGCTCGTATCAGGTGGCCACTGCGCCCCTCGAAGCGGATGTCGCCCGCTCGCTGCTGCCGCGCAACAGTTGCGTGATCGACAACCAATTCGTGCCTGACTATTTCCGCCTCACCCCGGACAACCGCCTGCTGTTCGGCGGTGGCTGCACCTACCTGGGCGGTATCCCAAAAGATGTCGCCAGCGCCACCCGTCCCTACCTGGAGCGGGTATTCCCGCAGCTGACCGGCGTGGCCATCGACTACGCCTGGGGCGGGCATATCGACTGCAGCATCCAGCGCACCCCGGACATCGGCCGCGAGGGCCAGCGCTATTGGCTGCAGGGTTTCTCTGGCCACGGCGTGCTGCCGACCCTGGCCGGGGCGCGGGCGGTGAGCGATGCGATCCTCGGCGACGACGAGCTGCTGGCGTTGTACCAAGGCATCGACAATGGCCGCTTCCCCGGCGGCGACCTGCTGGCCGCGCCGCTGGAAGCCGCCGCCAAGGCCTGGTACAGGATGCGCGACCATGTCTGAAGACGCCCAGGGCCTGGCCCAGCTGATTCGCGACCTGCGCAAGCACCGCGGGTTGACCCTCGGCGAGCTGGCGACCAAGGTCAATCGTTCGCTGGGTTTTCTGTCCCAGGTCGAACGTGGCCTGTCGCAGCCCACCGTGGCCGATCTGACCGGCATCAGCGAGGCCCTTCACGTACCTACCACCTACTTCTACTCGGCCAGCCAGCCGCGTGAACTGGACTGGGTCACCCGCCCAGGCGAACGGCGCACGATCTACTACGCCGAGGGCATCAGCGACGTGCTGGTATCGCCGACCCTCAACGGCAGCTTCGCGATGCTCGAAAGCCACTTGGCGCCCGGTGCCAGCAGTGGCGAGGGGCACCTGAACGACAGTTCGGAACAAGGGGGTTTCGTGCTCGAGGGCGAGCTGACGGTTTGGCTGGCGAGCCGCGAAGGCGCGATAACACTCGGCCCCAACGACAGCTTTCAGCTCCCCCCGCACAGCCACTTCCGCTACGCCAACCTGACCGACCAGACGACCCGCGTCCTCTGGGTATTCCGATGAGAGCACAGCATGACAACCACAACGACAAGCGTTGCCGATCTGCTCAGTGAAGTGCGCGCTTTCCGCGCCCGTTACCCCGAAGTCACCCACGTCGACCTGCTGAGCCTGGACATCCCCGGGCACTTCTACGGCAAGCGCTACCCCCTCGACATGCTGGAAAAGGTCGCCGGCGGCAGCCCGCTGAAGCTGCCGCAGAACTGCGTGCTGCTGGGCGTGCAAGGGGGGCTTTTCCCGATTGGCGACTACTGCTTCAACGATGGCGACCCGGATGCGCTAAGGCGTCTGGTGCCCGGTACTCTCAAGCCGGTCAGCTGGGAACACGAGCCGCTGGGCCAAATGCTGATCAGTTCCGACGGCACCGCCGCCCCCATCGAATTCGAGCCCCGCGCAGTGCTCGCACGCGTGCTGCAGCGCCTGGAACGGCGCGGCATTCGCCCAGTGGTGGCATTCGAGCTGGAGTTCTACCTGTTCGACCGGGCGCTCAAGCAAGGCCTGCCGCAATTTCCGCGCGACCCATTCAGCGATGACCCTGATGACCAACCGAACATGCACATTGAACGGTTGTCGCGGTTTAGCGATGTGCTCCGCGACATGGTGCACACCGCCAACGCGCAAGGGGTCGACGCCAACGTCATCACCGCCGAGCTGGGCCCAGGCCAGTTCGAGATCAACTTCGGCCATTGCGACGACGGCCTGCGTGCCGCCGACTGGGCGGCCTTGTTCTGCCGCAGCACGCGCGGCGTGGCGCTCAAGCACGGGCTGCGCGCCTCGTTCATGAGCAAACCCTATCTGCAGGCACCGGGCAGTGGCATGCACGTGCACGTCAGCCTGTACGACAAGGCGGGCAACAACCTGCTGGCGGCCAACCAACAGCGCCCACTGCGCCATGCGGTGGCTGGCTGCCTGGCCTTGCTGCCGCACTGCATGCCGATCTTTGCCGCCAACCACAACGCGTTTCGCCGCTACGGCGCCATGGTCAACGCCGCCAGCCGCGCCAGCTGGGGCTTTGAAGACCGTGACGCATGCATCCGCATTCCCGACTCGGATCCGCGCAACCTGCGCATCGAGCACCGCCTGGCGGGGGCGGATGCCAACCCCTATCTGGTGCTGGCTGCAATCCTCTGCGGCATGGAGCACGGGCTGGATGCCAAGCAGGAGCCGATTGCGCCGCTGAACGAAGACCGCACCAGCGGGATCGACTTCCCCAAGGACATGCCAAGTGCGGTCGTGAGCATGCGTGGGCACCCGGCAGTGAATGAGGGACTTGGAGAAGAGTTCGTGATGGTGTACTGCGAGAACAAGCGCCAGGACCACCTGGCATTCATGCACGAGGTCAGCGCTCGCGAATATCGGTGGTTCCTGTGAACGACAAAAACCAAATCTCTCCTATTCTCAATAGCTCATTTGGCAACCCCCCTGCACAGAGGAGACGCGACCATGAGCTACGTGACCACGAAGGATGGCGTTCAAATCTTCTACAAGGACTGGGGCCCGCGCGATGCGCCGGTCATCCACTTCCACCACGGCTGGCCGCTCAGCGCCGACGACTGGGACGCGCAGCTGCTGTTCTTTCTCGACAAAGGTTTTCGCGTAGTGGCCCACGATCGTCGCGGCCACGGGCGCTCCAGCCAGGTGTGGGACGGCCACGACATGGACCATTACGCAGATGACGTGGCCGCCGTGGTCGCGCACCTGGGCATCCAGGGTGCGGTGCATGTCGGCCACTCCACCGGTGGCGGCGAGGTGGTGCGCTACATGGCCCGCCACCCCGGCGACAAGGTGGTTAAAGCCGTGTTGATCGCGGCCGTGCCGCCATTGATGGTGCAAACCCCAGGCAACCCCGGCGGCCTGCCCAAGTCGGTCTTCGATGATTTCCAGGCGCAGGTGGCGAGCAACCGCGCCCAGTTCTACCGGGATGTGCCCACTGGGCCGTTCTATGGCTTTAACCGCCCGGGCGCCAAGCCTGCCGAAGGGGTCATCGCCAATTGGTGGCGCCAGGGCATGATCGGCAGTGCCAAGGCCCACTACGACGGGATCGTCGCCTTCTCGCAAACCGACTTTACCGAAGACCTCAAGGGTATCAGCCAGCCGGTACTGGTGATGCATGGCGATGATGACCAGATCGTGCCTTACGAGAACGCCGGGCCGCTCTCAGCAAAATTACTGCCCAATGGCACGCTGAAAACCTACAAAGGCTACCCGCATGGCATGCCGACTACCCATGCCGATGTGATCAACGCGGATCTGCTGGCGTTCATCCAGAACTGATTTGATTGGCTGCACCGGCCTCTTCGCGGGCAAGCCCGCTCCCACAGATTACGAGTTGCAATTGAACCTGTGGGAGCGGGCTTGCCCGCGAAGAGGCCGGTACTGGCAACCCATTCTTCCCAGGTTTACCATGCGCTTCCTGCCTACCCTGCAAGCCAGCCACCAATGCCCTTCGAACTCACCGTAGAACCACTCACTCTGCTGATCCTCGTGCTGGTCGCCTTTGTCGCCGGTTTCATCGACGCCATCGCCGGCGGTGGCGGCCTGCTCACCACCCCGGCACTGCTCACCGCCGGCATGCCACCGCACCTGGTGCTGGGCACCAACAAGCTCAGTTCGACCTTCGGTTCCGCCACCGCCGGCTTCACCTACTACAGGCGCAAGCTGTTCCACCCGGCGCAGTGGCGCCCGGCGTTGTTCGCCACGCTGGTCGGTGCCTCAATCGGTGCGGTCGTGGCCCACTACATGCCCGCCGAATGGCTGAACAAGATGCTGCCAGTGATCGTCTTCGCTTGCGGCATTTATCTGCTATTCGGCGGTACCCCTAAGGCGCCGCTGGATGCCGATGCGCCGATCAAGAAGAAGTGGCAGTTCCCGCAAGGCTTCACCCTGGGCTTCTACGACGGCGTGGCCGGCCCCGGCACGGGTGCGTTCTGGACCGTGAGCACCCTGCTGCTTTACCCCATCGACCTGGTCCGCGCCAGCGGCGTGGCACGCAGCATGAACTTCGTCAGCAACATCGCAGCGCTGACGGTGTTCGTGATATCAGGACAGGTGGATTACGTCGTCGGCCTGTGCATGGGCCTGTCGGTGATGGTCGGCGCGTTCTTCGGCGCACGCACGGCGATCAGCGGCGGCAGCAAGTTCATCCGCCCGGTGTTCATCACCGTGGTGCTGGCATTGACCGTGCGCCTAGCGTGGCAGCACTGGTTCGGCCAGGCCTAAGCGGCGCGCCACATACAAATCGATCAGGTAACGGGCGATGGAACGTCCCGCCGGCAGCGGTGGCAGGTCGTGCACGCTGAACCACTGGGCGTCCTCGATTTCGTCCGGCTGCATGACGATGTCTCCTCCCGCGTACTCGGCATGGAAGCCCAGCATCATCGAATGCGGGAACGGCCAGCACTGGCTGCCGACGTACTGGATGTTGCGCACCTCGACCGCCACCTCTTCGCGCACTTCGCGCACCAGGCAGTCCTCGGCCGATTCGCCCGGCTCGGCGAAGCCCGCCAGGGTGCTGTAGACACCGGTAACGAAGCGCGGTGAACGGGCCAGCAGGATCTCGTCGCCACGGGTCACCAGCACGATCATGCTCGGCGAAATGCGCGGGTAGCTGCGCAGGTCGCAGGGCTGGCAGTACATCGCCCGCTCCCAGCGAATCTGCGTCATCGCCTGGCCGCAGCTGCCGCAGAAGCGGTGCTCGCGTGCCCAGGTGCCAATCTGCGCCGCGTAGCCCAGCACTTTGTAGAGGTCGAAGTCGCCTTCCAGCATGAACGCCCGCAGGCCACGCCAGTGGCAGCCAGGCACTTCGGCGGCGTTGCGCAGCTCCAGCAGGAACACCGGCTCACCGTCGAAATGGCCGATCCCGTGCTCGGCCAGCACGTCGAGGTCCTGGCGTTTAAGCCAGTCGCGCGGGAACAGCGCGCCGTTGGCGTCCAGCAAAAACCCTTCCGGGCTGCGGGCGACGGCCCAGCCCCCGGTGATCTGCGGGTCGAGTACTGCGGTAGTCCAGCGTGCTGACATGTCGGGGTTCCTGTGTTGCGTCCCCCGGCCCAGTCAGTCGGCGAACGTCGGTTTCTGTTTGCTCATGTGCGCTGCCACGGCCACGCGCAGGTCTTCGGACTGCAGCATCGCGGCGTTCCAGGTGGCGATGTATTCCAGGCCATCGTCGATGCGATGGTCGCGCATGTAGCTGAGCATTTCCTTGGTGCCGGCCACGGCGATCGGCGATTTTGCGGCAATCTCGCGGGCGATGGCAAAGACCCCGTCAAGCAGCGCGGCCTGATCATCATAGACCCGGTTCACCAGGCCGATGCGCAGCGCCTCGTCGGCCTCGACATTACGTCCGGTGAAAGCCAGCTCACGCATGATGCCGTCGCCGATAATACGTGGCAAACGTTGCAGGGTGCCGACATCGGCGGCCATGCCCATGTCGATTTCCTTGATCGAGAATTGCGCCTCCGTGCTGCAATAGCGCATGTCGCAAGCCGAAACCAAGTCGATGGCGCCACCGATGCAATAGCCCTGGATCGCTGCCAGCACTGGCTTGCGGCAGTTGTCCACGGCGTTGAACGAGGACTGCAGGCGCAGGATGGTGCGGCGCAGCAGGCGCGCATTGCGGCCCACGTCCTTGCCCATCTGGCCAGCCAGCGAAGCCAGCATCATCAGGTCGATGCCTGAAGAAAAGTGCTTGCCCGCACCGCTGATGACCACCGCGCGAACCGCGTCGGTGTCGTCGATCCACTGGAAGATATCGACGATCTCCTCCCAGAAGGCCGCGTTCATCGCGTTGATCTTTTCCGGTCGATTGATCTGGACATGAGCAATGTTGTCGGTCAGTTCGACCTTGAATGCGCTGTACTCGGTCACGGGCTGCACTCCTGGGGGTAAAGGGTTCACGTTGCCGGATGGTAACTCAGCCGGGTTGCCGTGCTTGTGCCAAAAGCGGGACCCCAATACAACTTTTAGCCCCCGCCCGTATCGAAACACAGGTAAGTATTACAACCGTTTCCAGGAGGTTTGCCATGGCGATGCGTACGGCCCTTATCCTTTCCTGCATGACGCTGGCCCTGGCGGGCTGCGCCGGTTCAAGCGACGAACACCGCTCCCCACCCACCACCCAGCAGGTCGACTTGCAGCGCTACCAGGGCACTTGGTACGAACTGGCGCGCTTGCCAATGTTCTTCCAACGCAACTGCGTGCAGTCCGAGGCGCACTATGGTCTGCGCGAAGACGGGCGCATCGACGTAACCAACCGCTGCAAGGAAAAGGATGGTGAATGGAACGAGGCCAAGGGCATTGCCCAGGCGCAGCAACCCGGCAAGACCGACAAGCTCTGGGTGCAGTTCGACAACTGGTTCAGCCGCCTGGCGCCGGGGCTGACCAAGGGCGAATACTGGGTGCTGTATCACGACAAGGACTATCGCGTAGCGCTAGTCGGGCACCCGAATCGCGAGTACCTATGGGTTTTGTCGCGTACACCGGCCATCACTGACCAGAGCCGCGAGCAACTGTTGGCGATGGCGCAGAAGCAAGGGTATGACACTCGCAAACTGATCTGGCGCCAAGCGGATTCCGCCACTCCCTGACCCATCGACGGCTCGGCCCAGCCGGGCTAAGGTAGGCCCACGGAACATAGGGAGTCAGACAGTGGACCTGCAGTTTCTGGGCACCTCGGCCGGGGTGCCCACCCGAATGCGCAACGTCAGCGCCACCGCAGTGATCGAGCCCTGTGGTAAGCGATGGTACCTGGTCGATTGCGGCGAGGGCACTCAGCATCAATTGCTACGCACGTCATTATCCATGCGCGACTTGCGCGCCATCTTCATCACCCACGTGCACGGCGACCATTGTTTCGGCCTGCCTGGCCTGCTGGCCAGTGCCGCAATGAGCGGGCGCACAGCGCCACTGGAGTTGATCCTGCCGGATGCGTTGCGCGACTGGGTACGCTTGAGCCTGGCGGCCAGCGACAGCTTCCTGCCTTTCGAACTGCGCCTGTTGCCAGTCGAAGGTTTGGTGAATTGGAACAGCGAAACGCTCCGCGTCAGCACCGTCCAGCTGTCGCACCGGGTACCGAGTGTCGGCTATGTCTTCACCGAGCTCAATCCCGAACCGCGCCTGGCTATAGCGCGCCTGGATGCCGAAGGGATCCCGCGCGGCCCATTGTGGGGCGACCTGGCCCGGGGGCTGTCGGTCGAGTTCGGCGGGCAGCGGCTTGAGGCTCGCGACTATCTGCTGGCCTCGCGGCCACCGCAGCGGGTGATCGTATGCGGTGACAATGACAACCCGGCGCTGTTGGCCGATGTCGCCCAAGGTGCGGATGTACTGGTGCACGAGGCAACATTCACCCAGCCCATCGTCGAGCGCAGCGGCAACGCCTTCGGTCACAGCACGGCGGCGGCCGTCGCGCAATTTGCCGAGCGAGCGAAGGTGCGCAATCTGGTGCTCACCCACTTCAGTGCCCGCTACCAGAGCGACATGCGACGCAGCCCGCACATCGAGGATGTGCGCACTGAAGCCCGTGTTCATTACACCGGGCAACTGACCCTGGCGCAGGACCTGCAGCGCTACCACCTGGGCCGTGATGGATACCTGCTGCCTGTCAGCTGAACACCCGATGACGTCCTTTTATTCCATGATTTCATTCAATCCCTTCACCTGAACGACATAGAGAGAATTGCCGTTCCCCATCCCCGTGGAGTCGTTACGCTGCCTTCCGTTTCAGCGGTGTCTGCAATGACGCCCAGCAGGGAAAGCCACCATGAAATCGTCACTGTCCGTCACATTCAACGTCGTGCTGCTTGCGGTTCTAAGCATCGCCTTCGGCGCTGCCAGCATGCTTGCCGATTATTACCTGAAGCAGAATGCCCGTGAGCAAGCCTTGGATAAAGCACGCATGCTCCTGGGCGCCGCGTCTGCCAGCAGCGCCTATTCCATCAAGCATATCGCGCCACTGCTTGGAAACTGCCTGGAGGTCGAGTTCCTGCCCCAGTTGAGCCCATCGCTGGCCACCACCGAGCAGATGCGCGAGATGCTCAAGGCCTACCCGCAATACCGTTACAGACAAGCCGCCGTGAACCCGCCCAACCCCGGTAACAAAGCGACCGGCTGGGAAGTCGAGCTCATCGAACGGTTGCGTGAAAGATCAGTCATCAAGGAGCTGGTCGGCGAACGCGAACAGGGTAATGAATCGATGCTCTTCGTCGCCCGGCCGATCCAGGCCAGCGACCCGGCCTGCCTGGCCTGTCATGCCTCGCCGGACACCGCGCCCCAGTCCATGACAAACCTCTACGGCCCGCACAATGGCTTTGGCTGGAAACTCGACGAAATCGTCGGCGTGCAATTTTCCTCGGTCCCGCTTGCCGTGCCGATGCAGCATGCCCGCGAGCGCCTGTATGGCGTCATGCTGTGGCTGCTGGGCATTTTCACGTTCCTGTTCTGCGCGTTGAGCTTTACGTTGCACGCGCTCGTCACCCGGCGCCTGAAGGCGATGGCCGACATTGCCGAGCGTGTCAGCCTCGGCGAGCCAGACCTGCCATCATTGATCCTCGGCAACCCTGACGACCTGGCGCGCATTGGCCAGTCGTTCACGCGCATGCGCACGAGCCTGAACTGCGCCATGAACATGCTCGAAGCGCAACCGGGTGCTCATCATGCCTGAGCGAATGGGCAAGTATCACATCGTCAGCGTGCTGGGGTCGGGTGCCATGGGTACCGTCTACAAGGCGTTCGACCCCCATATTGCGCGGACGCTGGCGCTCAAGACGATACGCATGGAGCTGCTCGGCGACAAGGATCGGGGGGAGTTGCCCATCCGCTTCCAGCATGAGGCCCAAGCCGCTGGCCGGCTGAACCACGCGAACATTGTGACCGTCTACGACTTTGGTGAGGCTGATGGTTTCGCCTACATCGCGATGGAGTTCATTGATGGCATCGCCCTCGACACCCTCCTGCAAAACAGGCAGAACCGACCGACGCTACAGGTCGTCGGCTGGATGCGTCAGCTGCTACTGGCCTTGCATCACGCCCATTCCAGAGGGGTGGTTCATCGCGACATCAAACCCGCCAACCTGATCATCACTGAGGATGATCAGCTCAAGGTCACTGACTTCGGCGTTGCACACATGGCCAATACGGTTCTGACGCAGGCCGGTTCGATTTTCGGCACGCCCTGCTACATGTCACCCGAACAGTTCCGTGGTGAACGGGTAGATGGCCGTTCGGACATCTTCTCCACCGGCATTCTGCTCTACCAACTACTAACCGGGGAACGGCCGTTTTCCGGGTCGGCAGTCATGATCATGCATCAGGTACTCAACCAGTCCCCGGTGCCGCCATCGAGCCTCAACCTGGCATTGGACAGGCAGTACGATCGCCTGATTGCCAAGGCGCTGGCAAAGTCCCCGGAAGATCGCTTCGCCTCGACATTGGACTTTCTCGAGGCACTTCAGTCCCTGCCCGCAGCAACGCTGCCAAGCTGCCCGCTGCAGGACGATGAACGTACCCTGCCGAGGGTGCCAGTGGGGTGCGTGGGCAGTTACCAACAGCCGATACTCGCCTCCCCCTTGACCGGCTTGGACCCCGCCTTCTTGCAGCGTTGCCAACAGCGCCTGACCTACCTGATCGGCCCGATCGCACGCATCCTGATGCGCCAAGCCCTGAATCATTGCGCTACCCCTCAGGCGTTGCTGCAGACGCTGGCCCAGCATATCGACGATGACGCTCAGCGCAGTGTGTTTCTTCACGATAATCCGTGATGACGGGACTGCGGGCGGTTCATTTCGATCACGCTATAACGCCGGGCAGCGGAACTGTTCGAGGGTGTCACGCTGGAACGGGTTGACCACGCTACTGGGTTGCAGCACAAAGCGCACCTGGCGTCCGGCAAGGTCGAAGGTCAGTACGAAGCGCTCGCCCTCCTCAGTGCTGAGCTGGCCTTGGTCAAGCAGGCGCAGCCAAGCCCAAGGCCCCTCGCTGCGCATCCCATCGCCTGCCAAGAGTTGAACCAGATCCTTGCCCTTGCCACTTGGCAGTGTGATCGGCGTGAAGCCAGGCGGCGTATCGGGTTCGAAGGCCACAGGCTGGCCGGCGATATCCAGGCTCACCTCGCCCAGCGCAGGGTCGGCTTCAAGGGGTTTGAGAGCAAAGTGCAAGGATGGCTGGCGTGCATCGCTGGCAAAGTACATGTCGCGTATGCGTGCGCCACGCTGGAATTGGTCGAGTACCGCCTGAGGACTGTTCATCGATACATTGCCGGTGGTACGCCAGCGCCAGCGGCTGGTGCTGGTGTCAACATAAGGCGCCAGATGATTGTTGAAAAATGCATCCATCTGCCCTCCAGGGCTGAAGAACTTGCCGAAATCGTCGGCAGTGACTTCACGGTTAGCGCTGCGTACCAGCGGGTAGCGGCCAGCGATAGCATCGCGGCAGAATGCCGCGCCGCTGGCACGCCACAAGGCACTGAGCCGTTCGCGCTCATTACCGAGCGCCAGCGCGCTGCCCTGGTTGGCAATGGCAAGCAAGATCGTCGACAAGGGGGCGGGCTGATGTTCGGCCTCTCTTCTGATGCGACCGAGGACCTCTGCGCTCGGTGCGGAGGTACCCGCATGGCGAGCATCCTCGGCACTGTCGAAGAATTGCGCAGCTTCTTTCAGCAGCGCCCGGCTTTCGTCAAGCGGCGTTGAGTCACCCCGACCGAACAAGGCGTGCAAACTGGCAAAATGGTGGTCCACTGGGTTGCTGGCTGACTCCACGACCCGGCCCGGGGCACCATCATCCAGTGCGCTGTCCAAACGTTCATGGGCACTTGCGAGGCCTGTGCCATGCAGGCGGTGCAGCGGATGGTCATTTTTCCCTGCGAAAACGTCTTCGAGCGTGGTCTCACGCACAGCTGCCATCAGCACAGCCCGCAACGGCGAATCTGCCTCGGAAAGCGCGTTGCTGGCCCTCGCTGCCTCGCCCAGGGAGCCAAGCGATACCAACTGAAGATCCTTGAGGTAATTATTCCACTGGCTGATGAAGTCGGCGTAATACAGACCAAGCACCGATGTCTTCAAACCCTCAACGTTGCTTTCGGCCAGCACCGCTTCATGACGATCGAGAATCCAGTGCTCCCTGGCCATCTCGACAACCGCGTTTTCGTGCATCGCCAGCAAGGCACGATAGCCGGCCACGGTGAACAGCCCACTTACGCCCCGAGACAAGGGCGCTCCGCTGCCACGACTCAGCAGCGACGATGCATCTTCCCCTGCTGCGGCATTGGCGCTGAACGCGGGTAGTTGCTGATGAAGAACCTGACGTTTGAGCCGGTTGTAGATGCGCTGTGACAGTGACAGGGAGGCAAGCGTCAGACGGGTTTGAGCGATCAGTTCGGCGTCAAGAGGCTCAGGGCTTGTCTTCTCATCATCAAGCAAGGTGGCCAAGTGCAATGACAATGTCTGGCGCTGCATCTCGCTGGCCTGGGGCAGCTCGCGAAACCAGGCGATATCGGCCCACGCCCGCACCGAATCGGCATCGAAGTATTGCCGCTCGCCGAGCATGAGATAAACACGCAGCGTTTCGAACAAGAGATCCTGATTAGTGGTATCGCCTCGACGCAAGACGGTTTCCAAATTGGCGATGAGCGGTGCCATCAAGGTGCTGTGCAGTAGTCGCCGATACAGGCTCAACGCATCGGCCTCAAGGGGGCCGTTCTGATACACCCCGAACCGTTCGAGCAACCTCGGTCGCTCCGCTCGCCGGATGGCGTTCCCTGACAACTGCCGTGCTTCATCGAGCAGTGGAAGGGCGGCAAGGACGTTGCCGTCTCTGGGCAATGCCTGGGCCAGCCTGGCAACCTCTGTCGTGCGTTGCTGCGACCACTCGACCACGGCTTGGTTGCGGTGGTAGTTGAAAACAGCCCCCAGCACCAGCAGCCCCGTCAAGGCCGCCAACCGCAACGCGCCCGCTCGTAGCCAGCGACATTTCTCGGGTCTGAAACTGGCGTCAACCAACCCCATTTCCTTGCAGATCACTGCCTGCATCAGACGGGTGATGAAATAGCTGCGTCCGCTGCCCTTTTGGCTACCGCTGGTGAAATAGACCCCTCGTACCAACGCCGGCAGTTGATATCGGTTGGGTCCGAAAACCTGGGTAATGAAACGCCCGAGTTCATCCTTGATACTGGCAAACCGGCGAGGGAAGTTGTACAGCAAGGCCTGCCGGTCAAGGTCGCGCTCTCGCTGCATGCGCTGGAGCACCCGTACCTGCAACTGGCGCTCCAACGCATCGAACTCCGCTGGGAAACTCGCCAGCGCCGCGTCCAACTGCGGGGCCTGAGGCAGGGGAAAGGTCATCCCCCAAACCTGGCTGCGCTGTTCTCGGCCAAGGTGTTCGAAGAACTCGATGAAGCCCGGCAACAAATCACACTTGGTGACCACAACATAAACCGGGAGGACTACACCCAAGCGCTTGTGCAACTCATCGATACGCAGGCGTAATGCCTTGGACTGCAGAGCCTGTACACCCCCGGGCTGTAACAGGTCACTCACACTGAGGGTTACGATCATGCCATTCACCGGGCGGCGGGGACGGTGCTTGCGCAAGAGGTCGAGCAAGGCGTGCCATGCTGCTGAATCCACAGGGTGATCCTGACGAGAGTAGCGCCCAGGCGTGTCGAGCAACACTGCCTCGTTGCTGAACCACCAGTCGCAATTACGCGTTTCACCCCTTCCCTCCATGGCCGAAGCACCACGCGTTTCGCTGAGCGGAAATTGCAGGCCGGAATGAGCAATTGCAGTGGTCTTGCCACTGCCAGGGGCGCCAATGACGAGATACCACGGCAATTGATAGCGATACCCCCTGCCTGGCCCGCCCCTGCCGGAGCGGCCTTTGCGCAGCAGCGCCATTGCTGCTCGCATGTCCCCCGCCAAGCGCGCTAGCTCGTCCTGCAATGAGGGCTCTTCGCTGCTCATCCGTGGCACTTGGCTCGCGCGCCAGGCACGGTATGCCCGCCCACCGAAGTACATCGACCATGCAACCAGCAGCAGGATGATCGCGGCCCAGCGCCAGTGCTCCGACGCCAGCGGTCTATAACCATCGAATGTGAAAAGTGGGCCCTGGTACCACAGCATCACAGCGACCAACAGTACGCCGAGCAATGACAGCAACCAGGCGCTGGTGAGCCATTGCAATACGCGCCCGAGCACTTCGAAGAACGCAACCCGATAAGACAACGCCTACCCCTTACTGCAGCTGTACAGGATTGATCAAGGTGATATCCACGCGTCGATTGCGCGCACGATTGGCCGGCGAATCGTTGAGCACTAGCGGTTCGGTTTCGCCGCGTCCCTCGCTGCGGTAACGCGTAATCGGCCCGGCACGGTTAGCCAATAGCGCCACCACGGCGCTGGCACGCGCCTCGGAAAGCTCAGTGTTGTTCGCTAAGCGCGCGCGAGGCGACAACGGTTGGTTGTCGGTGTGGCCGACTACCAGCACCTCCCCAGATACGCTGCTCAGCGCATCACCGATTCGTCCCAGCAACGCCTCTGCGCTGTGTAAAACCACGGCGCTGCCCGAGCTGAAAACGTCTTGCCCACTCAGGGTAATGACCGAACGCTCGGCCGTTTCGCGCACGCTCAACAGGCCTTGCTCACGCTCATTGGCCAGTAAGCGCAAAATCCCCATAGGCGCAGTTGCGGCCTTCACGGGCGCTGGCAGGTGGATATCGGCCATTTGCGTGCGCAGCGACGTCGAGGTACGGTCGATCAGCCAGTGGCAGGTGACCACTGTCCCACCTACCAGCACTGCGGCCACGATTGCCTTCACCCATAGGGGCATACCCTGCTGCCTCGGTTTGTTCGTGGTGGCCACACCACTCCAGCGAGGCGACAAGTCTTGTTCGATTGCTCCACGTTGCAACTGGATCAGCTCATACAAGCGCTCACGCAGTAGCGCCAATTGATCGGAGCCGCGCTCGATCACTCGATACCGCCCTTCCAGACCCAATGCCAGGCACAGGTACATCAGTTCCAGCAGGTCGAGATGGCTACGCGCATCCATGCTCAGACGCTGAAGCACCCGAAAGAAGCGCTCGCCGCCGCCCGCCTCGTTGTGAAAAGTCACCAACAAACTGCGGCTGTTCCACACTCCGGCGCCCCAAGCTGTGCAGGAAATGGACTCATCGATCAGGGTGCACAGGGCATAGCGAGCCACGGCAATGGTCTGCGCCTCCATCCCGCAAGCCCGCGCCTGGGCATCGAACTGGCGGATTGCCTGCATCAGGCGCTGGCGCAAATCTGCCATGTCCGGGGCGTGTTTCAGGCTGCGCAAGGGCATGACCAGAGCAAACAACGGGTGGGCGGCTCGAACCAGGGCATTGAGGCCTTCGCCGCACGGTGTGAGCGCCTCGGTTGCAATACTTTGCCAATGCGACATACCCGGGATCACGTGGCGACCGTTGGTTGCGGACAGCAGCACGGTACGCTCAGGGTCCAACCCAGCAACCAAGGGATCGTTGACGTTCACGTTTGTGCACCTGCGCTGTTGATCAAGCGTTACGAATGGCCCAGAACTGCATGTCAAGCCCCGGGAAATTGCCCGCCACATGCAGGGCGAAGCCCGCCGACTGGGTCATTTGCTGCCACTGCAGGCTATGGCGGTCGAGTTCGAAATAGGTGAAGCCTGCGTGGAAAGGCACCTGACGCGGCGCCACCGGCAATGCGCTCAAGCCGATACCAGGCAGTTGCAGGTTGACCATGTCGCGGATGCGTTCAACAGAACCCAGCTTGGCCTGCCGTGGAAAAACAGTGCGCACGGCTTCGCTCGGCATCTGCGCATGTACCGCCAGGACAAACGTCGCGCAGTTGAGCAATGCCCGGTCCGACAACACAGCCACGCGGATACCGAACTGGCGCTCCTCCAGGTGAATCTGGATGGCGCGTGCGTCAATGACCGTGGCCAGGGCCCGGCGCAAATCGAGCATCAAGGGCGAGAACGTCTCGGCCAAGGCATCGTGACGGTAGGCCGGATAACGGGCAGCGCGCCTCTCGATGTGGGTGAAGGTAGCCAGCTCGCCTGCCAACTGGGTCAACTCACGGTACAAAGCTTCAGGGTGCAGGCCGGCCATGCCCGCCAAGTGGCGAACCAACGGTTCACTGCGGTTGAGCAGTTGCAGCAGCAGAAAGTCTGCGATCTCCGCCACGCCGCTGGTAGCCGGTTGGTCAAGCCGTTTGGCAATGGTGTCGGCGCGCTGTTGCAGCAAGCCGAGCAACTCCTCGACAAATTGCCCTAAACGCGGGGCGGCCTGCAGGACGATGCTCGGCGGGCAGAACTCGGGGTCCAGCTGCACCCGCTGATCGGCGCGTCGCTCCAGCACCCGCGCGACGCCTAACGTGGCATAGCCATCAGCAACATCGCCAACGCGCGCCAGGCGCAAGCGCAGCTTGCCCACGTTCAGCAGTGCACTGTTATCCAGACCGTTGCTGTCCCACACTTCGTACTCGACGCTGCGAAAGCGCGCAAAATTCTCGACACTGGCATCGTCATCGGTGTCAGCCACGCCATGGCGTGCTGTGGGAAGCGCCAGTACCACGAGCAGGTCGCGAGTGTCGGCGGGAATTTCCAGTGGCAGCGGCATCTCGTCAAAGGGCAGGCCGACCGGTGTGCCATCTGGCAGTACGCCGCTGAAGGCCTTCAGCGCCAACTTGCCGAAGGCCAGGTGCTGCTCGTCGATCTCCAAGCGCGAGAAACCCCAGGCATGAGGCCAGAAGGCACCCACCCGAGCCTCAAGCCGAGCGCTCAGATAGCGATCGTGTTGTTGCAGATGCTGAGGCTGCAGAAGCATGCCTTCCGACCAGACGATCTTGCTATTCCATGACATGGGGGCTGGCCTCGCAGCAGGTGAAGAAGCGAATTACCGGAGGGCGCGCTGATGGCGGGCCTGCATTGAGCAAGCGGTGAAGCGCTTTTCAGCGCCCCTCCCTTGCACGTCCGTGTTGCCATCACCCGTCAGTTCGGCATAGCACTCGGTGAAACGGGTCCAGAGGCGCGCCTTGTGCACCGAAGGGCGTAGACGCTTCAGCAATCCCGGTGCCGCCACCCCACGGGCAATGCACGCTGGCTCCAAGTGCAGCAGCACCTCGTCCAGCGCTTCGCGCATGCCAGTTTCAACCGCTAATTCATGGGACTTGAGATCGTTGAAAGCAGCCTGCAGAGCCTGTTGGCCAGACAGATAAGCGGGTGAATCGATACCGAGCATTTGACTCAGGGCGCTGGTGGCGTCAGGAAAAAACTTGAGTGGGTTGTTCGCGAGGACGCCGATCATGGTCACCTCGACGGACCGTTCACGCTTGGCCACGGCCCGCTCCCTCAGCATGGCCATGGTGCCGCTGGTGGCTTCACGAAGCATGCGCCCTACCAACCGGGCCAGCGCTTCGGGGCTCTGAGCGTGGTACGACGGTGGCAAGCCCAGACCTTCCAGCAGGGCTTTGAGCACGAGGCCCTCGGCGGAAAATGAACCATCATGGGTCGCAACTTCAGCCATTGCTGGCTGCGGCACCACTGCCGGTGTCATGAGGTCGGCCATGGGGTCGTAGTCCTTGGGAATAAGCGCTGGCTCTACAATGACCGGAGCAGGCTCGACGGGCATCGACAAGGCGTGCAGCTCAGGCGACAAATGGTCGCTGTGCGCCCCTCTGTAGCTTGCAGGCGCAGACACGTCGAACAGCGATGCCTGGGCACTGCCCGCAAGCAGGTTGGGCCCCAGATGCTCGGCAAGCATGATCGAGTGATCGAATTCAGGTTCGTGCAGCATGCGCTGTGCGGCCAATGCGTCGGCGTCCGCCTTCGGCCGCACGAAGGCCGGCTCGACAGCCGGCCGCGATGCAGGCATTACGGGCTCCCCGAACACCGCCAGCGTCTGGGTTACCCCGACGCTGGCCGGGTCGCCACTTGGTGCCGATGGGGGCAACACGTCGATATCGATTTGATAGTCGCCGATCATCAGTACATCGCCCGCCTGCAGCAGCGTTTCGCAACCTTGGCCGACCAGGCGCTGGTTGACCACGCTTGGGTTACTGCCAATGTCGACCAGGTAGTAATGCGCTTCGCGTCGTTCGATGCTCGCATGTTTGCGGGAGATGTACCGATCAGGGTCGTCCAGTACCAAATCATTGCTCGCTGCCCGTCCCAGGGATCCAGTGGCATCGATCAAACAGCAAAGGTCAGTCTCCGGCGGCTGTCCGCGGTAACTTTTGACCCTTAATTTCATGGGCATATCAGGCTCCTTGACGTGCCAGGTTGACGAAATTTCAGTGCAGGCCATCATCCGCTTCCTTGGGTTCCAGCGGCTCACCGGCAGGCCCTGGTCGCAAGGCCTGGGCCAAGGCATTCGCGGCAGCGGCCGCCTGGGGCAATGGCAGTGGCAGCGCCGAGGCGATGATGGACGGGCCGATGGTCAGGAACGAACTGCCGGCCTTGAGGGTGATGCTCGCACCAGCCTCGATCACCACGTTCGTGCCCCCCTTGATGTGGACATCCATGCCACCGCTGAGGCTGGCTTTCTTGCCGCCCTGCAGCAGCAAGTCACGGCCGCAGACCTGCGCGACATTACCCGCGGCCTTCTCGGTGCGGTCACCCAACACCTGCTGATGGCGGTCGCCACCGATGCGTTCGCGCACGTCTCCGGCAACGCGGGAATGGCGATCACCGCCAACCCAGTCCAAGGCATCGTGCTTGACGCGCTGTTCCAGATTCTTTTCGGCATGAATGAACACTTGCTCCGCGCCCTTGCGATCATCGAAGCGCAGTTCGTTGTAGCCTCCGCCTTGGGCTGAGCAGCTTTTGAGCGTCGAGCGAGTGGCCTGCTCAGGCAACGTGCAAGGCGGCATGGTTTCAGCGTTGTAGACACAACCTGTGACCAGCGGGCAGTCTGGATCACCCTCCAGAAAGCTCACGATCACTTCCTGGCCGATGCGCGGCAGGAACAGACTGCCCCAGCGTTTACCCGCCCAGCCCTGGGCGACGCGGATCCAGCATGAGCTGTTTTCGTCATGCGCGCCTTCACGGTCCCAATGGAACTGGACCTTGATCCGGCCGTAACTGTCGGTCCAGATCTCTTCACCCTGCTTACCCACCACCTGGCCAGTCTGCGGGCCGTGAATCATTGGCCGGGGTGTAAGGCACTGCGGCCGGAACTCTTGTTGGCTAGGCATGGCGGTGAATCGGCAGGTCAGCACCGGCTCGAACGCACCGGAAGCGGTTGGCTCGCAGGCATCGGATGACAGTACGTAGTCAGCAGACAGCACCAGCATCTGCTGATTCTGATCGTTACGAGGATGATCGGTGAGGGTGAACAGGGCGCCAGGAAACAGCCCTCGGGCATGGGTGGCCGCCTCGACGCGCCGATAGCTGCCATGGCGCGCCTCGATGCGCAGGCGTGCCAGGATTTCGCCCTGCTGGCGCTCACGATACCTGCCGGGGTAGTCATAGCATTCGTGGCGAGACTGGCCGTAGTCGCGCGCCAGGGCAGACTTGACCAGCAAGTTGGCCGACGGCTTTTCGAAATCGTAATCTTGCAAGACCCACGCGCCGGGCTCGACCTCGGCGCTCATGCTCCAATCGTGAATCACCTCATGCTCGCACCGGGCAGGGTCTCGCGCTGGCAGATAACGCAGCTGCTCGTAACCCTCTACCGGCGAGTGCGCGATATAGCCGTCCGCCAACACCAGCGTGTGTCGCCCCGCGGTACTCTTGAAAAAATAATAGATGCCGGAATGCTCCAGCAGACGGCTGACGAAATCGAAATCGGTTTCGCGGTATTGCACGCAGTATTCCAGTGCTGGGTAATGGCTACTGAGCCCGGAAGTGTCGAGGTCCACGACGGAGTAAGCGGCGCAGACCGATTTGACGATATCCAGCACGCTTTGCTGCTGGAAGATCCGGCAATCGCTACTGTGGGTGAGCAGCCACAACCAGGGGCGCACGATCGCACGGTAAGTGGCAAAACGGCCCTCATGGCCGGTGTAGGCAAAGTAGGCGACCAAGCCACTGAAATGGCGCTGACCGCCCCTGGGCAGCTGTACGGCAACCGTCAGTGGCGTGGCCAGCAGGTCGTCCGGGTTCAGGTCGCCGCGTTCGCTGTAAAGGTCGAGTCGATACTCGCTCAGGCTCGACAGACCCTCGCTGGCCGTCATACGCCGCAACAGCAGGGTGTCCGCACCCATCGCACAGGTAACGGCGATTTGGCGATGGGATTGAGTAACGGGCATCGTGCAGTCCTTGGCGACTGTTGAGGTGATAGGGAATACAACAGACGACCGTCTCGAATTATTCCCTGCCGCCCAGCAAAAACGGCGCATTTTTAGGCGGCGCGAGGCGCGTTGGGCTGAAAACAAATGAACCGCTGCAGACACTGATGTGCAGCGCGCTCAGCGCTTCTGCACGAAGCTTATGTTCGAGACAGATCCGGCTGATGCTGGGCAGAATCGTCTGAGTCAGGATCGCGTCGATCATCCGCCCACCACTCTCGAACTCAGTGCAGCGACTGGCGACCAGTGCCACTACCTCGTCGTCGAAGCTCAAGGGCACGGCGTGGCTGGCCTGCAAGCGCTGCTGGATGCGCCCTAGTTGCAGGCGGATGATGCTGGCGAGCAGGTCGTCGCTCAACGGGTAGTAAGGCACCACCACCACACGCCCCAACAGCGCCGGTGCAAATACCTGCAGCAACGGCACCCGCAGCGCCTGGGCAAGGGCGTCGGGTTCTGGTGGCGGACCTGGCTGCTGGCACAGGCGCTCGATGGTTGCGGTGCCGACATTGCTGGTCAGCAAGATCAGGGTGTTGCGAAAATCGATGACCCGGCCCTCTCCATCCTCCATCCAGCCTTTGTCGAACACTTGGTAGAACAGTTCATGCACGTCGCTGTGAGCCTTCTCGATTTCGTCCAGCAACACCACGCTGTAAGGCCGCAAGCGCACCGCCTCGGTCAGCGCGCCGCCCTCACCGTAGCCAACGTACCCAGGCGGCGCCCCCTTTAGCGAGGAGACCGTATGGGCCTCTTGGTATTCACTCATATTGAGCGTGATGAGGTTCTGCTCACCCCCGTACAAGGTCTCGGCAAGCGCCAGGGCAGTCTCGGTCTTGCCCACCCCTGAGGTGCCTGTGAGCAGGAACACGCCCACCGGTTTGTCTGGGTTGTCCAGGCCCGCACGCGCGGTCTGGATGCGCCGGGCGATGGTTTCCAAGGCAGGGTGCTGGCCGAGGATGCGCTGCGACAAAATGTCGGCCAGGTTGAGCACGCGACCGATCTCATTGCCCACCATACGGCCCACTGGAATGCCGGTCCAATCTTGCACAACCGAGGCGACTGCCTGTTCATCGACAGTGAGCAGGATCATTGGCGACTCGCCCTGGGCATTGGCAAGGGCCTGCTGCTGCGTGCGCAGCGCGTGCAGGGTGTCGTAGTTGTCTGGCTGGTCCCGCACCTGCTCGCGCAAATCGAAAATGGACTTCGCCTGACTATGCTCGCCTTGCCATCGTGCCTCGAGACCCGCAAAGCGCCGCTGCTCATCGGCCAAGCGTTCGACAAGCGCGTACTCGCGGGTTTCAGTATCGCCCCCCACGGCGCGCTCACGGGCAATGATCGCCCGCTCGGTCGCCAGCGCCTCAATGCGTCGCCGGCTGTCCTCCAAGGCCGCTGGCCTAGCATGCTGGCTGATGGCTACGCGCGCGCAAGCGGTATCCAGCAGGCTGATGGCCTTGTCAGGCAGTTGCCGCGCGGGGATGTAGCGCTGGGAAAGCTCTACTGCCGTCACCAGCGCTGCGTCAAGCAGTTGCACCTGATAATGCCGTGCCATGCCCTCGGCGAGCCCCCTTAGCATCAGGAGAGCGCGAGCTGCGTCGGGTTCATCGACCTTGACGGTCTGGAAGCGTCGCGTCAGCGCCGGGTCTTTCTCGATATGCTTGCGGTATTCGCCGAAGGTGGTGGCGCCGATGGTGCGCAAGGTGCCGCGGGCCAGCGCAGGTTTGAGCAGGTTGGCCGCATCGCCTGTGCCGGCAGCACCTCCTGCGCCGATCAAGGTGTGGGTTTCGTCGATGAACAACACCACCGGTACAGGGCTGGCCTGCACCTCGTCGATCACCGACCGCAGGCGCTGTTCGAAATCACCCTTCATGCTCGCGCCAGCCTGCAACAAGCCAATATCCAGCATGCGCAATCGCACTTCGCGCAACACCGGCGGCACGTCGCCTCGGACGATGCGCTGGGCCAGGCCCTCGACCACAGCCGTCTTGCCGACGCCCGCCTCGCCGACCAACATCGGGTTGTTTTGACGCCGACGCATGAGGATATCGATGACCTGACGGATTTCATCGTCTCGCCCCACAATGGGGTCTGGCGCACCTTCGCGCGCCTGGGCGGTAAGGTCGACGGTGAACCTGGCGAGCGCCGTCCCGCTGTCATCCGCGCCCTGCCCTGCACTGACTTCGCCCGATGCCAGCGTGAAACCATCCGTGGCTCGCTGGCGGGCTTCGGGCGAGTCGGCCAGCATCTGAGTGAAATGGTCGGCCAGATCTTCGACTTTGACCTTGGCAAACTCAGCGGACATGGCCAGCACCGAGTTGCGCAACGTCCGGTCCTTGAGCAGGCTGAACAGCAGATGCCCTGAGCGTACCTGGGTGTCGCCGAACAACAACGTGGCCTGCACCCAGGCTCGTTCGACGCTGTCTTCCAACAGCGACGAGAGGTCGGTGATCGAGGTCGAGCCGCGTGGCAAGCGGTCAAGGGCCGTGGCCAGGTCACTGTGCAAACGCGCGCTGTCCAGCTCGTAGTGACGCACGATACGCGCCAGGTCACTGTCGGCAGGCTGCAGCAGTTGGTGCAACCAATGCACCAGTTCCACATAAGGATTACCGCGCAACTTGCAAAATTGCGTGCTGCTTTCGATGGCGCGATAACACAGGCTGTTGAGCTTCCCGAACAGGGCCACCCGACTGATCTCAGACATGAGCTGTTCCTTGCGATGAAGGTGAAAAAGCAGAAGAAATGCGAGGTTTGATAACTAACTGACGGTCGTCATCGGTCGCCGGCGCGCTAAGCAGCCAACTGTTCCAACCAAGCCGTGTGCCCTGGCCCAGGCGCGCAGTCGACAGGTGCTCCCTGGCGACGATGAGGTTGACGTCCCACTCCAGCACCAGCCCCGCATAATGGCGAACCCAGTCGGTAAGCCGGCGTATCCCTTGGCTGCCTGGCAGCAGGCTGTACAGTTGTGGTATGTCCAGTGGGCCAATCAGCAGACGGAACTTGCCTTGGGCATCCCAGACCCGCCTTCCCACGACGGTGCCTACACCGAGGCGCGCGGCATCCGGCCCGCTGTGCAGGGTGCACAAACCATCGACCGGCAAGCGCATCCAGTGGCCAACGAACTGCTCCACCTGCACCGTCACCTGTAGGTCATCAGTGAGCACAGCGGCGAGACCTTGCGCACTCCGTGCGTGGGGCGCCAGACGCCCGGCATAGTGCAGTTTGGCCAGATGTGGGACAGCATCGCGCCCTTGTAGCGAGGGCATGCCCAGGCCAATCAATGAGGCGACATAATCGGAAAAGCGATCCGCCGTCCGACGGTCAAGGCTCACCGTCGGCTGCGCACTGGCCCAGGCGCGATAGAACAGGCTGACCATGCGGTGGTTGAACATGTCCAGAAAGCGCGCCAAGGTTGGGTCATTCAGGTTGCGCTGGCGGTCACGCACGTATTCGGTCAGGTGCAATGGCAACGGTCCATTGGCCCCCAGCACACCGAAGAAATTGAGCAGCAACCGCGGCGCCTTGCCTGCCACATCGTGCTCCAACCCTGCCAGCATCGCCGGCTCGAACGCCAGCGATGGCTGCTGGCCAAAGCGTATCGGTTCGTGGACCGGATGGCTGGCCTGACCGATCCGTGGGTGCTCGGCGAAGGCACATTCCAATTGACGCAGTGCGGCATTGAAGTCGTAGCCGGCAGGCTCACGTGCCAGGCGTTGCAACAGGGCTACAGGATCGCGCATAGCCCAACTCTTGCTGGCCATTGCATGATCAACCCACGCGTGACGCCGTGTAGTTGGGTTTCGGTAAACGCATTGATCGAGACGTACTTGGCGAAAAATTGCTCCAGCACTGCACCGAAAATGAACAGGCTGGCGCCTTCAAAGGCGCTTTCGTCGATCGTTACGCAAATCTGCAGACCCCTGCCATAGGCAATTGGACCTGGAATCGGCAGGCGTCGTACGATCGAATGAGCACTCACCGATCGCACCCCCTCGACCAGCCGGTGCGCCGACGCATCGTTCGGGCCACAATACAATCGCAGCAGGTCGCGCAGCGCCGTGGCACCTTGCTCCGGGCTCTGATCGAACAGCGACAGGTAGTTGAGCGACAGGTGACTGACCAGCCGCCACGCCGTTTCGCCCTCGGCAAACGACGGCTTTGGCGCGGTGGGACCCTCCAAGCAGCGCACCGCTTGTACGGGAGCACCGGAAACGACGGTGAAGTCGGTTTTGCCCGTGCCCACTGGCATGCCCAGCACCAGGTCACGGTTGCTACACAGCGCGTGTATGCTCAGCTGCCGCAAGTCACTGCGGTAAGGTGCTTCATGGCTGTCCACCAGGCTCAGGAACAGCTCGCTGCCGACGTAGCTCGAGCGCGGGCCTTGGCTGCGTTGGCGCTCGGACAGCACTCGGGTATCGCGGCGAACGTGGTACCAGGCCCCCTGCCCCTGCAGGTGCAGATCGTTGGCGTGGTAGAAGGATGAGAACGCTTGCTCGGCCTGTGCCCCACTGCCATGGCCAGTAACACGGGTAACCTGATACACCTCGAAATCCATCGGCCGAGTGCGGTCCGGCACCACGTGGTAATCCACTTTGTGTTCAGACAGGTGCACACGGTCTGTAGATTTGGGGAACAGGTTGATCGCCGGTGTGCAGTGCAGGGCGAACTGTGCAGTGGATACATGGTCTTCCAGCATCGGTTCGAATGTCTTGAACAACACCGTGATATCAAGCTGTGAGGCATCACAACGCTTGATGCCAAGGTCCAGGCCGCCCAGTTCGATGAATTGGAAGCGCTGTGGCAAACTGAAATATTCTTGCAGCATCCGGTAGCCCTGGAAGCTGCGCGGCCCGGCCGGCAACAGTGCCTGATCGTCGGCAAAGCCTTGGGCGCGAAGCTGGCCGGGGTCAATGAACAGATGCCAGCGATTGTCGTCCTGCACCGGCTGGAGCAGCACACCTGCAGCTTGCGCCAGCAGTTGTTCGAGCATCAGCCCCGCGAGCCCTGCCGTACCGCGCAAGTGCAGCGCCAGCGTGTCCAGGGCAAGGCTGTCGAAGGTCAAGCCCGCGCCTACGGACAGACGCAAGCGCAACGCCGCCTTGACTGGGCCCAGCCGCGCCAGATCCACCCCACCGACCCGCCCGGAGCAGGCGAAATAACTAGCCTCGGTGAGCGCCAGCGGCCACAGCGTGACGTCATGTGCGGTGCGAAACTCGCAAGCCGTCTGGTCACCCTTGCCCAATTGACTGTGCAGCGAACTACCGCGCGGTACCGTGAACCCCTGGCTCAGGCTGCCCTCGTTCAGGTCCGGCTGTAATTGCACCACGGCCATGGACGGCGTCGGGGCGAGGTAATGCGGCAGCACCAGTTCCAGTAGGTGATGAGTGAAGCGGGGAAATTCGGCATCGATCTTCAACTGCACCCGCGCGGCGAGAAAGCTGAAGCCCTCCAGCAAGCGCTCGACGTAAGGGTCTGCGCAGGCCTGGCTTTCCAGGCCTAAACGGCCGGCAATCTTGGGGAAATCGCGGGCAAATTCACCCCCCATTTCCCGCAGATGCTGCAACTCGCGTTCGTAGTAGCGCAGCAGCTTGGCGTTCATCGGGCACCGACCGATTCGCCGGCGTAGAGCCTCACATCACCAGAATCAAGGTCAAGCTCAGTCTTCACGTACAGGCGCTCGGACAAAGGCTGACCCCACAGTTCACCGTGAATTTCGAAAGCCACCCGGTGAAGGCCCGCCTGCTCTCCTTGCCGGGCCAGTGGCGTGACGCGTACGCTGCCGGGTAGGATCCGGGGCTCGAAATCTTCAATCGCCCGCTGAATATGGCGGCTCAGGGCCTGCGCATCGAGCCCGGTTGCGCTCTTGCCGGAAAGGTCCGGCAAGCCAAAGTTGAGCACTGAACGTGCGGCCAGCGGGTAGGCGCAAAGCTCGCGTACAGTGCTTAGCGAAGTGCTGTTGAGCAGCCAGCTCAGGTCGCGCAATACGGCCTTGCGCAGCGTGCGCATCGACATGACGCGTTGCTCGCGTGACTCACGCAATTGTTCGCGGGCATCGTCGCTCAGGCGGTCCAGCAACGATGGCTGAAGACGCTCCCGGGTGGTCAGTTCAACCATGATCGGACTCGTTGCCAACAATTGAGGGTGTACATCGTCATTTCTCCTCCACACAGGGCTGGCCGACGCGTCGCACGTCGACCAGCCCTGTGCTGTTCATCAGAGCTTGGCGTTAGCCTGCAGATCCCACTTCTTCGCAGTACCGACGGTGACCTTGTCACCGCTGAACGAGTCGTACTGGTAGCTGATCTTGGTGAAGTTGATGGAGAAGGTTTCGCTCGGCCGCTCGCCGTTGCTGCTGGCCGAGTAGGAGCTCACGATTGCATCCTCCAGTTCGAGCTTGAAGAACACCTGGTCCTTCGCATCGACACCACCGGTCTGGACGAAGTGAATTTCGGCCTTGCCCAGGCTCTTGCCGCACACCGCCTCCATGAACAGGTCGGCCGAGGCCAGGTCGGTGAACTTGGTCAGGATGATTTCCGAGAACGACGGGTTGCTGGTATCACGGTCGGTGCCGCCACCACTGGCGGAAATGGAGCGGCCGACGCCCATTTGCAGTGCGTCGATGGTGATCCAGTCAGTGTGGCTGGAAACGGTCGCAGTCCCTTTGATTTTCTTGCCGTTGAAGTTGAGCAGTATCATGGTCTAAACCTTGTCAGTCAGGTTGGTGGAGTGCAGCGAGACAACGCCGTCAGCTTTTGGCCGAAGGCAGTTTGGAAACCAGGCGCAACGACACCGTCAGCCCTTCGAGCTGATAGTGCGGACGCAAGTAGAATTTGGAGTTGTAGTAACCGGGGTTGCCCTCGACCTCCTCAATGACCACTTCGGCGCCAGCCAATGGCTTGCGTGCCTTGTCCGATTCGGAGGCGGTAGCTGGGTTGATTTCGACGTAGCGGCCGATCCAGTTGTTGAGCCACACCTGCATGTCGGCGCGCTCCTTGAACGAGCCGACCTTGTCGCGCACGATGCACTTGAGGTAATGGGCGAAGCGGCATGTGGCGAACAAATACGGCAGACGCGCCGCCAGGTTGGCGTTGGCGGTGGCGTCAGGGTCGTCGTACTCGGCTGGCTTGTGCAGCGATTGCGCGGCAATGAACGCTGCCAGGTTGCTGTTCTTCTTGTGTACCAGGGGCATGAAGCCGTTTTTGGACAGTTCTGCCTCGCGGCGGTCGCTAATGGCGATCTCGGTTGGGCAGGTCATGTCGACGCCGCCATCGTCGGTCGGGAAGGTGTGCACCGGCAGGCCCTCTACCGCACCGCCAGACTCGATGCCGCGAATCTGCGAGCACCAGCCGAAGTGCTTGAACGAGCGATTGATGTTCACCGCCATGGCGTAGGCGGCGTTGGCCCAGGTGAAATCCTTGCAGCCCGCTGCGCTGGTGATCTCTTCGAAATCGAATTCCTCCACCGGGTTGGTCTTCGCTCCATACGGCGCACGGGCCAGAAAGCGCGGCATGGCCAAGCCAACGTAGCGCGCGTCTTCCGAGCTGCGGAAACTGCGCCACGCCGCATGTTCCGGGGTTTGGAAGATCTTGGTCAGGTCGCGCGGATTGGCCAGCTCCTGCCACGAGTCCATCAGCATCACGCTGGGGTCGGCGGCTGCAATCAATGGGCAATGGGTGGCCGCGCTGATCTTGGCCATCTGGCTCAGCAATTCGACGTCCGGCGCACTGTTGTTGAAGTAGTAATCGGCTACGAACGCGCCATAAGGCTCGCCACCGAACTGGCCGTATTCCTCCTCGTAGAGCTTCTTGAAGACCGGGCTCTGGTCCCAGGCGACGCCCTTGAATTTGCGCAGGGTCTTGTGCACCTCCTGCTTGGAGATGTTCATCACACGGATCTTCAGCGATTCGTCGGTTTCGGTGTTGCTGACCAGGTAATGCAGGCCACGCCAGGCGCTTTCCACCGACTGGAACGCATCCTGGTGAATGATGAGATTGACCTGTTCGGACAGCTTGCGATCGAGTTCAGCGATCATACCGCTGATGGTCACCAGCACATCGCCGGCGACCGGCGGCGTATGCTGCAGGGCCTGTTCGGCCAGCGTGCGGACAGCACTTTCAACGGCATCACGCGCCCGTTCGGTCTTGGGTTTGAACGCTTTATTCAAGAGGCTGGCGAAATCGCCTTGATCGCCATCCTCGGTCGCCGTCGGTACCAGCGGCTCGTGCGCTTGGGCGGTGGACATTACTGCATCCCTCGTTTCTAGGGCTCATGGGGCTACCTGCCGGTACTGCGAAGTCCCAGCCAGGTCAGGTGTCGGTCATTGGGCCGGACTATCAGTCGGCGGCTGGATCGGTCGGCTTGGGCGCGCTGCCCAGGGCCTGCAGCAACGCAGGGTCACTGAGCACCCGTGCCAGTAATTGCTCGGCATCGGTCTTGCCGTCCATGTAGGTCAGCAGGTTCGATAGCTGGTTGCGCGCAGCCAGCAGTACTTCGAGCCCGGGTACCTTGCGCGCCACGGCACCGGGGCTGAAGTCGTCCATGCTTTGGAAGGTGATATCCACCGCCAGGTTGCCTTCGCCGGTCAGGGTGTTGGGTACTTGCGCAACCACGCGGGGCTTCATTGACTTGAGGCGGTCGTCGAAGTTGTCGATGTCGATTTCGAGAAACCGGCGCTCGGCTACCGGCGGCAACGGCTCTTCCGGTGTGCCGGAAAGATCAGAAAAAACCCCCATGACGAATGGCAATTGAACGGTCTTCTCTGCGCCATAGATCTCCACGTCATATTCGATCTGCACCCGCGGCGCTCGGTTACGGGCAATGAACTTCTGGCTGCTTTCTGTCATGTGGCTACAACTCCTGTGAGTGGCATCGATGGGGTGAACAGGCCTGGTCTGACTTGGGGTCAGTGATCGTCGTAGCGGATGCCGCTGACCTTGGCCATCTGGTCCAAGCCATCAGGCGCCAAGTCCCGCAGCAGCTCGATGAAGTTCAAGTCCAGCAACTTGCACGCACGCTGCAACAACAGGGGAACAGGGCTTGTGGGTTCGTGTAGGGCGAAGTAGCTGCAAATAGCCAGCAGCCCCTGGCGCACGTCCTCGCGGCTGGTGATATCGCCCTGCATTCGCAGGCCACCCGTCGCGCTTTGCGGCGCAGGTTGCGGCTGCTCACTGGTTGGTTGCGGCATGCGCTGGCGCAGTGCTTCGGCGGCACGCAGCAACATCGCCGGGAGGGCCCCCATATCAATGGCGCAGGCAAAGCCGACACGCTCGGTCAACAGCGCCTCGATGTGCTTGCTGCTCCTCAACGCCTGTTCCAGGTGCTCAAGTACGGTCTGCAAATGCTCATGCCCCACTTGCCGCAACACGGCATCGATCATCGCCCGGGAGGCAATTGCGGGGTCGGCGTCACTCACATCGGCATTGGCCAAATCGATGTCGCGCAGGCTGACCCGGCCCAAGGACGCCACCTCGACCAGCGGTGCCGCGCGCAGCTCCTGAAGCAGGCCTGCTTCGTCACACAGGCTGGCGAGGATGTTGACGCGCAGTTGTGGATCGTTGTCGTCGTCCGGGTCCAGTTGCGGATGCACATGTTGCCAGTGGTCGGCCAGCAAGCCCTCGACCAGCACCAGGCCGGCAGCCAGACCGGCGATGCCATGCAGATGCAGTTCGGCCCGGGTGAGGTGCACGGCCAGACGCAAATCCCGGCTGCGGCTGGTCAGGGCCAGAGCGAGCGGGTGCACACGCTTCCAGTCCGGCGCGATGGCCTCGGTGAGCGTGTTGCCGTACTCGACTTCCGGCCTGCCCTGCACTTCAACCTCCAGCACGAGATAGTCAGCGTCGTATTCCAGGCTTTCGCCGCAAGGGCAGTCAGTACTCAAAGGTTCGGCCAAGTGGGCCAGGTGACGGGGAAGGTGCATGGGTATATCCGTCGCAATGCAAGTTCTGAGGGGAGAACACATGGGCGACGAGGTTTATTCCCAGCGGCCGGACCAACGCCTGCGGGAGTTCAGGAGGAAACGCTTGGTAGTGCCACCGGTAATGACTCGGTTCTTAACTAACCGGGTGTGAACAACCGGTTCGATGACAGTGACGTCCAAGGGCATGCGAGGGGGCTCCGCCAACCGGCAATCAAGGCATCTGCCTGCCAGCCCACCTCAAACTGGAACAAAGAACCATGCCCAACGATGGCGTCTGCCTGCCCACCTTGCTGCCCACCCTGTTACCCCAGCTATGGGCATTCGCACTGCGTCTCTCAGGCGATCATCATGATGCTGAAGATCTGGTGCAATTCGCTTGCATGCGTGCTCTTGAGCGCGCCCACCAACTGCAGCCAGGCTCCTCTCCCTTGAGCTGGGCCTACGCCATCGTCCACTCCAGCTGGATCAACGAGGTACGCTCACGCCGGATACGCAGCCGCTCGCGTACGGAGTGGGATGACACCGCTATCGAGTCGATCAGCGACCCCAACGCGCCCACCCCGGAAACCGAGCTGATGCACCAACAGATCCTCACTGCGCTGAACAACCTGCCCGATGGCCAGCGCGATGTCATGTTGCTGGTTGCAGTCGAGCGTTTCAGCTACCGAGAAGCCGCGCAGATCCTCGGTATCCCAATCGGCACGGTAATGAGCCGAATATTTCGTGCCAGGCAAGCGATCGGCACGCTGCTTGAGGAAAACCACCAGGCGCCCCGAGTGCTGCAGGCTTAGCAGGCGAGCCCTGGATCGCTCATTCGCCACCGTATCAGGCGGCCAGTTGGCCACTGGCAATCGCCTCCGATGCCGCCAGCATTGCCCGCAGCAGCACCGCGCAACCTGCGGCCAGGTCCTCGGGCGCGGCGTTCTCAATCTCATTGTGGCTGATGCCATTCTCGCAGGGCACGAAGATCATCCCGGCAGGCCCCAGCTCGGCCAGGAAAATGGCGTCATGCCCTGCCCCGCTGACGATGTCCATGTGCGGCAAGCCCAGGGCTTGCGCCGAAGTGCGCACAGCGTCGACGCAACCACGGTCGAAGTACAAGGCAGGGAAATCGGCCGTGGGAATCAACTCATGGCTCAGGCCATGCTTGGCACAGACGGCGTCGATCACCGCGCGCACGCCGGCGATCATCGAGTCCAGACGCTCGCCCTCGAGATGACGGAAGTCCAGGGTCATGCGCACTTCGCCGGGGATCACATTGCGTGATCCGGGGTAAGCCTGCAAGCAACCGACCGTGCCGCAGGCATGCGGCTGATGAGCCAGTGCAGCGCGGTTGACTGCCTCGACTACCGCAGCGGCGCCGACCAGGGCGTCCTTGCGCAGGTGCATTGGCGTCGGGCCGGCGTGGGCTTCTACGCCGCGCAAGGTCAGGTCGAACCACTTCTGCCCAAGGGCGCCGAGCACCACACCGATGGTCTTGGCCTGGTCTTCAAGAATCGGCCCCTGCTCGATGTGCGCTTCGAAGTAGGCGCCCACCGGGTGGCCCAGCACTGCCCGCTGGCCGGCGTAGCCGATGGCATCCAGCGCCTCGCCCACCGTCACGCCCTGGGCGTCGTGCTTGGCCAGGGTGTCCTGCAGGGTGAACTTGCCGGCAAACACCCCCGATCCCATCATGCACGGCGGGAAGCGCGAGCCCTCCTCGTTGGTCCACACCACCACTTCCAACGGGGCCTCGGTTTCGACGTTGAGGTCATTGAGGGTGCGGATCACCTCCAGGCCCGCCATCACCCCAAAGCAGCCATCAAACTTGCCGCCGGTAGGTTGAGTATCTATGTGGCTGCCGGTCATCACCGGTGGCAGTGTGGGATTGCGCCCGGGGCGGCGGGCGAAGATATTGCCGATCCCATCGATGCTAACGGTGCAGCCAGCGGCCTCGCACCATTCAACGAACAGATCGCGCGCCTGGCGGTCAAGGTCAGTCAGTGCCAGGCGGCAGACACCCCCCTTGGGCGTGGCACCGAAGCGGGCGAGGTCCATCAGCGATTGCCACAAGCGCTCACTGTTGATGTGGCGTTCGGTGGATTGGAGGACATCCTTGGTTGGGGTCATCGGTCGTATCTCCTCAGGCATTCTTGTTATCAGCATTGATCACGGGCGGCACTGGGCCACGCACCGCTACCCCACCAAGCGCGTAATACAGCGCCCCGCCGAGTAGCGATCCGGTAAACCAGCCATAGTCGTAGAACCAGCTGAAACTGCTGTTGCCGATGGCCATCACGGTCAGCGCCACCGGTAGCGCAAAGGCGGCGAAGCCTGCCCAGTTCCAGGCTGGATAGACGTCATCGCGGTACAGCCCGGCCAGGTCCAGCTTCTGCCGACGGATCAGGAAATAGTCCACCACCATGATCCCGGCAATCGGCCCCAGCAGGCTGGAATAACCGAGCAACCAGTTGGAATAGACGCTCTCCAGGCTCAGGTCGGAAACAATCAAGCCGAGCTTCTTGAGCAGCTCATGGCCCATCAGCGCCAAGCCGATGAAACCGGTCAGCCACACGGCGCGGCTGCGCCCGATCAGGCGCGGCGCGATGTTCTGGAAGTCGTTGGTCGGCGAGACGATATTGGCGGCGGTGTTGGTCGACAATGTGGCGATCACGATCAGCGCCATCGCCAGAGCCACCCAGCCTGGGCTGTGGATCTTGCCAATCAGGCTCACTGGGTCGGACACCGTTTCACCCACCAGCGACGCCGACGCTGCGGTCATCACCACGCCCAATGCGGCGAACAGGAACATGGTCAGCGGCAGGCCGAAAATCTGCCCGAGAATCTGGTCTTTCTGGCTTTTGGCGTAGCGGCTGAAGTCAGGAATGTTCAGCGACAGCGTGGCCCAGAAACCGACCATCGCGGTAAGCCCGGCGCAGAAGTAACTCACCACGCTCGCCCCTTCGGGGCGCTTGGGTGGCTGGGCCAGCAGCTCGCTCATCGACATGTGCGGCAACGCCCAGAACAACAGGCCAAAACCCACCGCCACCAGCAGCGGCGCCGACAAGGTTTCCAGCCACTTGATCGACTCCGCGCCGCGCAGCACCACCCACAGGTTTAGCGCCCAGAACATCATGAAACCGATCACTTCGCCGGTCCCGCCCAGGGCTTTCCACTCGGGGAAGACCGAGCCCAAAAACAGATGAATGGCCAGACCACCGAACATCGTCTGGATGCCGAACCAGCCGCAGGCCACCACCGCGCGGATCAGGCACGGCACATTGGAGCCGAGGATGCCGAACGATGAACGCAGCAGTACCGGGAACGGAATACCGTACTTGGTACCCGGGAAAGCATTCAGGGTCAGCGGGATCAGCACGATCAAGTTGGCCAGCAGAATCGCCAGCAACGCTTCGCCCACGCTCAGGCCGAAATACGCGGTGAGCACACCGCCTAGGGTGTAGGTAGGCACGCAGATGGACATGCCCACCCACAGTGCAGTGATATGCCATTTGTTCCACGTGCGCTGGTGCACCTTGGTCGGGGCAATGTCATGGTTGTAGCGTGGGCTGTCGAGCACGTCACTGCCCGCCGACAGCTCGAACAAGCCGTCCTGCTCGACCACTTGCGATCTGCTCTGTTGCATGGGGCCTTCTCCAGATTTTTCTAATTTTTTGCTCATCGGGCTAATGCGATGGCCGGAGTACACGCGGACCGAAAATGCTGGATTCGCCCAGAAAATCTTGCCCATTTCCTGATCCTGTCAAGCTCGACAGCAAGCCTAGCGAACCGCGCATTAACCTTACGGAATGGATTTATTCATGTTTATCAGCACGTTAATGACCACAGGTTTTATCGGGAATATTTTCTTGCTCAAATCCAAACCAGCAACTAGCCTCGATTCTTGTCAGGCCTGACAGGATTGAACCCCATCACGGGCCAAGACAACAATTCCAAGAACCGGCCCAGACCGGTCAGCCTGCGAGGAAGACGGCATGTCCCTGTTGATCCGTGGCGCCACCGTGGTCACCCATGAAGAGAGCTTTCCCGCCGATGTCCTGTGTGTCGATGGCCAAATCCGTGCCATCGGCAAAGACCTCGAACCGCCCACCGACTGCGAAATCCTCGACGGCAGCGGCCAGTACCTGATGCCTGGCGGCATCGACCCGCACACCCACATGCAGCTGCCTTTCATGGGCACCGTTGCCAGTGAGGATTTCTTCAGCGGCACGGCAGCGGGGCTGGCGGGCGGCACCACCTCGATCATCGATTTCGTCATCCCCAACCCACAGCAGTCGCTGCTGGAGGCCTTCCATACCTGGCGCGGCTGGGCACAAAAGAGCGCCTGCGACTATGGCTTCCACGTTGCCATCACCTGGTGGAGCGAGCAGGTCGCCGAAGAGATGGGCGAACTGGTCAACCAGCATGGGGTGAACAGCTTCAAGCACTTCATGGCCTACAAGAACGCCATCATGGCGGCCGATGACACCCTGGTCGCCAGTTTCGAGCGTTGCCTGCAGCTGGGTGCGGTGCCCACCGTGCACGCCGAGAACGGCGAACTGGTGTATCACCTGCAAAAGAAACTGCTCGCTCAGGGGCTGACCGGCCCGGAGGCGCACCCGCTGTCACGTCCTTCCCAAGTCGAAGGCGAAGCTGCCAGCCGCGCCATCCGCATCGCCGAAACCATTGGTACGCCGTTGTATGTGGTGCACATCTCCAGCCGCGAAGCGCTGGATGAGATTACCTATGCCCGGGCCAAGGGCCAGCCGGTATACGGTGAAGTGCTGCCCGGCCACCTGTTGATCGATGACAGCGTCTACCGCGACCCGGACTGGGCCACTGCCGCCGGCTATGTGATGAGCCCGCCGTTTCGCCCGCGCGAGCACCAGGAAGCGCTATGGCGCGGCCTGCAGTCGGGCAACCTGCACACCACCGCCACCGACCACTGCTGCTTCTGCGCCGAGCAGAAAGCCATGGGCCGCAACGACTTCAGCCGTATCCCCAACGGCACTGCCGGCATCGAAGACCGCATGGCCGTGTTGTGGGATGCCGGGGTCAACAGTGGGCGCCTGTCGATGCACGAATTCGTCGCGCTGACCTCCACCAACACCGCGAAGATCTTCAATCTGTTCCCGCGCAAGGGTGCCATCCGCGTCGGCGCCGATGCCGACCTGGTGCTATGGGACCCACAGGGCACGCGCACGATCTCCGCCCAAACCCACCATCAGCGCGTCGACTTCAACATCTTCGAGGGCCGCACCGTACGCGGCGTCCCCAGCCACACCATCAGCCAGGGCCGAGTGGTCTGGGCCGATGGCGACCTGCGCGCCGAGCCTGGCGCCGGTCGCTACGTGGAACGCCCGGCCTATCCCTCGGTGTACGAAGTACTGGGCCGGCGCGCCGAGCAACAGCGCCCGACGCCCGTCCAGCGCTGAAGCCACCCCGCAATGCCGGACCGGCCCACAGAGGCCGGACGGCGGCGTATTGCCGTTGACTGCCAAAACCAAAAAAGAAAAGAGAGGCTACAACCGTGATCGATGCCCTGAACCATTTGCCGCGCCCCAGGGCCGGCGCCGACCAACTGGCCGAGCAATTCACCGACCTCGCGCCGCCCCTCACCGCCCGCCAGGCTGCCGTGGAGAGCGCGCGCTGCCTGTACTGCTACGACGCACCTTGTGTGAACGCCTGCCCGAGCGAGATCGACATTCCCTCGTTCATCCACCGCATCAGCGACGACAACCTGCAAGGTGCCGCCGAGCGGATTCTCTCGGCAAACATTCTCGGCGGTAGCTGTGCCCGCGTGTGCCCCACCGAAATCCTTTGCCAGCAGGCGTGCGTGCGCAACAACGCCCAGGAGTGCGCGCCGGTGCTGATCGGCCAGCTGCAACGTTACGCCGTGGACAATGCCGATTTCAGCGAACACCCCTTCAAGCGCTCACCCAGTAGCGGCAAACGCATCGCCGTGGTCGGTGCAGGCCCGGCCGGGTTGTCCTGCGCCCATCGCCTGGCCATGCACGGCCATGAAGTGGTGGTTTTCGAGGCCAGTGACAAAGCAGGCGGCCTCAACGAGTACGGCATCGCCCGCTACAAGCTGGTAGACGACTACGCTCAGCGCGAAGTTGAATTCTTGCTCGGCATCGGCGGCATCGAAATCCGCCATGGCCAGCGCCTGGGCGGCAACTTGAGCCTGGCCGAGCTGCGCGATCAATATGACGCCGTGTTCCTCGGCCTCGGTCTTAACGCCGTGCGCCAGCTGGGCCTGGCGGATGAAGAAGCGCCCGGCCTGCTCGCCGCCACCGACTACATCCGCGAACTGCGCCAGGCGGATGACCTTACGCAACTGCCCTTGGCAGACCGCTGCCTGGTCATCGGCGCGGGCAACACTGCCATCGACATGGCCGTGCAGATGAGCCGCCTCGGCGCCCGCGACGTCAACCTGGTGTACCGCCGTGGCTTCGCTGACATGGGCGCCACGGGTCATGAGCAGGACATCGCCAAGGCCAACCAGGTACGCCTGCACACCTGGGCCCGCCCCGACGCCGTGCTGCTCGACGACAACGGCCGCGTGCGCGGCATGCGCTTCGCCCGCACCGAATTGGCAGACGGCAGCCTGGGCGACACCGGTGAAACCTTCGAGCTGGCCGCCGACGCCATCTTCAAGGCCATCGGCCAACGCTTCGACGAACAAAGCCTGAGCGACCCGCTGGCCGCGCAACTGGCCCGCGATGGCGAACGTATTCGGGTCGACGAGGGTATGCGCACCAGCCTGCCGGGCGTGTACGCCGGCGGCGACTGCACTGCGCGGGGCCAGGACCTCACCGTCCAGGCCGTGCAACACGGCAAGCTGGCCGCCGAAGCCATTCATGCCCAACTCATGCTCAACGTGGAGGCTGCATAAATGGCCGACCTGTCTATCGTGTTCGCCGGCATCAAGTCGCCCAATCCCTTCTGGCTGGCTTCAGCGCCGCCCACCGACAAAGCCTACAACGTGGTCCGTGCCTTCGAGGCCGGCTGGGGTGGTGTAGTCTGGAAAACCCTGGGCGAGGATCCGGCGGCGGTCAACGTGTCGTCGCGTTACTCGGCGCATTACGGCGCCAACCGCCAGGTGCAGGGCATCAACAACATCGAGTTGATCACCGACCGTTCGCTGGAGATCAACCTGCGTGAAATTACCCAGGTGAAAAAAGACTGGCCAGACCGTGCGCTGATCGTGTCATTGATGGTGCCGTGTGTCGAAGAATCGTGGAAGTTCATCCTGCCGCTGGTGGAGGCCACCGGCGCCGACGGGATCGAGCTGAACTTCGGCTGCCCCCATGGCATGCCCGAGCGCGGCATGGGCGCGGCAGTCGGCCAGGTGCCGGAGTACGTGGAGCTGGTCACCCGCTGGTGCAAGACGCACTGCTCGCTGCCGGTGATCGTCAAGCTCACGCCCAATATCACCGACATCCGCCAGTCGGCCCGCGCCGCCCACCGTGGCGGCGCGGATGCCGTGTCGCTGATCAATACCATCAACTCGATCACCAGCGTCGACCTGGACCGCATGGTCGCCCACCCGATCGTCGGCGATCAGAGCACCCATGGCGGCTACTGCGGTTCGGCGGTCAAACCGATCGCCCTGAACATGGTCGCCGAAATCGCCCGCGACCCAGAGACACGCGGCTTGCCGATCTGCGGCATCGGCGGTATCGGCAACTGGCGAGATGCCGCCGAGTTCGTTGCCCTGGGCAGTGGCGCCGTGCAGGTGTGCACGGCGGCGATGCTGCATGGCTTTCGCATCGTCGAAGACATGCAGGACGGCTTGGCACGCTGGATGGACCAGCACGGGCATCGCAACCTGGAGGCCTTCCGCGGTCAGGCCGTGGGGCACACCACCGACTGGAAATACCTGGACATCAACTACCAATCGGTGGCGCACATCGACCAGCAGGCCTGCATTGGCTGCGGGCGCTGCCATATCGCCTGCGAGGATACTTCGCACCAGGCCATTGCCAGCACGCTGAAGGCAGACGGGACCCATGCCTACAGTGTGATCGAGGACGAGTGCGTGGGCTGCAACCTGTGCCAGATCACCTGCCCGGTGGAAGGCTGCATCGACATGGTGGCGCAGGATACCGGCAAGCCCTACCTGAACTGGACCCAGGACCCGCGCAACCCCTACCGCGAAGCGAGCTGATCTCGGGTGGGGCTGCTGCGCAGCCCCCCCTCAAGGCTCCAGCCCGATGCCCCGCAGGATCACACCAGTCACCGTCTGCACCGCGCTCTCGAACGCCAGGTCCGACAGCGGTTCCCCGCCATTGAGCACCGCAACCTGGTAGCCGAAGTCGGCGTAGTGCTGGGTCGAGGCCCAGATCATGTACAACAGCGCAGAAGGCTCCACTGGCAAGATGCGCCCTTCCTCCACCCAGCGACGTATCTTGTCTACTTTCATTTTCGCCCAGGGCACCAGGCTGTCCTCCAAGCTCACCGCGAGTAGCGGCGCGCCGTGCAGCATCTCTTCCGCCCAGATTTTCGACCCCAGCGGGCGCGAGCGCGAATGCCCCATCTTCGCCCGGATGTAGCTGGTCAGCACCACCCGCGGGTCGTCGAAATTCTCGAAGCACAATGCGTCCTGCTTCCACACATCCAGCAGGTCCTGCAGCACGGCACGGAACAGCTCATCTTTGGTACTGAAGTAGTAGTGCAGGTTGGAGCGTGGCAGATCGGCCTGTTCGGCAATATCCCCCATCGAGGTGGCGCCATAACCTTTCTCGGCGAAGACCCGTTCTGCGGCCACGAGGATTTTTTCGATGTTGCGCCGGCGAATTTCGATCTTGTGGTTCGCCATCAACCACACCTCGCCCTATCCCGCGCCGGGCATTGCGCCCGGTGCAGGTTGAGCGCCGTATTGATGATGCCTATATGGCTGAACGCCTGCGGGAAGTTGCCCAGCATGCGCTTGCCGGCCGGATCGTACTGTTCGGCCAGCAGGCCGAGGTCATTGGACAGGCCGGTCAGTTGCTCGTATAGCGCCCGCGCCTCATCCTCACGCCCCAGCAGCACGTACACGTCAGCCAGCCAGAACGAGCAGACCAGGAATGTCCCCTCCCCTGGCGTCAGCCCATCACTGCAGCTGTCGCTGTCGTAGCGCAACAGCAGGCCATTCTTGAGCAGCCGCTGCTCGATCTGCGCCAGGGTGCGCAGGAAGCGTTGATCATCCACCGGCAGGAAGCCGGTCAGGGCAATCTGCAGGAGGCTAGCGTCCATTTCCGTCGAGCCATAGGCCTGAACGAAATGCTGGCCCTGGGCATCTAGCCCCTGTTCGCAGACTTCACGGCGGATCTCGTCCGCCACCTGGCGATAGTGCTGACCCCGCTCACGGCCCTCTTCGGTGGTGTCGGCCAACCCCGCCGCGCGGTCGAAGGCGACCCAGGCCATGACCTTGGAATGCACGAAATGCTGGCGACCGCCGCGCACTTCCCAGATGCCTTCGTCCGGTTCACGCCAGATGCGCTCCAGGTACGGCAAGATCAAACGGGAGATCGCCGCGCTGCGCGGGTGCCGGGGCAGCCCGCCCTTGATGGCCTGGCTCATGGCGTCGGCCAGTTCACCGTAGATATCCAACTGCACCTGTTGTGCGGCCGCGTTGCCCACGCGCACCGGCTGCGAGTGCTCGTAGCCGGCCAGCCAGGGCAAGGTGTATTCCTGCAGGTCGCGTTCGCCGGCCAGGCCGTACATGATCTGCATCTGCTCGGGATTGCCGGCCACCGAGCGCAGCAACCATTCACGCCAGGCCTGGGCTTCGTCGAAATAGCCCAGGTTCATGAATGCCAGCAAGGTCATGGTGGCATCACGCAGCCAACAGAAGCGGTAATCCCAGTTACGCTCGTGACCAATACTTTCGGGCAATGAGGTGGTAACGGCGGCGACGATGCCGCCGGTGGGCGCGTAGGTCATGGCCTTGAGTGTGAGCAGCGAGCGGCGCACCCGGGCGCTGTAGGGGCCGACCTCAGGGCAGCGCCCGGCAAAGGCCTGCCAATGGTTGACCGTGTGTTCCAGCGCTTGGTCGATGTCGCAGTCGGGCTGCACCGCCAAGTGCGAGGGCTGGTGGCGCAGGCTGAACACCTGGCGCTCTCCGGCGCCTACCCTGAAGCGTGCGACGGTGTGGTGGTCGCGCGCATGCGAGGGCACGCTGCTGCACAGGATCAGGCGGTCGGGGCCGGCAACGGCGCTGAGGGTCAGTGGGTCGAGCTTTTCCACCCAAGGCACGCTGCGGCCGTAGTCGAAGCGCAGCACCAGGTCCATTTCGAAGTTGGTTTCACCTGTGATGCCCTCGACGATGCGCACCACCGAGTTGACCTCGTCCAGCGGCATGAAGTCGAGCACGCGGGCGCGGCCGCTGGCAGTGACCCAGGTGGTTTCAAGGACCAGGGTATCTTCCAGGTATGCGCGGCTGACGTGCTTGATGGACTCGCTGGGGGCCAGGCGCCAGCGGCCGTTTTCTTCATTGCCCAAGAGCGCGGCGAATACCGCAGGGGCATCGAAACGTGGCAGGCAGAGCCAGTCGATGGAGCCGTCACGGCTGACCAGTGCGGCGCTGCGGCAATTGCCGAGCAGCGCGTAGTCTTCGATGTGCGCGGGCATGGGATCTCCTCAATGATTGTCTGTGCCGGCCTCTTCGCGGGGCAAGCCCGCTCCCACAAGGACTGCACTGAGCCCTGTGGGAGCGGGCTTGCCCCGCGAAAGGGCCAGCTCAGTCACCCCAATTTGTGCCACTCGCGCTTGTCGCGGGTCAGCAATTCATTTCCAGCCTCTGGCCCATCTTCACCGGCTGCATACTCGTGAACCTCGCCATCCTGCGCCCAGGCATCCAGAAACGGCTGCACCGCACGCCAACCGTTCTCGATGTTGTCGGCCCGCTGGAACAACGTCTGGTCACCCGTGAGGCAGTCGTAGATCAAGGTTTCATAGCCGGTTGCCGGGGTCATCTTGAAGAAGTCTTTGTAGGCGAACCCGAGCTCGACGTTCTCCATCACCAACTCTGGCCCTGGGCGCTTGGCCTGCAGGTCGAACCACATGCCTTCGTTGGGCTGGATCTGGATCTTCAGGTAGTTGGGCTTGGGCCGTTCAAGTTCCGACTCACGAAACTGCGCGTACGGCGCGGGCTTGAAACAGATGGCGATTTCGGTGTCGCGCACGCTCATGCGCTTGCCGGTACGCAAATAGAACGGCACGCCGGCCCAACGCCAGTTGTCGATCATCACCTTCAGGGCTACGTAGGTTTCGGTCTTGCTGTCCGCAGCCACTCGCTCCTCCTGGCGATAACCGGCCAGGGATTTGCGGCCCTGCTTGCCAGCGGTGTACTGGCCGCGCACGGAGTTTTTCAGCGCCATCTTCGCCGACCATGGGCGGATGGCACCGATCACCTTGGCCTTCTCGCCACGCACAGCGTCAGCACCAAAGGCCGCAGGCGGTTCCATGGCGACCATCGCCAGCAACTGGAAAAGGTGGTTGGGCACCATGTCGCGCAGAGCACCGGTGTTGTCGTAGAAGCCGCCGCGGGTCTCGACACCCACGGTCTCGGCCGCGGTGATCTGCACGTGGTCGATGTAGTGGTTGTTCCAGAACGACTCGAACAGGCCGTTGGAAAAACGACTGACCAGGATGTTCTGCACCGTCTCCTTGCCCAGGTAATGGTCGATGCGGTAGATCTGCCGCTCGCTCATCACCTTCAGCAGGCAGGCATTGAGCGCCTCGGCGCTGGCCAGATCGGTACCGAACGGCTTCTCCACCACCACCCGGCGAAAGCCCCCGGCGGACTCGTCGAGCAAGCCTGCCTCGCCCAGGCGCTGGGCCACTTCAGGGAAGAAGCGCGGCGAGGTGGCCAGGTAGAAGATCGCGTTGCCGTGGCTGGTCTTGTCGATGCGTTTGGCCAACGCCGCATAGGTGGCTGGGTCCAGGAAATCGCCGGTCTGGTAGTCCAGGCGCTTGGCCAGACGCGCCCAAAGCTTCTCGTCCAGGCACTTGGCCGCTCCCTCGCTGCCTTTGTCCCGCTCACGCATGAAGCCATGCAGGCGCTCGGCAAATTCCTCGGCGGTGGCGGCATTGTGGTCGACGCCGACGATGCGCAGGTTGCGGTCCAGCAGGCCGTCGCGGCTGAGGTTGTACAGCGCCGGCATCAGCAGGCGCTTGACCAGATCACCGTTGGCGCCGAACAGAAACAAGGTGCAAGGCGGAGCAGCAGGTATGGTCGGTTTGGTCATTGGCCTTTCTTCTCGACGTGGCCACCGAAGCCCAGGCGCATGGCTGACAGGACCTTGTCACCATAGGTGCCCTGCTGCTGGCGCGAGCGGAAGCGGGCGAACAGCGCGCTGGACAGTACCGGTACCGGCACGGCCTGCTCGACGGCGGCATCGATGGTCCAGCGGCCTTCGCCACTGTCGGACACCGAGCCGCTGAACTGCGCCAGCTGCGGGTCGGCTACCAGGGCATCGGCGGTGAGGTCCAACAGCCAGGAGGTGACCACACTGCCACGGCGCCAGACTTCGGCAATCTCGGCCACGTTCAGCTCGAAGCGCTGCTCCTCAGGCAACTCGTTGCCGCCCTTGCTACGCAGCAGGTCAAAGCCCTCGGCGTAGGCCTGCATCAGTCCGTACTCGATGCCGTTGTGCACCATCTTCACATAGTGCCCCGCACCGGGCGGGCCGGCGTGGATGTAGCCGTGTTCGGCGCGCCCGTGCTCGCCCTCGCGGCCCTGGGTGCGCGGAATGTCGCCCACGCCCGGTGCCAGGGCTTTGAACAGCGGCTCCAGGCGCTCGAAGACGTCCTTCTCGCCGCCGATCATCATGCAGTAGCCACGGTCCAGGCCCCACACCCCGCCAGACGTACCGACGTCCAGGTAATGCAGCCCACGCTTGGCCAGTTCGGCGGCGCGGCGCATGTCGTCCTTATAGAAGGTGTTACCGCCGTCGATGATCGCATCGCCCGGTTCCAGCAATTCGGCCAATTGTGCGATGGTCTGCTCGGTGGGCTCTCCCGCTGGCAGCATCACCCACACGGCGCGTGGCGCTTTTAGTTTTTGCACCAGCGCACCAAGGTCGTGCGCCCCTTGAGCGCCCTCGCCTTCCAACGCAGTGATGGCTTCACGGTTGCGGTCGTTGACCACCGTGCGGTGACCGGCGCGCATCAGGCGCCTTGCAATATTGCCGCCCATGCGGCCCAGCCCGACGATTCCCAGTTGCATGAGCCGATGCTCCCCTTAAAAATTGATGACAATACAGTTCAGCGTTTCAGATTAGTCCAGCACACCGCCCGAGGGTTCAGCGACGAACGGCGAGACAACGTTAAACAAAAAAGTTCCCATAGGCCGCGAAAGAATTCAGAATGCGCGCCGCGTGAAGCGACTACGCTTTAACTGTCACCAGCCAAAACCGCGAGGTGTATACATGGGTACCTTGATGCCTGCTACTCCCACCCAGACCCTCTATGTCTCCGTGCGCCGTGATGAACTGCGCAAACTCAAAGATGAACGTGAACAGCTGCGCCAACAGGTCGCCCAGTTGCACATGATGCTGGAACAGGCGCGCGCCGGCGACAAAACCGTCAGCCTCTGATTCATTCTCTCCTTGCGTGGGAGCTTCCTGCTCCCACATTGCTCGCACCAAATCAGTGCAAAGCACCCCGCCCGCCACACGATAGCGCATCCTCAATCACGCCCACTCTCCCCTCTATTGCCCTTGTTCACATTCCGTGACACACGCCAACGTTTGCGTATATCTCGCCTCATAACGAAAGTGACCAGTGGGTCACCTTTTTATCTCCGGCTCTCCTACACTCAGCTTTCGGCCCGCCATTTGCTCATAGGAAGAGCGACATAAAAAAAGTCGAACTTTTGGAAATACTGGCGGGTCAGCAATTAAGTAGGCCAATACATGGGGGCTTCCCTCGCCACGGCCTGCCACCCCAACCAGTCCAATCGCCTTCGGCCGGAATGCCGATCGCGCCGTGCCCGTGCGCACGCTCCTGGGGCAAGGACCGCACTACCAACTGACGTATTAGAGAAACCAACACGATAGAGAGTAACGGGTGCCAGCACCCGGCCAAAACATAGGGACGGAGAGAAGTATGATCAGTGCCGCTGTCGAACCTCACGTAGAGTCATTCAAACCGGAAAACCGCGAACCGCTCACCCCGGACTTCGCAACGACAGTCAAGGCACCCGGCGCGCAGCGCCAGCACAACCCGAACAAGCGCAAGATCCTGTTCGTCACCTCGGAAATTGCCGACCTGGTCAAGACCGGCGGCCTGGGCGACGTGTCCGCAGCGCTGCCACGGGCGCTGGCGCACCTGCACGATGTGCGCGTGCTGATTCCCGGCTATCCCCAGGTGATGGAAAGCGACAACCCCATTCATATCGTCGGCGAACTCGGCGGCCACGCGGCCCTGCCACCGTGCAAGATCGGCCGCATGGACATGGCCGACGGCTTGGTTATCTATGTCCTGATCTGCCCTGAGCTGTACCACCGCGACGGCACTCCCTATGGTGCCAACAACGGTCGCGACTGGCCCGACAACCACATCCGTTTCGCCCGCCTGGGCCTGGCCGCCGCCGAGATTGCCGCGGGTGAAGGCAAGATCCACTGGAAGCCCGAAGTGGTCCACGCGCATGACTGGCCCGCCGGCCTGGCGCCGGCCTACATGCACTGGCGCGGGCTGAACACACCGACCCTGTTCACCATCCACAACCTGGCCTATCAGGGCGTTTATAGCCGCGCCTGCAGCCCGGAGCTGGCGATCCCCGACCATGCCATGCAGCAGGAAGGCATGGAGTTCTACGGCAAGCTGTCGTTCCTCAAGGCAGGCTTGGCCTACTCCAGCCATATCACCACGGTCAGCGCCACTTACGCCCGCGAAATCACCACACCGGAATTCGGCTGCGGCCTGGATGGGTTTCTTGCCAGCAAGGCTCAGCAAGGCCTGCTCGGCGGCATCCCCAATGGCATCGACGAGAGCTGGGACTCGGCCACCGACCAGCACTTGCAGCACAACTTCAGCATCAATGACTGGGAAGGCAAGGCACGCAATGCCGAAGAAGTCCGCCGCCTGTTCGAGCTGGAGCCGTCCGAAGGCCCCCTGTTCGCGGTTGTTTCACGGCTGGTCTTCCAGAAAGGCCTGGACCTGACCCTGGCCGTGGCCGACTACATCGTCGAACAGGGTGGCCAGATTGCAATTATCGGCCGTGGCGAGCCTGAAGAAGAACAGGCCATGAGCGAGCTGGCGCTGCGCCACCCAGGCCGCATCGGTGTACGCATCGGCTTCAACGAAACCGACGCCCGACGCATGTTCGCCGGCAGTGACTTCCTGCTGATGCCGTCGCGCTACGAGCCCTGCGGCTTGAGCCAGATGTATGCGCAACGCTTCGGTTCGCTGCCGGTGGCACGCAACACCGGCGGCCTGGCCGACACCATCGAGAACGGCGTCACTGGCTTCCTGTTCGACGAGTCTACGGCAGACAGCTACCGCGAGGCGCTCAGCCGAGCCTTCTATGTCTATGGCAAGAAGAACCTGCTCAACGCCATGCGCTGCCTGTCGATGACCCAGCCGTTCAACTGGTGCCAGGCGGTCGAGCCCTATGCGCGCCTTTATGAGGACCTGGTCAAACAGGCACAACTCAGCCACTACTGAGCAGGGGGTGGAAGATGCACAGACATGGCGCACACCTGCTGGACGCCACGTCGGCGCGCTTCGCCCTATGGGCGCCGGATGCGCGCAACGTGAGCCTGGAGCTGGAGCAGCAGCCGCCAATCGAGCTGCTGCCCGACGACAACGGCTGGTACACGGGGGTTGCTTCGTGCCAGGCCGGTGACCGTTATCGCTACCGTATCGACGGCCAATTGCAGGTAGCCGACCCGGCCTCGCGCTTTCAGCCCGAAGGCGTACAGGGCCCGAGCCAGGTGGTGGACACCCGGGCCTATGCCTGGCAACACCCCTGGCAAGGCCGCCCCTGGCACGAAGCGGTCATTCAGGAGATGCATGTCGGGGTGCTCGAAGGCTATGAAGGTGTTGCCCGGCACCTGCCGCGCCTGGCAGAGCTCGGCATCAGCGCCATCGAGCTGATGCCCCTCGGGCAATTCCCCGGCGAACGCAACTGGGGCTACGACGGCGTGCTGCCCTATGCACCGCAACACAACTATGGCAGCCCCGAGCAACTGTGCGCGCTGGTCGACAACGCCCACGGCGAGGGGCTGATGGTGATGGTTGATGTGGTCTACAACCACTTCGGCCCGGACGGCAACTACCTGCACCAGTACGCCAGCCCATTCTTTCGCGAGGACCGGCAGACCCCTTGGGGCGCTGCCATCGACTTTCGCCGCCCCGAAGTGCGCGAGTACTTCATCCAGAACGCCCTGATGTGGCTGTGCGATTACCGCTGCGATGGCCTGCGCCTGGATGCCGTGCATGCCATCGACCAGCCCGATTTCCTGATCGAACTGGCACAGCGAGTACGCGCTGCGGTGCAGCCTGGCAGGCAGGTTTGGTTGGTGCTGGAAAACGAACACAACCAGGCCTCGTTGCTCGACCAGGACTTCGACGCGCAATGGAACGATGACGGCCACAACGCCCTGCACGTGCTGCTCACCGGTGAAACCGAGGGTTACTACGCCGACTACCAGGCGCAGCCCATCGACAAGCTGGCCCGCTGCCTGTCGGAGGGCTTCGTGTTCCAGGGCCAGGCCAACCGCCACGGCACGCCACGCGGCGAACCCAGCGGGCACCTTGAACCCAGCTCGTTCGTGCTGTTCCTGCAGAATCATGACCAGATCGGCAACCGCGCCCTGGGTGAGCGCTTGACCCGCCTTTGCCCGCCAGCAGCCCTGCGCGCGGCGACCGGCCTGCTACTGCTGTCGCCGATGATCCCGCTGCTGTTCATGGGCGATGACGATGGCAGTTGCCGGCCGTTCCTGTTCTTCACCGATTTCCACGATGATCTGGCCGACGCTGTGCGCGAAGGCCGGCGCGGCGAGTTCGCCCACTTCACCGCGTTCGCCGATCCCGAGCAGCGCGCGCGCATCCCCGACCCCAACGCCGAGCAGACCTTCGAGGCTTCGCGGCCGCAGCGCCAGGAAGTCATCGCTGGCTGGCACGGCCTCTACCAGCAACTGCTCAACCTGCGCCAGCGCCATGTCATCCCGCACTTGCCCGGCAGCCGCGCGCTCGGCGCACAGGTGCTTGGCGAAAAAGCCTTGACCGCACGCTGGCGCCTGGGCGACGGCAACACCTTGCGCATCGACCTTAACCTGGCGGCAACGCCACAGCCGGTCGAACTGCCCGCTGCTGAACACCGCCTGTTCGACAGCAGCGACACCACGCACCCCGACACCGCGCTGTCTGCCTACAGTTGCGTGGTCAGCCTGCTTGCACCCGGCCAGGAGAGCCCATGAGCGAAACCGCACTGCACCGACTGGCCGCCCGCGTCGGGCTGGCCCGCGACTGGATCGACGCCAACAACCGACCACAGCAGGTAAGCGATGAAGTACTGCGCAAAGTCCTCGAAGGCCTGGGCCATCCGGCCGCTGATGACAGCGCCATCGACAGCAGCCTGCGAGCCGTAGAGCGAGCGGATGACAGTGAGCACCTGCCGCCGCTGCTGACCGCTGAGCTCGGCGAACCCTTGCCCCTGGCGCGCTACTTCACGGCAGGCAACACCGCGCACTGCACGCTGGAAGACAACAGCAAGCTCACGCTGACGCTTGACCCCCAGGCGCGTCTGCCCGGTGAGATGCCCATCGGCTACCATCAGGTCAACGTCGACGGCCGCACCTTCACCTTGGCTGTGGCCCCCGCGCGCTGTCATAGCCTGGAAGACGCCGTAGAACAACCACCACCCCGCTGCTGGGGCCTTGCGATACAGCTCTACAGCCTGCGCCGCCCAGGCGATGGTGGCTACGGCGATTGCCTGGCCCTTGAGCAGTTGGCCCGCATCGCCGCCGAACGCGGCGCCGATGCTCTGGCGATCAGCCCGATCCACGCGCTTTCAGCTATCGACCAGCAACACTACAGCCCCTATTCACCCTCCAGCCGCTTACTGCTCAACACCCTGTACGCCAGCCCCGCTGCCCTGCTCGGCGAGCGCGCGGTGCGTATGGCCATTGAGGCCTGTGGTCTGGAGCAGACCCTCGAAGACCTGGAACAACGCTCACTGGTCGATTGGCCACGGGCCGCCGATGCCCGCCTGCGCCTGCTCGAAGCGCTGTACCAGGACTTCAGCCAAGGCGATCACCCGCTGCGCAAGGATTTCGAAAGCTTCCGCGAGGCCGGTGGTCAGGCACTGGAACTCCACTGCCGCTTCGAAGCATTGCAAGCCCAAGCCGTGGAGCATGGACTGGGTGCCGACTGGCGCACCTGGCCAAGCGCCTGGCACGATCCTTACCACCCGGAAGTCGAAGCCTTCGCCAGCGCATATCCGGCGAAGGTCGAGTTCCACGCCTTTTGCCAGTGGCTTACCGAACGCGGCTTGCAGCGCGCCCAGGAAGCCGCACGCGGCAATGGCATGGCGGTCGGCCTGATTGCCGACCTGGCCGTCGGCGCCGACGGCGCCGGCAGCCAAGCCTGGAGCCGTCAGGACGAACTGCTGGCCAACCTCAAGGTCGGCGCCCCGCCTGACATCCTCAACCGCTCAGGCCAGGACTGGGGCATCTGCGCGTTTTCTCCCGAGGGCCTCAAGCGCAACGGCTACCGCGCCTTCATCGAAATGCTGCGGGCCAACCTCGCGCATGCCGGCGGCCTGCGCATCGATCATGTCATGGGCCTGCGCCGGCTGTGGCTGATCCCGCGCGGCAGCAAGCCCAGTGAAGGCGCCTACCTGCACTACCCGCTGGACGATCTGCTGCGTCTGTTGGCGCTGGAGTCGGTACGGCACCAGGCAATCATCCTCGGCGAAGACCTTGGCACCGTGCCCGAAGGCCTGCGCGAACAACTGGCCGACAGGGCTGTGCTGGGCATGCGCGTGCTGCCCTTCGAACAGACCCAGCCCGGCCACTTCAAGCCGATCCTCGACTGGCCCGACAACGCCCTGGCCACCACCGGCACCCACGATCTGGCGCCCCTGGCCGGTTGGCTGCAGAGCCGCGACATCGACTGGAGCCAGCGCCTGCAGTTGATCGACGCCGACGCAGAAAAGCACTGGCGCCAGACCCGTCTACAAGAAAGTGCCGGCCTGCGCCGCACCCTGGAAGCCAACTACGGCCCGCAGAAGGACAACGACCACGTGATTGATGCCGCCATTCGCTACGTCGGCCACACCCGCGCACCGCTGGTGCTGATCCCACTGGAAGACCTGCTCGGCAGCGACGAGCAGCCCAACCTGCCCGGCACCACCGAAGGCCACCCCAACTGGCGTCGGCGCTTCGCCGCCCCTGTGCGCGACCTGCTCGACGACGAGGACGCCGCACGCCGCCTGGAGCTGTTGGCCCAGGCCCGCGAACAAGCCTGGGAGCGTGACCGATGAAGCCGTTGACCGCGACCCTGCGCCTGCAATTTCACAGCGACTTCACCCTTGACCATGCCCTGCCGCTGGTGCCGTACTTCGCCCAACTGGGCATCAGCCACTTGTATGCTTCCCCTATCCTCAAGGCCCGCGCCGGCTCACGCCATGGTTACGATGTGGTCGACCCGACTCAGGTCAACCCGGAGCTCGGTGGCGAGGCGGCGTTGGAGCGCCTGGTCGTAGCGTTGCGCCAACACGGCATGGGGTTGATCCTCGACACTGTGTCCAACCACATGGCGGTCGGCGGCGCCGACAACCCTTGGTGGCAAAGCCTGTTGGCGTGGGGGCGACGGAGCCCGTACGCGGAGTTTTTCGACATCCAGTGGCATTCCAGCGACCCGCTGCTGGCTGGCCAACTGCTGCTGCCTTTTCTTGGCAGCGACTACGGCATGGCGCTGAAAAACGCTGAGATCCCGTTGCAGTTCGACAAGCAGCACGGCGTGTTACAGGTCGCCCACTACGATCATCGCTTCCCGATCTGCCCCATCGATTATGGCTGGATCCTGTCGTTCAGCCCCGAGCCGGCCCTGAAGTACCTGGCCGAACATTTCACAGCACTGAGCGATGCGGCTGATCCATTGGCGGCCGCCGTCGATTTACAGCGCGAACTGGCGCGACTGGTGACCGACGGCGCGGACCTGGAGTCGGCACTGGTGGCCTTCGACAGCCGCAGCGAAAACGGCTTCAAGCGCCTGCACCTGCTGCTCGAACGCCAGACCTACCGGCTGGCCAGTTGGCGCACCGCCGCCGACGACATCAACTGGCGGCGCTTCTTCGACATCAACGAACTGGGCGGTCTGCGGGTGGAACGCTCGGTGGTGTTCGAGGCTACCCACGCCAAGCTGTTCGAGCTGATCGAGCGCGGCCTGGTGGACGGCCTGCGCATCGACCATATCGACGGCCTCGCCGACCCGCGCGGCTACTGCCGCAAGCTGCGCCGGCGGGTCGAAAGCCTGCTCGCCCAGCGCCCGCTGAATGCCGCGCTGGAGCACTTCCCGATCTACGTCGAGAAGATCCTCGGCCTCGGCGAGCACCTGCACCGCGACTGGCTTACCGACGGCACCACTGGCTACGAATTCATGAATCAGGTCTCGCTGCTGCAGCACGACCCGGCCGGCGAAGCGCCGCTAACCGAGTTGTGGGCCAACGTCAGCGAGCGCCCCGACTTCACGGAGGAGGTGCGCCAGGCCCGCCACCTGGTGCTCAATGCCAGCCTTGCCGGTGATTGCGAATCGGTGGCCCAGGCGCTGCTGCAGGTGGCCCGCGACGACCTGATGACCCGCGACCTGACCCTCGGCGCGATTCGCCGGGCCCTGCAGGCACTGGTCGCGCACTACCCGGTGTACCGCACCTATTTCAACCCCTGCGGGCGCCCGGCCGAGGATGAGAAATTCTTCCAGCAGGCCCTTACCAATGCCCGCCAGGACCTTGGCGAAGCCGACTGGCCACTGCTCGATCAGTTGGAACAATGGCTCGGCGGCCAGCCTTGGCGCAAGCTGCCGCCCGGCCGCCCACGCAAGCACCTGCGCCATGCCTGCGTGCGCTTTCAGCAGCTCACCGCACCCACTGCTGCCAAAGCGGTGGAAGACACTGCCTTCTACCGTTCGGCGCGGCTGCTGTCGCGCAATGATGTGGGCTTCGAGGCAGAACGCTTCAGCGCCAGCCCCGAACACTTCCATAACGCATCTCAGCGCCGCCTGCGCGACTTCCCCGACAACCTGCTCGCCACCGCCACCCACGACCACAAGCGCGGTGAAGACACCCGCGCTCGGCTGGCCGTGCTGAGCGAGCGAGGGCCCTGGTTTGCCAGCCGCGTGGAGCATTGGCGCGAGCTGGCGGCGCCCTTGCGCGAGCAACTGGACGATGGCCCAGCGCCCAGCCCAGGTGACGAGTTGTTGCTGTTGCAGACCCTGCTGGGCAGCTGGCCACTGGCGCTTGACTTGCAGGATGACAATGCCGTTCGCCAGTACGCCGAGCGCATCCGTCAATGGCAGCAGAAGGCCCTGCGCGAAGCCAAGCTGCGCAGCAGCTGGAGTGCGCCACACGAGGCCTACGAGGCCGCCTGCGCGGCTTATGTCGATGGCCTGCTGCTCGACCGCGAGAACCAGCAGTTGCGCCAGTCACTGGCCGATGCCGCGCGACTGATTGCCTGCCCTGGCGCCCTCAACAGCCTGGTTCAGGTCCTGCTGCGCTGTACCGCACCCGGCGTACCCGACCTGTACCAGGGCAACGAGTACTGGGATTTCAGCCTGGTCGACCCGGACAACCGCCGCGCCGTGGACTACGCTTGCAGGCGTCGCACCCTGGACGACGCAACGCCCGCCGCAGAGCTGCTCGCGCACTGGCGCGACGGTCGTATCAAGCAGGCCTTGCTGGCCCAGGTGCTGGACTGCCGGCAAGCTCACGCCGAGCTGTTCCGCCGCGGCGCCTACCTGCCACTGACCGTGCAGGGCAAGCACGCTGACAAGGTGCTGGCGTTCGCCCGGCTGGGTGAAGAACAACACGCCATCGTCGTCGCCCCGCGCCTGGCCAGCGGCCTGCTGGGCGACGCTACTACACCGTTGATCCCGGCACAGAACTGGGACGACACCCGGGTACTTCTGCCGTTTGCCGTGTCACCTGCCAACGCGATGGGACTTTTCCCCAGTGCGGTGGTCAGCCCTTCAAAGGAGCTGATGTTGAGCGCTGTGCTGGCGGAGTTTCCGGTCAATGTGTTGATACAACAATCTTGAGCATCAGGAGCGTCATGATGAGTGTCGATGAAAAGCGTATTCGCGAATTCGCCTACCAGATCTGGGAGTCGGAGGGTAAGCCTGCAGGGGAAGAGGAACGGCATTGGGACATGGCTCGCAAGCTGGCCGAAGCCGAAGCATTGGCACCCAAGGCCGCACCCCGCAAGAAGGCTGCTGTCAAGCCCAAGGCCCCTGCCGAGCCCAAGGCGGCAGCGCTGCCAGGCGTGAAACCGGCGGCGACGAAAAAACCTAAAGCGGTGAAAAAACCGGCTGCAGGTTGAGCCTGACCGGGCCTCTTCGCGGGGCAAGCCCGCTCCCACAGGTTTTGCGCCTAACTCAAGTCTGTGGGAGCGGGCTTGACCCGCGAAGAGGCCATGCCTGACACACAGCTACCCCTTCTCCAAGGCCATCCGAGGACTGCCATGAGCCCCCGCACCCCTAAGAAAACCCGCTCCATCGCCCCATCCCGCCTGCGCGAGGGCATGCCCTTCCCACTCGGCGCCACCTGGGACGGCCTGGGGGTCAACTTCGCCTTATTCTCGGCCAACGCTACCAAAGTCGAGCTGTGCCTGTTCGACTCCACCGGCGAGCAGGAAATCGAGCGCATCGAGCTGCCCGAATACACCGACGAGATCTACCACGGCTACCTGCCCGACGCCCACCCCGGGCTGGTCTACGGCTACCGCGTCTACGGCCCCTACGAACCCGAGAACGGTCACCGCTTCAATCCCAACAAACTGTTGATCGACCCCTACGCCAAGCAACTGGTCGGCAGCCTGAAATGGTCCGAGGCGCTGTTCGGCTACACCATCGGCCACCCCGACGGCGACCTGTCGTTCGATGAGCGCGACAGCGCGCCGTTCGTGCCCAAGTGCAAGGTCATCGACCCGGCGTTCACCTGGGGCCGCGATCAGCGCGTGCAGATCCCGTGGGAGCGCACGATCATCTACGAAGCCCATGCTCGCGGCATCAGCATGCGCCACCCGGCGGTGCCGGAAAACCTCCGTGGCACCTTTGCTGGCCTGGCCAACGACGAGCTGCTCAAGCACATCAAGGACCTGGGCGTGTCGAGCATCGAGCTGCTGCCGATCCACGCCTTCGTCAACGACCAGCACCTGCTGGAAAAAGGCCTGAACAACTATTGGGGCTACAACAGCATTGCCTTCTTCGCACCCCACCCGCGCTACCTCGCCAGCGGCAAGATCGCCGAGTTCAAGGAGATGGTCGCGCACCTGCACGACGCAGGCCTGGAGGTGATTCTCGACGTGGTCTACAACCACACCGCCGAAGGCAACGAGCGTGGCCCGACGCTGTCCATGCGCGGCATCGACAACGCCTCTTACTACCGACTGATGCCCGATGACAAGCGCTTCTACATCAACGACTCCGGCACCGGCAACACCCTCGACCTCAGCCACCCCTGCGTGCTGCAGCTGGTCACCGATTCGCTGCGCTACTGGGCCGGCGAAATGCACGTGGATGGCTTCCGCTTCGACCTGGCGACCATTCTCGGCCGCTACCACGATGGCTATAGCGAACGCCACGGCTTCCTCGTCGCCTGCCGCCAGGATCCGATGCTCAGCCAGGTTAAACTCATCGCCGAGCCTTGGGACTGCGGCCCTGGCGGCTATCAGGTGGGCAATTTCGCGCCGGGGTGGGCGGAGTGGAACGACCGTTTCCGCGACACGGCGCGGGCGTTCTGGAAGGGCGACGAAGGCCAGCTGGCCGACTTCGCCTCGCGCATGACGGCTTCGGGCGACATGTTCAATAACCGCGGCCGGCGACCCTACTCTTCAGTCAATTTCATCACCGCGCATGACGGCTTCACCCTGCGCGACCTGGTGTCGTACAACAGCAAGCACAACGAAGACAACGACGAGAACAACCAGGACGGCACCGACAACAACCTGTCGTGGAACTGCGGCGCCGAAGGCCCCACCGACGACCCCGAGATCAATGCCCTGCGCGTGCGCCAGATGCGCAACTACTTCGCCACCCTGCTGCTTGCACAGGGCACGCCGATGATCGTGGCCGGCGACGAGTTCAGCCGCACCCAGCATGGCAACAACAATGCCTATTGCCAGGACAGCGAGATCGGTTGGGTCAATTGGGACCTGGATGAAGACGGCAAGGATCTGCTGGCCTTTGTCAAACGCCTGACCCGCCTGCGTCTGGCCTACCCGGTGCTGCGCCGCTCACGTTTTCTGGTTGGCGATTACAACGAGGCGATCGGGGTCAAGGACGTGACCTGGCTAGCGCCCGATGGCAGTGAGATGAGCGTGGAGCAGTGGGAGGATCCGCATGGGCGTTGCCTGGGAATGTTGATCGATGGGCGTGCGCAGGTCAGTGGTATCGCTCGGCCTGGGTCCGAGGCAACTGTGCTACTTATTGTCAATGCACATCACGACGTGGTGCCGTTCTTGCTGCCAAGCGTTCCGGAAGGCGATTACTGGAGCTGCCTGGTCGATACCGACCGGCCGGAATTGCGCAAGGGGCAACATTTGCAGTTCGAGAGTACATTCGAGGTCAAGGGACGTTCGTTCCTCTTGATGGTGTTGCAGCGTGAGGAAGAATGATCTGCAGCATCATCAAACGCTTGAACTCATGCGTATGGCCGTCGATCGACGGCCATACGCTTTTAGACGAATCCTTTTTAAACCGGGGCATTCAACTTGATCAGCGAGTCGCTGACCAAACGTTTGAGCCTTTCCAGCTCATTCATGGTTCTCCCATGATGCTTCATGTAAGCAGATTCGCGCACCCATTCAGAGGGTTTCTGCCGCACCTTGACCCCATAACCTTTGCCCATGGGTTCGCCCAGCAAGCTGTAATGCTGCTCGAATTTTCGATGGAGGCGGAATGCCGCGCTGAACCGGGCATGCAGCTCTTCTATGATGTGTTCGGCTTTCCACAAACTGACCTGCAGTTGCCGGACCAAATCCAGTTTCGAGGTCTTGCTCACCTCCAGCAGGTCTCTACCATTGTTGAAGAGCCACACGACCGGTACCGAGGCCGGGGGCGCTGCAGTCCCCGCGGCTTCCAAGCCGCCATTGATCAATCTGTTGGCTAATTCGTGATTGAACAAATCTCTGGCCTCGCCCACGTAGTAATCTGACATGAAGTATTTTCCGAAGACTCCCCGTGAAGCGTCGTCGATTCTTTTTTCCAGGTCGGTATTGGGTACCAGGTTATAGCCAGGCACCAAGGTATCCACGGCATTCACTGCCAAGACTCCGCCCGCGAACGACCCTACACCCGGCAAGATCGAACCTGCGATCCCTCCACCAATACCAGCAAGCGACATCAGCACTCGTTTCACGAAACGCCCCGCCAGGCTGATAGCCACCGCACCCCGCTTACATTGCAGGAAGCACTCGGTTTCAATTCTGCAATCACGCAGTACCTTGGCAGTCTCTTTCATGGTCCGGTAATCGCGATAAATACCTTCAACAGCCGACCAGGCTGCCGCTTTCTCCGGCGAGACGGGTCGGGTGAGATGCAAATGGCTAATAAGCTTCAAGCTCTGGCTCCTGGCTAACGGCAGCGCTAACGATGTTCAAGTAGCGCTATCATTTGCGAAATCACATGCAGATTTAAGTCGTTAGCACCACACTGCGCTGAAGGAAGTTTCGCGGCTCTGCGTAGTTATCCACTGTGCTGCGGATGCTGGGCCGCTGATCATGAGCGCTCAAGGGAATGCCTAGCTCGGGGCAGCTTTAGCAATGATTCGGCATAGCCAATGCGTGATAAATAGCGAACGCCGCTATGACGTCAGGGTTTATGACTGAAATCATGGCTTTAACTACACGCACCCCAGTCTCATGCCGCTTTAACACTTTCTTGACGCAATCCCATACCTCTCCTTAGCTAAACATTACCTAGTCGTAAAAACCTCGCGCCGGGCCTCTAGCTCGCGCCTTCGTGCATGCCTGCAAAAGTGGGCGTGTTGGGTTGGGTCGCCCTCTGTTTTTGCCGTACAGCTCGTGACGACAGGCCAGGTTCTTGGGCTGTACAACATAAAAACAAAGGATATCCGCTATGAAAACCACCTCGATTCCCTTGCGTTTCGATCGTATTTTCTACGCGGTTTCCACGTCGATGCTTCTGGCAACCCCGGTGGAAACCTTCGCCTTCGAATTGCAGGACGACCCCAGTTCGCCCCTGTACCTGCAGCAACCGGCGATGCCGCACTTGTCGCTCGACCCGGTCAGCGCCAGCGGCCTGAGCCTGGGTACGCTGTCGGCCTTCAGCGACAAGATGGGAGAGCGCCATGGCCAAGCGACCCCCGATCTGATGGCCAGCCAATGGATGCAGTTTTTCCCAGGCACGCCCCGCCCAGGTGCGCAGGCCCCCGAGCAGCTGGAAGCGCCTAGCCAACAACTGATGATCGGCCCCGACTTGTTCGTGCGTGAAACCGGCGACGGCAATGTGCACCGTGCGGGCATTTTCGTCGGCCATAACAACCTGCAAAGCAGCTTGAACGGCAGCCGGCCGCTGCTCGGCGACAAACAGCGCAATGCGGTCAACCTGAGCGGCGAGAGCCTGGGGGTGTACTGGAGCATGACCCATGAGCAGGGTTGGCATCTGGACGCAGTGGCCATGGGCTCGCGCATCGACGTGCTGGGCCGTGGCGAGAGCGGCCAGCGACTGGACGAAAGCGGCCACGCGATGACCTTTTCCATCGAGGGTGGTTACCCGATCCGACTGGGCGGCAGCTGGGTAATCGAACCGCAGGCGCAGTTGATCAACCAGCAGTTCTTCCCCGGCAACCAGGTGCAGGAAGAAACCCTGCAGGCCTTCGACAGCCAACCCACCTGGAGCGGCCGGGTCGGTGCCAAGTTGTCCGGGCGCTACGAAGTGCGGGGCATGCCGATCGAGCCCTATGTGCGGACCAACGTCTGGTATGACTTCAGCAACGCCGACGAGGTGAAGCTGGACCAGGTCGACAAGATTTCAGGCTCGCGCTACTCGACCACGGTGGAGTTAGGCTTGGGGCTGGTGGCCAGAGTCACACCTTCGGTGGCGTTGTTCGTCAGTGCTGATTACAGCAGTGATGTGGATGACAATGATCTGAATGGGTTGATTGGTAGTCTGGGGGTGCGGATGCGGTGGTAGTCAGTGTCGGCCCTTTCGCGGGGCGAGCCGGGACGCCGGACCGCCGCTCCCACAGATACGGCGCAGTAGCTGAACCTGTGGGAGCGGGCTTGCCCGCGAAAAGGCAACACATCAAGCCGGCTTCATCACCAGTACCCCCAGCGGCGGCAGGTTCAAGGCCAATGACAACGGTTGCCCATGGCTGGCAATGTCATCACTTTCCACCGCCCCCAGATTGCCCACATTCGACCCGGCATACAGCTCGGCATCACTGTTGAGCAGCTCCTGCCAACGATCACCGAACGGCACGCCAATCCGATACCCTTCACGCGGTACCGGGGTGAAGTTGGCCACCACCAGCAACGGCTCACCCTCGCTGCTCCAGCGCAGCCAGGCATACACGCTGTTGTGCGCATCGTCGCCAATCAACCACTGGAAGCCCTGCGGCTGGCAATCCTGCTCGTGCAGCGCCGGCAGCTCGCGGTACAGCCGGTTGAGATCGCTGACCAGCTTTTGCACGCCCTGGTGCTCGGGGTACTGCAGCAGGTACCAGTCCAGCTGATGATCGTGGTTCCACTCGCGCCACTGGCCGAACTCGCAGCCCATGAACAGCAACTTCTTGCCGGGGTGGGTCCACATGAAGGTCAAGTAGGCGCGCAAGTTGGCAAACTTTTGCCAGCGATCGCCGGGCATCTTGTCGATCAGCGAATGCTTGCCGTGCACCACTTCATCGTGGGAGATCGGCAGGATGAAATGCTCGGAATAGGCATAGATCAAACCGAAGCTCATTTCGTTGTGGTGATGGGCGCGGTGCACCGGGTCGTTCTGGATGTAATGCAGGGTGTCGTGCATCCAGCCCATGTTCCACTTGTAGGCAAAACCCAGGCCGCCTTGCTGGGTCGGCTGGCTGACGCCCGGCCAGGCGGTGGATTCTTCGGCGATGATCAGTGCGCCAGGGGCTTCATGGGCGGCCACCCCGTTGAGGTGGCGGATGAAGTCGATGGCTTCGAGGTTCTCGCGCCCGCCATGGCGGTTGGGCACCCATTCGCCGGCCTTGCGCGAGTAGTCGCGGTACAGCATGGAAGCCACCGCATCGACACGCAGGCCGTCGATGTGGAAGTGCTTCAGCCAATGCAGCGCCGAGGCCATCATGAAGCCGCGCACCTCGTTGCGGCCCAGGTTATAGATCAGCGTGTTCCAGTCCTGGTGGAAGCCCTCAAGCGGGTTGTCGTATTCATACAACGCAGTGCCGTCGAAGCGCGCCAGGCCATGTTCGTCGGTGGGGAAATGCGCCGGCACCCAGTCGAGGATTACCCCGATACCGCCCTGGTGGCACGCGTCGATGAATGCAGCGAAATCTTCCGGCGTGCCGTAGCGCGAGGTCGGCGCGAACATCGACAGAGGCTGGTAGCCCCATGAGCCGCCGAACGGGTGCTCCATGATCGGCAGCAGTTCGATATGGGTAAAGTTGAGTTGCTGCACGTAGGGCACCAGGCGCTCAGCCAATTCACGCCAGTTGTAGAAGCGCGATATCTCACCCAGGTCGTCCAGTTCGCACTGCCAGGAACCTGGGTGCAGTTCGTAGATCGACAGGGGCGCGCTGTAGGCATGGCGCTGCGCGCGGTGTTCCATCCACTCTTGGTCATGCCATTCATGGCACAACGCATCCGCCACTTTCGAAGCCGTGCTGGGTGGCAGCTCGGTGGCACGCGCCAGCGGGTCGGCCTTGAGCGGCAGGATGCCGTCTTTGCCCAGCACCTCGTATTTATAGGTTTCCCCGACACGCAGGCGCGGTATGAACAGCTCCCATACCCCGGCGCCATGACGCAGGCGCATCGGGTGGCGGCGGCCGTCCCAGTTGTTGAAATCGCCCACTACCGAGACCCGCCGTGCATTCGGCGCCCATACCGAGAAGCAGACGCCGTCGACACCGTCGACCTGGGTCGGCTGCGAACCGAAGCGCCCGGACAGGTCGCGGTGGTTGCCCTCGGCAAACAGGTGCAAGTCCATATCGCCCAGTTGCGGTCCAAAGCTGTAGGGATCCTCGGTCACCTGCTCGCCGCCGGCCCAACCGATCTGCAACAGGTAAGGCTGTGCATCATCCAGGTGCGCGGTGAACAAACCAGGCAGGCTGCCCTGCTCCATTTCGGCCAGCACACGCCCATCATGCCGGGCCAGCACCCGCGCATTCAGCGCAGCCGGCAGGAAGGCACGGACCCACTGCCCGCCCGCGCCATCGCCATGGGGGCCAAGCACTGCGAAAGGATCGGCGTGCTCGGCGCGGGCAAGGGCGTCCAGCTCCCGCTGCCGAAGGCCACCGTTGTCACGCTTGATTGCATTCATCTAAGACTCTCCCCAGGTACTGATCAGTCCATGCAGGCCATGCAAAGGCACGGCCAGCCAACTCGGCCGGTTCTCGGCTTCATAGGTAATCTCGTAGGCGGCTTTTTCCAGGCAGAACAGTTCCAGAGCAGCGCGCTCGCCCTCGGCCTGTTGCCAGGCATGGGGCAAGGCGGCGGTGGCCAAGCCGTAGGCTTCGACGAAGGCGTGGCGCGACTGGTGCAGGTACTGCCGGGCGACCCGCTGACGAGCCTGCCGTGCTGCCTCGGAGAGGTCTACTGCCGAGGCGCTGCGCAGGATCATCGCAGCAGCATAGTCGAAGGATCGCAATACGCCGCTGACATCCTTGTAAGGGCTGTGTTTGGCCCGGCGCTCGTCCAGCGGGCGCGACGGCTCGCCTTCGAAATCGATCAGGTAGGCATCACCCTGCACCACCAGCACCTGGCCCAGGTGCAGGTCGCCATGCACGCGCATCAGCAGCCCGCCTTGGGCTTGCTGGGCGAGGTTGGCGATGTGCTGGGTGAGGCCGTCGCGTTGTTGCTGCAGGTCGTCGACCAAGGCCTGGCTGTCGCTGTCGAGGCTACCGCGGTGCTGGGCCACCAGGTCGAGGGCATGGCTGAGCTCGGCGCTGATCTGGCGCGCCCAGCGTTCGCTGTCCTCGCCATCGCTGGCCCGTGGCTGGAAGGCCGCCTCCTCGGTCGGTGCGGCCAGCAACAGGTGCATCTCGCCCAGGCGCTGGCCGAGCAAGGCGGCAAAGCCATTGAGTTCGGCCAGCGCGTCGGTATGTGCTTCGCCGTCGCCGCTGGCCGGCTCCATCTGGTCGCGGATTGCCCGCTCCAGGGTGTTCTGGGTCCAGGCCCAGGCATCGCCCTGGTTGCTCAGGTAACCCTGGGCGATCATCAGCAAGTGCGGTGCCTCGGCTTCGTCCACCCGGCTGACCCAGGCCAGCAATGGCGAGATATTGGTGAACCCCGCAGCGGTCAGGTAGGCGCTCATTTCCAGCTCGGGGTGAATGCCCGGGTTGACTCGGCGGATCAGCTTGAGCACCACGCGGTCGGCGATCACCACGGAGCTGTTGGATTGCTCGGCACTCAGGTAGCGCACTGCGCTGTCGTCGTCGATCCCCAGTTCGGCCAACTGCTCGGTGCAGTGAAATTGCAGCTCGCCCAAGTCATTACCACAAGCCAGCCGCTCGCCGGCCTGGCAGGCGCGCAGCACGGCGCGGATGAAGGGCTCGAGCACGAACGCATCGGTGATCAAACCCACCTGCCGGCCACGACGAACGCGCGACAGCGCCAACTGTTGCGGCAAGGCGGTCGTGATTTGCTCCTCGGGCAGGAAGCCGAATGGCAGCTGGTAGTGATTGGCCACACCGTCGCCGAGCACCTCGATTTCGCTGAGCAGCACCGGGGTGGTGGCCGTGGCCAAGCGTACGCCGTAACGCAGCCGCACGTGGTCGATGGGCGCTTCCTTGCCGGCGAACCAGCGGCGTTTGGGCAGGTATTGCGGGAGAATCGCGTCCTGCAAGATGTCGCAGGAAGGCGCTTCGAGCAGCTCTTCCATACGTTTGCGCAGCACCAATGTGGTCAATTCTGGCAACCCCTCGGTAGGTTGAACGTGCCAGCTGGGCATGCGGTCGTGCGCGGCCAGCAGGAACCAGTAAAAGGCATAAGGCGGCAAGGTCAGCAGGAACGGCAGTTGGCCTATCGGCGGGAAGGCGCTGCCGCCGAGCATTTCAACCGGCACTTTATCGGCGTATTGCGACAGTTCCAGCTCCGCCGCCTGCGCCGCGCGGGAGACGTTGGCGACGCAGAGGATCACTTCGCTGTTGCCCTCGGCATCGGTGTATTCGCGGATGTACGCCAGAATGCGCCGGTTGCTCGGCGTGAGCGTGCGCAAGGTACCGCGACCAAAGGCCTTTTGCTGGTTGCGCACCGCCAGCAGGCGACGGTTCCAGTTGAGCAGTGAATGCGGGTCGTGCGACTGCGCCTCGACGTTGACGGTCTGGTAGCCGTACAGCGGGTCCATGATTGGCGGCAGCACCAGGCGCTGCGGGTCGGCTTTGGAGAAGCCGCCGTTGCGGTCTGGCGACCACTGCATGGGCGTACGCACGCCGTCGCGGTCGCCCAGATAGATGTTGTCGCCCATGCCCAGCTCGTCGCCGTAGTACAGGGTCGGCGTGCCCGGCATCGACAGCAGCAGGCTAGTGAGTAGCTCGATGCGCCGACGGTCACGCTGCAGCAGCGGCGCCAGGCGGCGGCGGATGCCGAGGTTGATGCGCGCGCGGCGGTCTTCGGCGTAGTAGTTCCACAGGTAGTCGCGCTCGCGGTCGGTGACCATTTCCAAGGTCAGCTCATCGTGGTTGCGCAGGAAGATCGCCCACTGGCAGTTGGCGGGAATTTCCGGGGTCTGGCGCAGGATGTCGGTGATCGGAAAGCGGTCCTCCATAGCCAGGGCCATGTACATACGCGGCATCAGCGGGAAGTGGAAGGCCATGTGACACTCGTCGCCCTCCCCTTCGCCGAAATACGGGCGAGTGTCTTCGGGCCATTGATTGGCCTCGGCCAGCAGCATGCGGTCGGGGTAGTTGGCGTCAATCTCGGCGCGGATCGCCTTGAGTACCTGGTGGGTTTCCGGGAGGTTCTCGTTGTTGGTGCCATCGCGCTCGATCAGGTACGGGATGGCATCCAGGCGCAGGCCATCGACACCCAGGTCGAGCCAGAAACGCATCACCCCGATCACCGCCTTGAGCACCTGCGGGTTGTCGAAGTTGAGGTCCGGCTGGTGCGAATAGAAGCGGTGCCAGAAGTACTGGCCGGCGACCGGGTCCCAGGTCCAGTTGGCCTTTTCGGTGTCGAGGAAGATGATCCGCGTGCCGTCGTATTTCTGGTCGTCATCCGACCATACATAGAAGTCGCGCGCCTTGCTGCCGCGCTTGGCCAGGCGGGCGCGCTGGAACCACGGGTGCTGGTCGGAGGTGTGATTGATGACCAGTTCGGTGATCACCCGCAAGCCGCGCTTGTGCGCTTCGGCGATGAAACGACGGGCGTCGGCCAGGCTGCCGTAATCGGCGTGCACGGCTTTGTATTCGCCGATGTCGTAGCCGTCATCACGCCGTGGCGAGGGATAGAACGGCAGCAGCCAGAGGGTGTTGACGCCCAGCTCGGCGATGTAGTCGAGCTTGCTGATCAGGCCGGCGAAATCGCCGATACCGTCGTTGTTGGCATCGAAGAACGACTTGATGTGCAGCTGGTAGATCACCGCGTCCTTGTACCACAGCGGGTCGTCGATGAAGGCTGCCGGGCGGGAACGCTTGGCCATGGGTGACTCCTTTCAATTGCCTGGTGGGGCTGCTTCGCAGCCCATTCGCGGGACAAGCCCGCTCCCACAGGTGCCCCGCTGCCCTCGAGTCCGGTGGTGAACCTGTGGGAGCGGGCTTGCCCCGCGAATGGGGCGCGAAGCGGCCCGCTTTATCCGGCCTTTTCTATTCGCCAGATACCGAACGGCTGATGCCACGGCTCTATGCGCATCCACTGGGTCTTGCCGTGCCAGGTCCAGCGGTGGCCATTCATCAGGTCTTCGCCGAGGGTATCGGCGTCGTCGTCCAGGCCCAGCTCCCACAGCGGCAGCTCGAAACTCGCCTCCTGGGCGTTGTGCGGGTCGAGGCTGATCGCCACCAGGATGTAGTTGTCGCGCTCGGGCGTGCGCTTGGCGAAATACAGGATGTTGTCGTTCCAGCAGTTGAAGAACGCCACGCCCAGGTGCGTCTGCAGGGCGCGGTTCTGCCGGCGGATCCGGTTGAGTTGGGCGATCTCGGCGATGATGTTGCCGGGTTGGGTGAAGTCGCGTGGGCGGATTTCGTACTTCTCCGAATCCATGTACTCCTCCTTGCCCGGCAACGGTGTGCCCTCGCAGAGTTCGAATCCTGAATACATACCCCACAGCCCCGACCCCATGGTCGCGAGTGCGGCGCGGATGAGGAAGCCGGCACGGCCCGAGGTGTGCAGGAAGAAGGGGTTGATGTCCGGGGTGTTTACGAAGAAGTTGGGACGGTAGCACTGGCTCCACGGCGGCTGGTTGAGTTCCTCGAAGTACTCGCGGAGTTCTTTTTTTGTATTGCGCCAGGTGAAGTAGGTATAACTCTGCGCATAACCGACCTTGCCCAGGCGCGCCATCATCGCTGGCTTGGTGAAGGCTTCGGCGAGAAAGATCACTTCGGGGTACTGACTGCGCACATTGGCAATCAGCCATTGCCAGAACGGCAACGGCTTGGTGTGCGGGTTATCGACGCGGAAGGTCTTCACGCCCTCCTCGACCCAGCCCACCACCACATCGCGCAGGGCCAGCCACAGTGACGGCACGGCCTCGGCGGCATAAAAATCAACGTTGACGATGTCCTGATATTTTTTCGGCGGGTTCTCGGCATAGCGGATCGTGCCGTCTGGGCGCCAGCTGAACCAGCCGGGGTGCTCCTTCAGCCAAGGGTGGTCCTGGGAGCACTGAATGGCAAAGTCCAGAGCGATTTCCAGGCCATGCTCGGCGGCGGCGGCGACCAGGCGACGGAAGTCTTCGCGGGTGCCCAGCTCAGGGTGAATGGCGTCGTGTCCACCTTCGGGGCTGCCGATGGCATAAGGGCTGCCCGGGTCATTGGGCTCGGCCTGCAAGGCATTGTTGCGGCCCTTGCGAAATTGTTTGCCGATCGGATGTATAGGCGGGAAATACAACACGTCGAAGCCCATGTCGCGGATCATCGGCAGGCGCTCGTGCACGTCGTTGAAGGTGCCATGGCGCTCGGGGCTGTCGGTGATCGAGCGCGGGAACAGTTCGTACCAGCTGGCGAACTGCGCGGCGGGTCGGTCGACATCGAGGGGGAATTCGCTGCTGCGCGTCAGATAGCTGCGGTGCTCGGCTTCAGTCATCAGCCGCGAGGCTTCGGCGCCCAATAGCAGCGCCACCTGATCATCCTGGGGCAGCTCCGGCAGCTGGACCTGCAAGGCCTCAATCTGCTCGCGCAATGCGCCCTCGCTGCGCTCGGCGCCCTTGCCCAGCAACAGGCGGCCCTCTTCAAGCTCAAGCTTGACCTCGACACCGGCGTGGTACTTCTTCTCCAGGTCGTGGCAATAGGTAGCGAATGGATCGATCCAGGCTTCGATGCTGAACAGGTGCAGGCCCAGTTCGGTCGGGGTGAATTCGGCAAGCCACAGGTCATTGCCCGGCGAGTGCATCGGCACGCAGTGCCAGCGCCGGCTGTTGGCCTGGCGCCAGTTGAGCATCACCGCCAGGCGGTCGTGGCCATCGCTGTAGACCTTGCTGCTGACCGCCACCGGCTGGCCGCTGATGGCCTTGGCGGCGAAGGTGCCAGCGTCGAGCACGGGGCTGCTGTCCTCGATGACGATACGCGGCGCCAAGAGCGCCTGGGACAGGCTCACGGCCTGGTCGGGGTGGTCGTTGGCCATCGGTACGCTTTCGAAGGGCTCGTTACGCGACATCGGTCCAGGCTCCCTATTGGCATCGGCGGTAAGGATTCAGAGCCATCGTCCACGCTGGGGGTTCAAAAAAATTGAGCAAACGGCGCAGCCACGTATCAAAGCCTGCACCACCCTCTCATTTACCCCGCGAGGTCAGGCCATGAACATTCCCATTCCACCGGAGACACCCGACCCGAACATCGACGACCCCAGCCTGCCGCCGCCCGTGCCGGAAGAAGACCCGGACGAGCTGCCGATCAAGCCGACCATGCCGCCGACGGTAGGTGATCCGCCGAACCAGGAGCCACCGGTGAAGGCTTAAGAGTAGACGAGGCTACTGGTAATTCTGCTAGTAGTCGGGCCGGCTGGTTGTGCTGATGATGGGTGCTCCTAAACGATACCAGGGGCACTCAGCATGCTGGACATCGAAGCAAAGTGGAAACGCGAGGCACTTGAACGGCATGTGATCGACTGTTTCCAGAACGCCGGTGTGGTCGATCCGTCTCCTGGTAGTCGGCTTGCGCATATGGACAAAGACAAATGCGAGTTCGCCCTGAGATGGCTGGAGTTCAGCCATGGTATCTGCCTGGAGCGCGATTTCCGAACGGTTGGCGAGTTGGCTGATGAACTTGCTCAGGCGCTGAAGCCTCGCTGATGCGGCTGCTCCCTTGACAGGTTTACCCGCGAAGAAAGCAGCAAGTTCCACGCATCAATTGGATGAATCGGTGGCCAGTTCCGCCACACAGATCTCCCGCATCCTGAACTTCTGTACTTTCCCCGTCACCGTCATTGGAAATTCGTCGACGAAGCGAAAGTGCCGCGGTACTTTGTAATGCGCAATTCGGGCCTTACACCAGCCTTGCAACTCTTCGGCCGTGGCGTTATGGCCGGGATGCAGCTTGATCCACGCGACTACTTCCTCGCCGTATCTGCTGCAGGGAATCCCGATCACCTGCGCATCGGCCACCGCCGGGTGGGTGTAGAAGAACTCCTCCAGCTCACGCGGATAGATGTTTTCCCCACCCCGAATGATCATGTCCTTGTTGCGCCCGACAATTCGTACATGCCCCTGCTCGTCCATCACCGCGAGGTCGCCCGTATGCATCCAGCCGGCCGGGTCGATGGCGTCCGCCGTGGCCTGGGGGTTGTTCCAGTAGCCGAGCATCACACTGTAGCCACGGGTGCACAGCTCCCCGATTTCGCCACGCGCAACGATGCAGCCCTCGGCGTCCACCAGCTTGGTTTCCAGCTGCGGCTGAGTACTGCCGACGGTGGTGACGCGCAGTTCCAAGTCGTCATCTGGTCCGGTTTGCAACGATACCGGGCTGGTTTCGGTCATGCCGTAGGCGATCTGCACTTCGGCCATGTGCATCTGGTCGATGACCCGGCGCATCACCTCGATCGGGCAGGTGGCGCCGGCCATGATGCCGCTGCGCAGGGTCGAGAGGTCCAGCAGCTGGCGTGACGGGTGGTCGAGCATGGCGATGAACATGGTCGGCACGCCGTAGAGAATACTGGCGCGCTCTTCGGCGACGGCGCGCAGGGTAAGTTCGGCGTCGAAGGCGTCGTTGGGGTAGATCATGGTGCTGCCATGAGTGATGCAGCCGAGGTTGGCCATGACCATGCCGAAGCAGTGGTACAGCGGTACCGGAATCACCATGCGGTCGGTGCAGCTCAGGCCCAGGCTCTCGCCAACCATGAAGCCGTTGTTGAGGATGTTGTAGTGGCTGAGCGTGGCCCCCTTGGGCGCGCCGGTGGTGCCGGAGGTGTACTGGATGTTCACCGGCTGGTCGAACTGCAGACTGCGCTGGCGCGCGCTGTAAGCCTCGACCGGAATCTGCCCTGCCCGCTCGGCCAGGGCTTGCCAGGGCAGGAAACCGAGCGGCGGCCGGGCAGCCAGGCTGATCACCCCGCGCAATTCGGGTAGGCGCTCGCTATCCAGCTCGCCCAAGGCTGCGGTCGCCAGCTCCGGCACCAGTTCCTGCACCATCGCGTGGTAATCGGACGTCTTGAAGGCGTCGGCGCACACCAGCCAGCGGCAGCCGGACTGGCGCAGCACGTACTCCAGCTCGCTGACCCGGTAGGCCGGGTTGATGTTCACCAGAATCGCGCCGACCTGCGCACTGGCCAACTGCAGAATGCACCACTGGGCGCAGTTGGGCGCCCAGATGCCGACCCGCTCGCCGGTAGTCACGCCCAAGGCCATCAAGGCGCGAGCATGGGCATCGACCTGATCGGCCAACTGCTGCCAGGTATAGCGCACGCCCTGGTGGCGCACCACCAGCGCTTCGCGGTCGGGAAAACGGGCCACGGTGGCATCGAAGGCCTGGCCGACGGTCAGGGTCAGCAAGGGGTGGTCCTGACGACCTCGGGTGTAGCTGGGTTGACTCATGGGTGTCCCTTCTTGTGGTTGTTCTGGGCACGGCTGAAGCAAGCGACAAATACTCTGGCGCAGATTTACGTTTACGTAAAGGTGATGAGTGGATTGACAGTATCAAGCGCCAGGTTTACGTTAACGTAAAGGTGATGAACAACACCGATCTTCAGGCTTGACACCGATCCCTGTGGGAGCGGGCTTGCCCGCGAATGTGATCACTCAGGCAATGACGGTGGTCCTGCTGACGCCTTCGCGGGCAAGCCCGCTCCCACAGGGTTCGGCGACCGATCCATGAGCTACGGTATTACCCACATTTCAAGAACAAGAAGGTGCCCTCCCATGCATTACCCCTCCCTGAACTTCGCCCTGGGCGAAACCATCGACATGCTCCGTGACCAGGTGCGCACCTTCGTCGCCGCCGAACTGGCGCCACGCGCCGCACAGATCGACCACGACAACCTGTTCCCCGCCGACATGTGGCGCAAGTTCGGCGATATGGGCCTGCTCGGTATCACCGTTTCCGAGGAGTACGGCGGTGCCGGCCTGGGCTACCTGGCCCACGTGGTGTCGATGGAGGAGATCAGCCGCGGTTCGGCCTCGGTGGCCCTCTCGTACGGCGCTCACTCCAACCTGTGCGTCAACCAGATCAACCGCAACGGCACCCATGAACAGAAGCTGAAATACCTGCCCAAGCTGATCAGCGGCGAACACATCGGCGCCCTGGCCATGAGCGAACCCAACGCCGGCTCCGACGTTGTGTCGATGAAATTGCGCGCCGAAAAACGCGGTGACCGCTACGTGCTCAACGGCAGCAAGACCTGGATCACCAACGGCCCCGATGCCAACACCTACGTGATCTACGCCAAGACCGACCTGGACAAGGGCGCCCACGGCATCACGGCGTTCATCGTCGAGCGCGACTGGAAGGGCTTCAGCCGCAGCAACAAGTTCGACAAGCTGGGCATGCGCGGCTCCAACACCTGCGAGCTGTTCTTCGATGACGTCGAAGTGCCGCAAGAGAACATCCTCGGCCAGCTCAACGGCGGCGTGCGTGTGCTGATGAGCGGCCTGGACTACGAACGCGTGGTCCTCTCCGGCGGCCCGACCGGCATCATGCAAAGCTGCATGGACCTGGTGGTGCCCTACATCCACGACCGCAAACAGTTCGGCCAGAGCATCGGCGAGTTCCAGCTGATCCAGGGCAAGATCGCCGACATGTACACCCAGCTCAACGCCAGCCGCGCCTACCTGTACGCCGTGGCCCAGGCCTGCGACCGTGGCGAGACCACCCGCAAGGACGCTGCCGGGGTGATTCTCTACACCGCCGAGCGCGCCACGCAGATGGCCCTGGAAGCGATCCAGATTCTCGGCGGCAACGGCTACATCAACGAATTCCCGGCTGGCCGCCTGCTGCGCGACGCCAAGCTGTATGAAATCGGCGCCGGCACCAGCGAAATCCGCCGGATGCTGATTGGCCGCGAACTGTTCAACGAAACCCGCTGAGCAGAAGGGACAGGCGCACATGGCTACCTTGCACACCCAGATCAACCCGCGTTCGGCGGAGTTCGCCGGCAACAGCGCGGCCATGCTCGAACAGGTCCAGGCCCTGCGCGGCCTGCTCGCCCAGGTGGCCCAGGGCGGCGGGCACAAAGCCCAGGAGCGGCACACCTCGCGTGGCAAGCTGCTGCCACGTGAACGGATAAACCGCCTGCTCGATGCAGGTTCTCCCTTCCTCGAAATTGGCCAGCTGGCCGCCCATGCGGTGTACGGCGAAGACGTGCCCGCCGCGGGTGTAATCGCCGGCATCGGCCGGGTCGAAGGCGTGGAATGCATGATCGTGGCCAACGACGCCACGGTCAAAGGCGGCTCTTACTACCCGCTGACGGTGAAAAAACACCTGCGCGCGCAAACCATCGCCCTGCAGAACCGCCTGCCGTGCATCTACCTGGTGGACTCCGGCGGCGCCAACCTGCCGCGCCAGGATGAAGTGTTCCCCGACCGCGAACATTTCGGGCGGATCTTCTTCAATCAGGCCAACATGAGCGCGCTGGGCATCCCGCAAATTGCCGTGGTGATGGGCTCGTGCACCGCAGGCGGCGCCTATGTGCCGGCGATGGCCGACGAAGCCATCATGGTGCGCCAGCAGGCGACCATCTTCCTCGCCGGCCCGCCGCTGGTGAAGGCCGCCACCGGTGAGGTGGTGAGCGCCGAAGACCTCGGCGGCGCCGATGTGCACTGCCGCACCAGCGGCGTGGCCGACCACTATGCCGACAATGACGAACACGCCCTGGCCCTGGCTCGGCGCAGTGTCGCCAACCTCAACTGGCACAAGCTCGGCAAGCTGCAGCGCCAGGCCCCGGTCGCGCCGCTGTATGGCGCCGAAGAGCTGTATGGCGTGGTGCCGGCCGACGCCAAGCAGCCGTTCGATGTGCGCGAGGTGATCGCGCGTCTGGCCGATGGCTCGGTGTTCGATGAGTTCAAGGCGTTGTTCGGCACCACCCTGGTGTGCGGCTTCGCGCATTTACACGGTTATCCGGTGGCCATTCTGGCCAATAACGGCATCCTCTTTGCCGAAGCCGCGCAGAAAGGCGCGCACTTCATCGAGCTGGCCTGCCAGCGTGGCATCCCACTGCTGTTCCTGCAGAACATCACGGGTTTCATGGTCGGTAAAAAATACGAAGAGGGCGGCATCGCCAAGCACGGCGCCAAGCTGGTGACGGCGGTGGCCTGCGCCCAGGTGCCGAAGTTCACGGTGATCATCGGCGGCAGCTTCGGCGCCGGCAACTACGGCATGTGCGGCCGCGCCTACGACCCCCGCTTCCTATGGATGTGGCCCAACGCGCGGATTGGCGTGATGGGCGCCGAGCAGGCGGCCGGGGTGCTGGCACAGGTCAAGCGCGAGCAGAGCGAACGCAGCGGCCAAGCCTTCAGCGCCGAGGATGAAGCCCGACTCAAACAGCCGATCCTCGACCAGTACGAACACCAGGGCCACCCCTACTACTCCAGCGCCCGGCTGTGGGACGACGGCGTCATCGACCCGGCGCAGACCCGCGACGTGCTTGGCCTGGCGTTGTCCGCCGCGCTCAATGCGCCAATCGAACAGAGCCGCTTCGGCATTTTCCGGATGTGACCCATGAGCGATTTCAGCACCCTCGAAGTGTCGCGCGACCCACGCGGCTTCGCCACCCTGTGGCTGAGCCGCGAAGACAAGAACAACGCCTTCAACGCGCAGATGATCCGCGAACTGATCGTCGCCCTTGATCAACTGGCAGATGACGCCAGCCTGCGCTTTTTACTGCTGCGTGGTCGCGGCCGGCATTTCAGTGCCGGCGCCGACCTGGCCTGGATGCAGCAATCGGCGCAACTGGACTTCAATACCAACCTGGATGATGCCCGCGAACTGGGCGAGCTGATGTATGCCCTGCACCGCTCCAAGGTGCCGACCCTGGCCGTGGTGCAAGGCGCTGCCTTTGGCGGCGCACTGGGGCTGATCAGCTGCTGCGACATGGCCATCGGCGCCGAAGACGCACAGCTGTGCCTGTCGGAAGTGCGTATCGGCCTGGCCCCGGCGGTGATCAGCCCGTTCGTGGTCAAGGCCATCGGCGAACGTGCTGCGCGCCGCTATGCCCTGACTGCCGAGCGTTTCAGCGGCGTGCGCGCCCGTGAACTGGGCTTGCTGGCCGAGGTATACCCGGCCGGTGAACTGGAAGCACAGGTCGAGGCCTGGGTGGACAACTTGCTGCAGAACAGCCCGCAAGCGCTGCGCGCCACCAAGGACCTGCTGCGCGAAGTCGACGACGGCGAGCTCAGCCCGGCCCTGCGCCGCTACTGCGAAAACGCCATTGCCCGGATTCGCGTCAGTGCCGAAGGCCAGGAAGGCCTGCGCGCCTCCCTGGAAAAGCGCCGCCCCGCCTGGCAAACCGAACCCAAGAAGGAGCCGCGCCCATGAGCCGCCCCACACTGACCACCCTGTTGGTCGCCAACCGCGGCGAAATCGCCTGCCGGGTGATGCGCACCGCCAAGGCCATGGGCCTGACCACCGTGGCGGTGCACAGCGCCACCGACCGCGATGCCCGCCACAGCCGCGAAGCGGATATCCGTGTCGACCTGGGCGGCAGCAAGGCCGCCGACAGCTACCTGGTCGTCGAAAAGTTGCTCGCAGCGGCCAAGGCCAGCGGCGCCCAGGCCATTCACCCAGGTTATGGTTTTCTCTCCGAGAACGCAGGTTTCGCCCGCGCCATCGAACAAGCCGGGCTGATCTTCCTCGGCCCACCGGCCAGCGCCATCGATGCCATGGGCAGCAAGTCGGCCGCCAAGGCGCTGATGGAAGCAGCCGGCGTTCCTCTGGTGCCCGGTTATCACGGCGAAGCCCAGGACCTGGAAACCTTCCGCGCCGCTGCCGAGCGTATCGGCTACCCGGTGCTGCTCAAGGCCAGCGCCGGCGGTGGCGGCAAGGGCATGAAAGTGGTCGAGGACGAAAGCCAGCTGGCCGACGCCCTTGCCTCGGCCCAGCGTGAGGCGCAGTCGTCGTTTGGCGATGCGCGGATGCTCGTGGAAAAGTACGTGCTCAAGCCGCGTCACGTGGAAATCCAGGTGTTCGCCGACCAGCACGGCCACTGCCTGTACCTCAACGAGCGTGACTGCTCGATCCAGCGCCGCCACCAGAAGGTGGTGGAGGAAGCGCCAGCACCTGGGCTCTCGGCAGAACTGCGCCGTGCCATGGGCGAAGCGGCGGTGCGCGCCGCACAAGCGATTGGTTATGTCGGCGCTGGCACGGTCGAGTTTCTACTCGACGCCCGTGGCGAATTCTTCTTCATGGAGATGAACACCCGCCTGCAAGTGGAGCACCCGGTCACCGAAGCCATCACCGGCCTCGACCTGGTGGCCTGGCAGATCCGCGTCGCCTGTGGCGACCCGCTGCCGATCACCCAGGAGCAGGTGCCGCTGATCGGCCATGCCATCGAAGTGCGCCTGTACGCCGAAGACCCGGCCAATGAATTCCTGCCGGCCACCGGTACCCTGGCGCTGTACCGCGAGTCGGCGCCTGGCGAAGGCCGCCGGGTGGACAGTGGGGTCTGCGAAGGAGATGAGGTGTCGCCGTTCTACGACCCGATGCTTGGCAAGCTGATTGCCTGGGGCGACAACCGTGAACAGGCGCGCCTGCGTTTGCTGGCGATGCTCGATGAGTTCGCCATCGGCGGGCTGAAAACCAATATCGCCTTCCTGCGGCGCATCCTTGCCCATCCGGCATTTGCGGCGGCTGAACTGGATACCGGCTTTATCCCGCGTCATCAGGATGTCTTACTGCCAGCACCACAAGCATTGCCCGCAGGCTTCTGGCAAGCCGCAGGTGAGGCGTGGTTGCAAGGCCAGCCACCGCATCAGCGTAACGACGACAGCTGCTCGCCCTGGGCTGAGCGCAGCGGCTTGCGCCTGGGCATGCCGGCGCACAGCAGCCTGCACTTGCGCAGTGGTGGCGAAAGCCAGGCGATTGCCCTTGAGCATCACGCTGCATCCATTTGGCACCTGGACGGCGAACACCTGAACGTGGATGCCGCTGGCGTGCGTCGAGGTTATCTGGCGATACGCCGGGGAAGTACGCTGTTCTTGCGCTGGGATGGCGATATGCATGCGGTCGAGGCCTTCGACCCGATCGCCGAAGCCGAAGCCAGCCACAGCCATCAGGGCGGGCTGGGAGCGCCGATGAATGGCAGCATCGTGCGCGTGCTGGTCGAGCCGGGCCAGGCCGTGGAAGCCGGAACGGCGCTGGTGGTGCTGGAAGCCATGAAGATGGAGCACAGCATCCGCGCACCGCATGGCGGCACGGTGAAGGCCTTGTTCTGCCAAGAAGGGGATATGGTCAGCGAAGGGACGGTGCTGGTCGAACTGGTTGAATGATAGAAACGGGGGGCCGCGGACCGGCCCCTCAGCTTCAGACGATGCCGTGCACCCGCACGACCACGCCTAGAAACTCACACCCTTCTTCGCACACCAGGGCTGGATAGCTGCTGTTCAGCGCCTTCAGATACCGCTGCCCGCCCTCTTCGGCCAGCTCGCGCAGGATCGCTGATTTTCCGGGCTGGCGCGCAATCACCAGTCGCCCTGGCTCGGCCTCCAGCCCTGGGTCCACCAGAATACGCATCCCTTGCGGCACGCTACGGCCGCTGGCCGTGCTCATTGCATCGTTTTCCACGGTCAGCCAGAACGCCTTGCCCTGTGCCAGGTACTCGGTCTGCTCGTAGACAACGGGCTCTTCGGTTTCGCAAATACCCAAGCGATCCCAGGCCAGCAATGGATAGCGAAAGCACACGATGTACTGCATCAGGTCGATGGCGTCATCCGCATCGTCCATTTCGTACCGGGCGCTCTCCTCACCCACTTGGCCAAGCACGCGCAACTGCAGGCTGACGTGGTAATGCGGCATGCCCAGTTCGACGAACACCCGGTTCATCGAATCGACCTTGGGCTGGCGCCGCTTGTTCACCCAGTGCCCCACGCTGCCTTGGGAAACCCCAACGCGTTCGGCGAGCTGCTCCTGGGAGATATCGAGCTCCTCCATCCGGTCACGGACGAGGGCAATCCATTTATCCATATTCATCGCTGGCACGATACGGACTGCCCTCCGGCGCTCAATAAACATTCAGTATTATTTATCCGAAGGCCACAAAATACTTTAGGTATTAAAATCAACGCGGACCTTTTTCCTATTGGCATGCGCAGGTATCAGGATGAAACCACCGAAAAACGACGAAACAGAACTCGACAGCGAAGCAGCCCGCCGCGCCCTCGACTATTACCTCAACCCCAACCCCACCCGCCCCAGCGAGCACAACCGCATCTGGACCTTGCACGACGGCGTCAGCAGCGAGCAGGCCCAGCAGCACGCCATCGCCCTGCTGCGCTGCGCCGCCGCCACGGCCCATGAGACAGCCAGCCACCAGGAAGGCACCCAGCGCGAACTGACCTTCGCACTGATGCACATGATGGACATGGCCAGGGCCCTGCTGGAGCACAAGCGCGCCGCGCAAACCGAAGTGTAGAGGGTATAGAGCAGAGGAGAGACGTGATGGCCGGGTAACGGCAGAGGCCCCGATTGCCGGGACAAGGAAGCGCTCCGGTAAAAGTTTTTTACCGGATAAGAGAAATATCATTTGACTGGCAAATGATAACGATTATTATTGCACTCAGCTGGTCGCGAGATCAGCTGGATAACCTGAAAGCTTAGGTCGCTCTCAGATTATCTCCTCATCAGGCTAATCACGGTTTTTGACCCGGCTTTTTGCCGGGTCTTTTTTTTGGCTCTTCAGGCTAATGAAGATCGTTGATGGCGGCGATGATAGCAAAAGTGTGTCAGAGCGTGAACGCTCATTACAAAACTTTGCGGAATCAGCACTTGAGAATCAATCTCGTTTCTCCTACTCTGGTTCCGCATCAAGGAAGATGCCCCCATCCCTCCCCCTCTTGAGCAAGGAGCCGTCCATGAGCCGCCTGCTGCTGCCCCTTGAGCACCCAACGCCTGCTGCCGGCCATGACGCCGAGGATGCCCTGCGGCATGGGCTCAAGCGCTTGCCGCGCCGGGTTCAGCAAGTGTTCCTGCTCAACCGCCTCGACCAGCTAGATTTCGCCAGCATCGCCCGCAGGCTGGATTTGCCCTTGTTGAGCATCGAACGGCACATGAACCAAGCGCTGCAAGCGGCACGTCCACAGGGCGATCCCTTGGCCAGTGTTGCCGGGCAATGGTATGTGCGGCTGCAGAGCCCTGAGGTGACCTCCTGCGAACGTATCGACTTTCGCCGTTGGCTGGATGCTGACCCGGCACACCTGCAGGCCTTTCATGACACCGAACTGCGTTGGCGCAGTTTGTTGGCGCCGGCGCGTGAGTTGGGGCAAGATGGTTGGTATCGGCAAGGGCGTGCGGCGCTTTCGTTGGGCGGGTGTTCGATTGCTGTGGGGTTGGGGGTTGCAGCACTGTTGCTTTTTGGCTTGTGGGCGTAAGTAAGATCAGCCTGCTAGCTGCAGCCGCCTGACGGGCTTATCGCCAAGCCTGCAACCCGTTCGAAGCGGAATCATCAATGAGATTGAACGGCAGCTCGAAACCCTTGAAGGGTTGCTGGGTAATTGGGTTGTAAGCCTTCTCCGAGCTCACCTTGTAGCGTACCGCTCCATCCCCGACTGTGAAGCTGAGGTCCACACTGGTGGCAGTACGGCCATTGAGCCCGCCACGACTGAGCAAGCGGAACAGCGACCAAGGGCCACGGTATTCCAAGGTGCTCATTTGGCCGCTGCGTCGAAGCAGCGTCAATGTACTGCGTTGATGCTGCTGACTTGGCCAGATGATGCTTACTCTCTGCCGAGACCCGCTGGTGTAGGCAATTTGCTGTCCATTCAGTTCCAGCAAGCTGGTGCGCTGGTTGGTACTCAGGCCTAACGGCTCGATGCTGAACTGCACGCTGAGGTTACCGCGGTTATCGAAGAAGGTTTCGCGGATACCAGCAGCCGCCTGCAATTGCTCTCTTACCTCATCGCTTATAAGCGAACCGCCTAGATAATTCATAGCTCGCGCCGCTGAGTTTTCCCTCAGAAACGCATTCAGGTAGTCGTTGCGAAATTGCTGTAATTTCCCTTCAGGGCCGAAGAAGGCTTCAAAATCCTCCAGCGAGGCATCGGACGGTTGCGCCGTGAACGGGTAACGTCCTGCCAAGCGCTGCTCGAAGAAGCTGTAAACGTCGGCTTGCCAGCGAAGCTCCAGCTCTTGTAACGCTTCGATCAACATGACATGGGCCATTTGCTCGGCAATTGTCGAAATCTGTTGGCGAATCGGTTCTGGCAGATCGCCTGCGACCCGTTGCAGCGTGGTAATGGGGTCGGCCCCTTTGCTGGAAAAACGCTGAACGACCGCTTCGAGTACCGCCGCCCCCCGCTCCGGCTCTTCCTGAACGGCCATTGAGTAATCCTGCACCGCCTTGATGGCCGTGAGGATCTCATCGTAGTGACTGGGCCGCTCTCCCTGCTTATCAAGCAACGCGTTCAAGCCGGCGAAGGAAAGACGAATATCTGCTGAACGGTCTGTCTTTAGCAGGCCGCCCTCAATCGGAGTAGGCAGAGGTGGGATGACGGTATTCTCGCGCACAGTCTCCAGAAGGCGACGCAACGGTGCTGCAGGACCCGTGATCTGCGCCAGCACTTCAACGCCATGGTCCAAGGAATGAAACTCGGTCACGAAGAGCTGCTGCAACGCCCGATGCCAACTTGCGATGTAGTCAGCGCTGTAGAGGTCATACAGTCGCTCATTCAGCACAGCGCGGTCTTTCGAAAAGTCGGGTTGCGACCGCTCCCCCAATGCCCACTGATCGACCATAGCCACTTCGCTCAGCTGCTGGCTGCGTGGCTCGAAGAACTCATTGAAACCCTTTGCCGTCAACAAAGGCCCCAGCCGATTTTCTTGGCTGCCCGAATAGATGAGGTCAAAAGCTGGACCCACGTGCTGGCGCAGATCCAGACCGGCCTGCAGCACTAACTCCGATTCTTGCTTGAGGCTGGCATACAACCGTTGCGGGTAGGGAGTCGTGCGCAGGTTCTGTTGGACCTCTGCCACGCGGGCATGAAACGCCTGCAAATCGGCATCTGCATACTTGAGGGCATATTGAAGATGGCGCATCAGGTCACGCTGAACCTGCCCCTCGCCAGGAAACGCGATTTGCCACTCACGCGCCATCCAGGCCTCCACCCATGGCGCGCGCCGGTATTGCCGTTCCTCGAGCATGCGGAAGATCCTCAGCGGCGCCATCTGCTGTTCACTGCCCGGCGCAGCGGCCTCCATGGCGTCTACCAGACCACTGGCCAAGGCCGGTAGAAAGCGCCGAGACAAAAGGCTCAGGTAAGCCTCATCGACTCTTGGTCCAATGGCTCGGCCTTGATAGAGACCGGCCTCGGCCACGCCTGGCCATGCCAAGCGGTAGTCGCCGAACACCGATACCGCATCACGGATCTGTTGCAACGGTACCAGCAGGTTGCGCCCGGTTGGGTCGAGTTGCTCGTCGAATTCACCCGCGCTGAAAGCTTGGCTCTTGACCAGAACGCTACTGGTGTTGTCTTGGTTGATGTCGAAAAAGCGGTGCAGGCTGGCACCCGCGACCGCAACCGCCAGCACGCTGATCCCGCTACCAATCCACAGCCGCCGGTGTTTGTAGTCAGTAATTTTTTGATTATCGCCAGCTAATTCCGCCTCTGGATAAACCACGCGTTGAAACAGCTGCTGGGCGAAATAGACGTCCGTGCCCCGCCGCCTGCTTTCTCCAGCCGGCAGAGGTGTGCCATAGGGCTGAGCAGCCTGCCGGACGAATGCATTGCAGGCATCCCCTTGCTGCACTACCGAAGTCAGATAAATGCCTCGCATCAGCGCCGGCCCTCGGAGTCGGTCACTTGCCAACGTTTCTTGCAGGAAACCCAGCAGCGCCGGGCGCAACCCTACCAGTTGAGCTGGCAACGACAACAGGCGATCTCTCTGGTCCTGGTCGAGGGCATCACCCATCCGATCACTGGCATGCTGCTGCACACGATCGATCATCAGGTCGTATTGACTGGCGGCTTGGTCGAACCACGTCTCGGTAGTGCCGTTTGTATGCAATGGGAAGCTGAAACCAAAAACGCGCTCGCGCGCTTCGCTACTCAGTTTGCCGAACACCTGCTCGAAGCCAGTGAGCAAATCAAGCTTGCTCAGCACGACATGAAGCGGCAGGCGCATGCCCAGTTCACTGCTTAACTCGTACAGGCGTGCGCGAAGCAGGTGCGCCAGTGCCGCACGGTCTTCCGGCGAAGCATGTAGGATTGCTGCGAGGTCGACCACTAACACCAAACCATTGAGCGGCCTCTGCTTGCGGTTGAGCGCGAGCCAATGCAGCAGGTGCATCCAGAGCTTGGCTTGAGTACCTGCCGGCAGGGCCGGCCTTGCCGGATCGTCCGCGCTGACCTCTCCGAAGCCCCCCCCATGGGTAATAAATTCCCCGGGTGGGTCGATAATTACTGCATTGTCATTTACCCACCAATCGACCGCATAGGCGGATACATCCTCCTGCCGGCAAAGCGCCTGGGTTTTGTCGATATGGGTCAGGGAGAGGCACTGACCGGAGCGCTCGACGAGGCTGCTCTTGCCTGCTCCCGTTGAGCCGAGCACCAGATAAAACGGCATCTGATACAACGCCCGCCGGCCGCCTGCATGGTCTAGAAAGCGTGCAAGCTGTCGATCTAGGGCCCGCTGCTGATCGCGCACATATTTGAGGCCTGGATCAGCTTCAATGCCGGCAGCCTCGTCGCGCTCGAACTTTAGCCGTCGAAAGCGCGCGCGCAGTACGAGCAAAGCGCAAAGCATGGGCACTATGACAAGCAACAAGGTGGCGACCGTACGCACCTCCACACGGGCCAGCGGGCGGTAGTCACCCCAGGCCCATTGAGGACCAAGCCACCAGATGGCGATCAGCATCAGGGTCAGAATGACGCCCATTGTGAGCGGCATGAAGGTGCTGGCCCGCAGAGGAATGAGCGGCGCCCAGGTCCTCAGAAAAATCCGAAGTTTGTTCATCATTGCCCTGCTTAGTTGCTTAGCGCACTGCTACGCTCGGCGCAATTCGACATAAGACTTACCAGAATGTCCCGTACGAATATCAAGCGAAGCGAGAGAGTAGTGCAGCCCGCCGCTTCACACAAATAAATATAAACTTACACTTTTACTCTCGACCAAAGTCGCTCGTAGCGAGCATCGTTTTTACAAGAAAGCCACGACGCAAACAAGAAGAGCAACACTAGGCAATATCTAACGAATTTTCGTACACAAACAAAAATATGCGTAGGAAAGTGCCTACAAATACGAAAACAAATGCCGCATTCGAAGAATCTTCCTACAGACTTAACCACAGCCATGGTGAATGCCCGAACTGCAGCGCGATGCTAAAGGAGTGGATAATGACAACTCAAGAACTGGAGTCGGACGGATCGCGGTCAACATTGACAAAACGAATCGATTTTCCAGAAGGTGTAGTCGATGGATCCGTTGCGCTCGCCGGCTCCTCCAGTTTCTCGGTGAGATACCCTGCCGATCCCGATTTCACGCTGCGCACCGGCTTCATGAATCCCATGTGCGATGCCGCCATGCCCCTGCTCGGGCTGGCCATGCGCTTGAAGACGCTGGACCATCATAATGATGTGGCAGAGCTTTATCGGCGAGTCCATATCACGGTAACCAACATCCTCGAAGAAATGCGACAGCTTCGTTACGAGCCTGTGCTGGTCGCCGCTTATTCCTATGCTCTCTGCCTCCATCTCGATGAAACTGTAATGCTCACAGCGTGGGGCAGGCAGTCCGAATGGAGCCAAAAGTCACTGCTCAGTGCCTTTCATGATGACGCCCTTGGCGGCGAAAAATTCTACGATCTTTTAGCCAGGCTAAATAAAGAGCCCAAGCGTTTCTTGCACGTACTCGAATTTATCTATGTGGTGCTTTGCATGGGGCTGAGGGGGAAGTACGCCATGGCTTCCAGCAAGGGCAACGCGCGGGAAGAATATATCGCTGGTTTACGCCGGACTATCCGTGAGCTGCGCGGACCGCTGCCTGAGTTGCTTCCCGACACGATTAGCAATGTTGCTTCCAGCAGCACTCGCCAGCGTCGGCATTGGCCATGGTGGAGTCCTTTATTAATCGGCGCTGGCGCTATCGCGGCGATGTACAGCTATTACAGCTACCAACTTCATTTGATGACCGAGGAAGTATTGCAATCCCTTAACGCCATTTTGCAGCCTTGACCGTGCCTGGGAGCCAACATGACTAGCCATTCTGACCTGCGCTACACCTTTCAGCCCCTGGTCGGGGGGGCTCAATTCGAAGTGGTGTCGTTCACGCTCACGGAAGCGCTCTGTGAACCGTTCGAACTGAACCTAGAACTGGTCAGCCACGAAGACGATATCGACTTCGGCATGCTCCTCGACAAGCCAGTGCTGTTCACCCTCTGGAAAAACGAAAGACCGCTGCGCTACGTACACGGTTTGGTCAGCAGCTTCAGCCAGGGTGAAAGCGGTTTCTACCGCACCTATTACCATGCCCTGATCGAACCTCAGCTGGCACGCGCAAAGCTGCGCTCCAACTGGCGCATCTTTCAACACAAGAGCGTGCCGCAAATACTGGAGCTGATGCTTCAGCGTCAGGGTATCCAGCAGTTCGAACTGCGCGCGATGTCCGATCATCAGACCCGCGAATTCTGCGTACAGGCCGGCGAGACCGACCTGGAATTCATCGCCCGATTGGCTGCAGAAGAAGGGTTTGTCTACCGCTTCGAACACAGCCCCAAACAGCACAAGCTGCTGATCACAGACCGGCTGCGGTCAATGGGCATGATCAGCCACGGTGCCATCAAAAACGAGGATGACGAGGGCGTCCATGAGGATGACCAGCCGAGCGGCCCCGATACTGTGCTGTACCACGCCGCCAGTGGTGGCGACCAACCGATGCCATGCGTGCGGCGCCTGCGTTATAGCGAGCAGGTGCGCAGCTCACGCCAGGTACAACGCGATTACACCTTCACCAACCCAGCCTACCGCCAGCAGCACAGCGCCCATGCGACCAGTGCTGAACTGAAGCATCAATCCTCCAGCTACGAGCGTTTCGACTACCCCGGCCGCTACAAACGCGATGCGGTGGGCAAACCCTTTACCGAGAACCGCATCACTGCACTGCGCCACGATGCTCGCCTCGCCGAGGTCACGGGTGACGACGTCCGCCTGCAGCCGGGCCTGAGTTTCACCCTCATCGATCACCCGCGTGACGACCTCAACGTGCATTGGCGGGTAACCCGTGTGACACATGAAGGCAGGCAATTCACCAGCCTGCAGGAAGAAGCCGTCGGGGCGGACCGAGGTACGTCTTACGAGCAAACCGCCGTGCTGGTGCCAGGCCAGACCGAGTGGCGCCCTGCCCCGCTGCCCAAACCCCGCATTGATGGTCCGCAGATGGCCACCGTGGTCGGGCCACCGGGTGAAGAGATCTACTGCGACGAGTGGGGCCGGGTCAAGGTCAGCTTTCCGTGGGACCGCGAGAGCCAGGACAACGAGTTCAGCTCCTGCTGGGTCCGCGTCTCGCAAGGCTGGGCGGGTGGTAGCTGGGGCTCGATGGCCATCCCGCGCATTGGCCAGGACGTGATCATCCAGTATGTCAATGCCGACCCCGACCAACCGATGATCACCGGGCGCACCTACTGCGGCAACCAGCTACCGCCCTACGACCTGCCCGAACACAAGACACGCATGACGATCAAGAGCCAGACCCACAAGGGTGAGGGTTTCAACGAACTGCGCTTCGAGGATGAGCTGGGCAAGCAAGAGGTATTCATCCACGCCGAGCGCGACCAGAACAACGTGGTCAAGCATGATGAAACTACACAGGTGGGCAACGACCGCACGGAGCAGGTAGACCATAACGAAAAAATTACCATTGGCTGTGACCGATGCAAAACAGTCGGCAACAACGAAGAGGTCGTCATTGGTCAGAACGCGTCAGTAAGCGTTGGTAGAAATCAGCACGTCGCGATTGCCCTAGACCGTATCGAAACAGTGGGCAACAACCGCCAGGACAGCATCAAGGCCAACCATACGGTTGAGGTGGGTGGCCAATTTGTACAACGGGTGCAGGAAGTCATTGATATCAGTGCAGGCCAGGCTGTACGGCACCACACCCAAAACCTGGAACTCAATGCCTCACAGAGCATCACGCTCAAGGCGCCAGGCGGCACTATTCGCATCGACGCCGCGGGGATCACGCTGGATGGCACTCACGTCTTCATTAAAAGCCCGATTACGACGGAGGCGACAGGTTCAGGCAATGCACTATCGGTGACTGGCCAATTGATGCAGGAGGTTGATAAATGCGCCGAGCAGTAAACACGAACCTCGCCTATCTGAATGAATGTTTGAGCCAGCATCGCAAGGCCAAAGATACCATTTACCTGTTGGTCGACCCGACTGCCGATTGCGACCCTGAGCACCCACTTAGCCTTGCATGCCTCACCACTACGCTGGGAAGTAAGGCTGTCGCAAGAGTGGTGCGTGGCGATATGAATCATGCGCCGCACCATTGGCCAGCATTGATCACGTTGACTGACTGCTATGTTGCCGCTAGTGCGAACTACGCAACGTATGAAACACACGCTCACAAGCGCTATGTCTGCGCGTGGTTACTCAGCGAACACTCCGCCGAGCGGGTGGCCCAACAGATTGCACAGCAGTGCCGCGCGCTATCACCTCGCGGTGCAACGAGGGCCGCCCCCTGGTTCGAACCTACCCGCTTTGAGTTGCTGCATGCCGCGATGAACAACGCGGGAGCTCTACTCGGGCCTATTCGCTGCTGGCTCTATCCCGACAGCAAGGGTGGCTTCAGCTCCCTTGAAAGCCGGCCAGAAAATGGCCGGTTGGAGATACCGGGGATCGCCCAGGACGTCCAGCACATCGCACCGCAGGTGGGCCAGTTGCTCACAGCCTGGCGTCGCTTGAACGATGTGCAACGAAACAATCCGCCAAGTCTCCCAACCCCCGCTCAGGCATACAACCTGATCTTCGAGGCTCATCAGCGAGGCTTGTACGACCCAGCTGACGCCCATTGCCTGTGCCTGCACCTGCTGATGGTTCATCCAAAACTGCTGCTACATCCCACGATCCAGCACGACGTGGCAGCCGCGGCTGCAGGCAGACAGCACCTGGCCGCCAGGTTCGCCACCTACAACGACGCTGCATGGCAGCAGATCGTCGCCGCACTGCCACCCGCAAGGAGCTACTGATGAGCATCAGCCAAACCATCAGCATCGTCACCCAGGAAGAGGTCCCCAACCCCTATGGCACCTGTAATGCCTGCGAGCGCTCCGGCCTGCCCATTCTGCTGTTGCGCGAGGCTTACGCGCCGCATCCGCGGGAAACCCAGTCCTACCGTGTTTCACACGACAGCGAGATCACCTATGTACAGATGCGCACCAATCAGCTGCGAATTCTGCGACAGGGCTATGTCTATGTGCTGTTAGACAAAGAGATCTGGAACGCCTATCAAGTGACCCCCGAGGGCGCCCTGCGCCGGTTCCCGGTTTCACAGATGCCATTGGCAGCGGGCAGACCATTGGCGGAAGCTTGCCGTACACAGCATCACGATGTCGTCGCGTCCTTCATCAACATCAATACCCAGCTGTTCAGCAAAGCCTGGCTCGCCTTCGCCAACGACCCCTGGCCACGCGATGTGCTTGATCGCTACCAGCAGGGCATCGCCAACAACGAGGCCAGCAGTACCGAACGCTTCATCGCGCTCGACCTTGGCACGGCGCGCAACGACCCCGGCAGCGTTGGCATTGCCATGACGGAGACCGAGTTGGGGTTGGGCGATGTGCTGGAATATGCAACGGTCCACACGGGCAAATTTACCAGCGCCCACGGTTTCTACCCGCGCATGAGTCGCTTGTTGGCCACCCGCAACCATGTGCGCACCGTCATTCAGCAGGAAGCCTTGGACAACGGGGTACTGGCGCTGACCCTACCCGACCCCGTCGGCTTGGTCACGGAAGCCAACGCACAGCGCACGGGCTTTGTCCGGGCCATGCAGGAATGGCGCGCCGAGCCGCAGCGACATTTCGAATACTTCACTTCCCAGGCCTTGCTGGGCATTCGCGAACTGAACCAGGCCAGGGCCGCTGTCCAGGCCCTGGAAGATACCGAACAGTATGCCAAGGACGTCGAGCGCTGGAATGCCAGCCCTCTCAAAGCCAAGGCCCCCTTGCCGCAGGTAGATGTAAAGGCGCATGGCCAACGCGCCATCGAGCGCAAGCGCATCGAAGCACGGGAACGCCTGAAAGAGCGGTACGACGAAACTGCACGCGCTGCCTTCCAGCGCGCCTACGACAGCGAGCTTGACCATTGGCAATCGATGATTGATCAGGTTGGCGCCCAATACACCCATTTCTACGCGCAGCGCGCCTTTCAACGCATCGGCTATTTCGACTACAGCGCCACCCATCGGCTGTCGGCTGAATACTTCATCAGCATGATATCTGCCTGCCTCGCCGGCGGCCCTACCGAAGCGCCTCCTGCAGAAGATTCGCCACTCGGTGCCACGCAAGAGCTGTGGCAGCAACTGCTTGAAGACCCAAAGAGTCTCTTGTATCAGGCGTTGGTCGCAAAGCATCAGGATCTATTGTCGCAACTTGGAAAGGCCTTCATTGGCGACGACGCCTCCAAACTGCATGACACGATCAAAGGGATCCTGACCAGTCAGGAAGGTGAAAGGTTGATGATCAAGCCGATGCAGGATGCGATCGGCCAGCTCCTTGCCGCCACCGCCAGCGCGGGTAACGCCTTGGGACAGCATATCTCCGGTGAAACCAAGAAGCTGATTGGGCACGTCCACAGTTCTGCGTTTCTGTTATTCGCCGGCCAATCGGTCACCCAGATCAAGGTCACGTTGACCCTCGGCGAATACCTGAGCGTACTCAACGAGGCACTACAGGAACGTACCGATGCGTACCTGAGCCAACTGGATGAACAGTTCCGCAAGCCCGCAGGGCAGAAGGTGCGAGCGATGGTCCTCAGTGGCGCCATTCATATCGCCTCCGCTGGCAACCGGAAGCAGCTGGTAGAGGTGATGGTCTGGACGCTGGAGAGTGCGGAAAACCTGCAGGTGCGTTTGAAGAATTTGCGCGAAAGTGCTGCAGGTGGTGTGGGCGAGCTGCTGCGTGAAGTTTCAATTGGCGAAGGGGCATTTCGAAACAGCGCAGTGCGCGCGATAGAGAGCGTGAAGCTGACCGCCGATGCGGCTCAGCAGCTGGCGAGTGACGCGTTTCGTGGGTTGCGGGGGGCTGTTTTAAACTCAAGTGGGCCCGGTTTGTTACTGGCCCTGGGGAGCATCTGGTTTCACCAGGACAGCTTGCGAAGAAATTATGAAGCGCTTGAGGATAATCCCAGTATCAGATCGGAAGTTCTCGCAGCTATTGGATCTTCATCGCTTGGAGCGCTGGGCGCGGGTATCGAGTCAGCGGGTTTTGTAACTGCAATTCTAGCACCCAAGGCAGTAGCACCTGGGGTAGGCACCACCACCACACTAGCGACAAGGATCGTTAGATATGGCGGCGCAGTTGCAGCGCTTACAAACATTGCAGATGCCAAGCTATTCATTCATGCAGCCATTAGAACAGGCACACAAGGCGACAACACATCATCGAAACTTTATGCAGCAGCTAGTGTTGCAGCTTTTTTCGCAGCCGCTACCGGCGTAGGCGCAGCGATTGTTGTCGGTTCTCTTTTTGGCCCTCTTGGATATGCGATAATACTCGGAATCGCTGCTTATGCTGCAGCCACGCTTGCGAAACGCGAAGAATCAAAACAGCTGGAATTGTGGGCACGAAACAGTCGATGGGGGATTCCAACCGAGCACCAACAATGGATCGAAGCGGAACAAGTTGACGATGCGATAGGCGCGCTAAATTTCGCAGCTCTTGGGATGGACGCCGATATATCAATAGCGGTTGATTTTTACTCCCCCCACATTCAAGACGAATCAGACTTACCAAGCCTGCTACTTCGCGATCACGCATCCTTACCAGCCGAATTAAAATTGCAATACTCGTTTTCCCTTCCTCACTTCAACGCCACCTCATCATATTACGAGTGGGAAATCACGCTTTACCAGACCAATGCTGAGGCGATATCAATTTGCTCTAACAGCGGCAACCACCAAATCGTGTCTTCCAGTGAAGCCCATAGAATATTCACCCAAACCCGCCTTCCTGATCCGACACCAAAATTTGATGAAAAGTGTGAGACTCTAAACATCCGCGGCAATCTTAAATTGCGAGAGAACCATGATATTCAAGCTTTAGTCCTGTCTTTGAAATACTGGCCCGACCAAAGCGACAATCAAGGTTACGCAAAAATCAGAATCAAAAAAGACAAGCTCTCTCAACAGGAACAAATCTAATGGCTCGACCTCTACTAGATCCCCCATGCGTAAGCTGGAGAGAAGACTTATCATCACCTATTGAAACTCCAATTACAACACCATCGCTTGGAGGTGTTACACCAAACCACATCAACCTTGTATACTTAGAAATCCCAAGAAAAACCATCATATTGAGGAATTTATATTTCTTGATGGTAATAGGCGTAGCACTCACTGGCCCTGCGATTCTAATCATATTAGCAGAGAGCATTTCCAGCCAGGACCTTGGCATCTCTGCGCTATTTTTCTCACTACTATTAAATTACACATGGTGCCTATCATACGGCCTAAAACTAAGTGCATTACCTCCGCGCGACGAACCCATTAGATTCAATAGAGCAAGAAAAAAGATTTATGTCTACAACTATACATATTGCTGGTGGAACCCTTTCGAGAAAACCAGAATAAATCCAACTACTTACGAGTGGTCCCAGGTAAGGGCCGAACGCTGGGCGCAGAGCGGAGCACTCCCTAACGGCGGGCTGATCTTCAAATGTGGGGTAGCACTATCAATCATTCGCCCCGAAACAAATGAGGTGATAGACCGATTTCATCTTACGATGGGCGCAGATGAGCATGTCTGGGCGTATATTTGTACCTACATGCAAGAAGGCCCCTCTGCACTACCTCCTCCTGGTGAGCCAAAAGACCACAACAATTTACTTTGGTGCGAGATCGCTTCACACTTGGCCCCGAAAGTAGTTTGGCCCACTGAAATGGACCTGGAGTCAAGGACGGTCGCGAAACCAGACTTCAATAGAGCTAAATCCACAGATCACTAGACCATTAGCTTACGAGAAAACCCTGACACACTATCTTCGAGTTATTTTTCAACATTGACTCGCTGAAGCTAAGAATTCACAGCGTAGTAAACGCAATCAAAAACGGCGACATTTACTCTGTAGGAGCACCGCCATGGCTCAACCTCTACTACACCCCCCCTGTGAGGGCTGGCGAGAAGACTTGGCATTACCCACTGAACCACCCAAAACTGTCAGTTCACTTGGAACCCTCAAGCCTAACTATCTGGGTCAAATATATCTGGAAACGCCAAGAACCAGGGCCATCCCACGAGAGAGTTACATTTTGATGGCCCTGTGCCCGATTTTGACCGCCCCCGCATTACCTTTCCTATTATCAGTAGCGCTTACAAAGGGAGACGACGAAGCCTCAGCACTGATCTACCTCATTTCAATCTTTTACATATGGTGCATTACCCTGTGCCTGAAATTAAGCTTCCTACCTCCACGCGACGAACCTATTCGATTCAACAGGGCAAGGCAAAAAATTTATGCTTACAAGTTCGACTATAGCCCGTGGAACCCTTTTACAAGATGGCGGACAGTCCCCGTTGCCTACGACTGGTCTCAGGCAAGAGCCGAGCGTTGGTCACAGTATTCCAACGGCAGGATGACGTTTACATTCGGCGTCATGCTGTCAATCATTCGGCCAGGTACAACCACGGTAATAGACCGCTTTCATCTCACGACCAACCCCGCGGATGAATACGCCTGGGCATTTATTTGCGCCTACATGCAAGGGGAACCCTGCGCGTCAGTCCCTCCGAAAGAGCCCGAAGCTCACAACGAGCTGCGCTGGTATCAACTCCCCTCCCGCTTGGCCCCCAAAGTAGTCTGGCCCCCCGAAATGGACCAGGAATCTAGGACTGCCCCAGATCCAGAGGCCGATGTAGCGCTCGATACACAGAGCATTCAGCACTGACCCGCCTGCAGGCCTGCGGCAACTACGGCAACCACAACACTCAAGGACCCCCAATGCCCCCCATCGTCCTAGTCGGCCACCTCCACGACTGCCCCCTCCACGGCAAAACTACCGTAACCACCGGCGCCCCCTCGACCTGTGTCAACGGCAACCCCATCGCCCGCATCGGCGACAAGATTTCCTGCGGCGCCATCATCGAAACCGGTGCCAGCCACCTGCTCATCGAAGGCAGACCCGCTGCCCGGGTCGGTGACACTACCAGCCATGGCGGTACGCTGATCGAAGGCGACGCCAGTTGGCTCGTCGAGTGATCTGCCCCCTTCACTAGCAGCCCAAGCGGTGTACAGTACCCCCACAACAATGCCCAAGGAGCCCGCCAATGACCGTGACGCTGTCCCCCCTGCAGATCACCTGCGATTTCGATTCCGGCAACATCCAGGTGCTGGATGCCAGCAACCCGGCCCAGGTCCACCTGGCCATCCGCCCGGACACCCACAGCGGCCACTTCCAGTGGTTCCACTTCAAGGTCAGCGGCCTAACCCCAGGCCAGGTCCACCGCTTCAGCCTGGACAACGCCAGCGAGTCTTCCTACAAGAACGCCTGGACCGGCTACAACGCCGTGGCGTCCTATGACCAGAAGACCTGGTTCCGCGTACCCAGCCAGTTCGATGGCAAGGCGCTGGCCTTTGAAGTGAAGGCCGAGCAGGAGCAGATTTGGTTCGCCTACTTCGAGCCCTACCCGCGTGCCCGCCATAACCAGCTGATCGAGCGTGCCCAGCAGATCGAAGGCGTCGAGTTGTTGGCCCATGGCCGCAGCGTGGAGGGCCGTGATATTCCGCTGCTGCGTGCAGGCGATGGCGCTGCGGGCAAGCGCAAGCTGTGGCTGATCGCTCAGCAGCACCCGGGCGAGCATATGGCCGAGTGGTTCATGGAAGGGGTGATCGACCAACTGCAGGCCAATGATGAAACGGTCAAAGCACTGCTAGAAAAAGCCGATCTGTACCTGATCCCGAACATGAACCCCGATGGCGCCTTCCACGGCCATCTGCGCACCAACTTCAAGGGCAAGGACCTCAACCGGGCCTGGCAGGATGCCAGTGTCGAGCTGAGTCCCGAAGTGTTCTTTGCCCAGGCGCAGATGAAGCAGTACGGCGTGGATGCGTTTGTCGATGTGCATGGGGATGAGGAAATCCCGCATGTATTCACGGCGGCGTGTGAGGGGAATCCGGGCTATACGCCGCGGTTGGCCAAGTTGGAGGAGCAGTTCCGCACTACCCTGTGCAGCGTAACGCCGGACTTCCAGACGAAATATGGCTATACCCGCGATGAACCGGGACAGGCTAATACGACACTGGCTTGCAATGCAGTGGGTATGGCGTATGACTGCTTGTCGCTGACCTTGGAGATGCCTTTCAAGGACCATGATGATGCGCCTGACCCGGTTACTGGCTGGTCGGGGGAGCGGTCGAAGGCGTTGGCCGGGGCAGTGTTGGAGACGCTGCGGAAGATGGTTGGGGATTTGCGCTGATCAGTGCCGGCCTCTTCGCGGCTAAAGCCGCTCCCACAGGGGACCCGCCAAATCAGTGGGTTAGCGTTGTCCTACCAAAGCGGGCGTGCCCGTGAAGAGGCCGGCACAGCAGACCAACGTCAAAACTGCACATCAAGAATCACGTTGTCGGTATAGGTCGTGGCCGGCGGTGTCGCCTGGTCGGTATAGACCTTGGCGTTGTAGTTGAACACCTGGCTGCCGGTCCCGGTACCCGCCCCGGGGTTCACATCGGCATCGCTGCTCGACCGCCGTGCGCTGGTCACCGAACCCCAACGCACGGCACCGGCGCTCTTGAAGATGTCGTAGGCCAGGTAATTGTTGGCTGCAGACTTCATCCGCCGTCGCCCGCCCGAAACATTCTGGCCGTCATCCAGGCCCACCGTGTAGCTGCTGCCCTTGGTGCACGACAGGCTCACGCTCTGGCTCACCGTTCCGAATCCCGACACCACGGGCGCACTGCCGAAACTGATATTGGGCGTGGTGATCTGGCAATCGTTGCTCACCGTCAGCGTCACGGTCAGCGACTGGCTGCCGGCCCCGATGTCACGCCCCAGGCAAATGGCGCCGATGCCGATCCCCGAACAATAGTTCCAGCTCCAAGCCACCGTCAGTGTCTCCTGGTACACACCCGCCGCCACGTTGCTGCCGATCTGGGTGCGCAGGTACAACGGCACGGCCTTGGGTGTGGTGCCGTTGAGCAAGCCCAGCAAGTCGAGGATGCCATTACGGGCGAAGTCGAAGGCAACACCTCGAGTGATCGGGTAGCTGGTGCTGTTATCAGCGTAAAGCGTGTAGTTGATAACGTCACCGGTCGGCCCGACCAGCCCCCCCGTGGAAGGACCGATGGTGGCATAGAAGTGGTCGCCGGAACTGAGCAGGCTAAGCAACGATCCCGTGCACTGCAGCCCTGAGTTGGTGGTCGAGGCGGTCTGTGCTGTGGTTCGCACCAACGTTGAGTTGATGGTGCCAAATCCTGCGGGCAAGGTCGGTACTGAAGCGCACAACGCCCACGCCGAACCGACCGGCAGCCAGAGCAAAGCCCCCCCTGCACAGCGCAGTAACGTCTTCATCGACACACCAGCGGGCCAATCAGCGGGATCGAACCTTCCGCCTCTGGCATCTCGAACTCGACCTGGCACTGCCCTCCTCCCTCCAGCTCGACCTGCAAACGGTTACGCGGCGACAGATTCTCCAGGTACACCAGGCCATCCCAGCCGACCACCGCCTGGCTGCCGCTCTCCTGGTGGGTGACCTTGCTGCCCAATTTGAGCGGCTGCCGGTTGCCATCGACCAGCTCAAGGCTCGCCGCCAGCACGCGCTTGAGCGGGAATTCCAGCAGGTAGCCGCTGCCACGGCGCACGGCGACGCGCTGCTCAACATTCGGCGCAAGGACGTCGGGCGGCAGGTCCATCGGGTCGATCTCGTACTTGCCGCGGTAGTACCCGCTGCTGTACGGCACCAGTAGGTGGCCGCCCTTGTCAGTGCGGCCGATCTCCTGGTTTTCATAGCGCACCGGCACATCGGCGTAGCCGTTGGTACTGACCACCACGAAGGCATCGTCGATGCGGTTGGCGGCGAACACGCCGGCATCCATCCACACTAGCGACCCGCTGGCGTCGGCCCAGCGGGTCATCTCGCCGCTGGTGCCGTACACGCCGGCCTGCAACTGCACCGATTGCAGGCGCCAGGTGGCATCGGCCTGACGGTAGGCATCACGGTCGCCACCGGTGGCGTAACCCAGGTTGTAGCCCACACCGCCCGCCACCGGCACTGCGCGACTGTAGTTGACCCGCTGCAGGTCTTCACCGTCCTTGCTGCGCTCCATGCTCACGGCCAGGGTGCCGCTGAAGTCGATCGGGATCACCAGCTGCGCCTGGACCGCCCACTGGCTGTCGCCGACCTCGCGGTTAGCTGACAGGTAAAGGCTGCTGTTGCCCCACAGCGGCTTGCTCCAGCTCAGGTTGATCAGCCGGGTGCGGGTGCCGTCACCGGCGCGCACATCGAAATAGCCGGCGCCGAGGCTACCGAAGCGGTCGAGGTTGAGGCTGAGGGTGACCTGCTCGCTGCGCTGGCTCAGTTGGATCTCAGGGCTGTCGACGCGGCTCAGGTCGGCATAGTCGCCGTAGCGCTGCAGGCGCTGGTAGCTGAAGCCGATGCGCTGGCTGTTGTACTGGTAACCGAGCGCGACCTGATGGCCCTTTTCGCCGTCGAACTGGCTTTGCGCGAGGGCCGCGTTGAGCACCCCGAAATTGCCCAGGCGCACGTTGCCGCCCAGGCCGCCAAGCAATAGCGATTCAGCCGTTTCGACATGGCTTTCCAGGGTGAAAAAGTCGCTGACGCCATGCCGTAAGCTTGCGGACGCCACGCCAGGGCCATAGCTGAAATCGCGCACGGCATAGTCACGGCGCAGGCTGCCCGCGGCCACCGTGAAGTCGGACAGGCCTTTTTGCAGCAGGCTGCTGGTGACGTAGAACGGCAAGGTGGTCGACACCTGGCGACCCAAGGCGTCAGTGGTCACCACTACGGCCTCACCGGCACCATTGATGAACGGCACATTGGTCAGGGTGTAGGGGCCGGGTTGCAGCTCGGTGGTAGTGGATTTGTAGCCGTTGATGAACAGATCCAGCGACGTCGGCACCGCCGCCTCGCCAGCGAAGGCCGGCAGCGGATACGTGACCAGGTCCGGGCGTGCGGCGAAGTCGCGTGACAGTTGCAGGCCGCCCACGCGTACCGAACTGGTCCAGGGCAAGGCGCCGGTGATGACATCGCCCGCCTCGTAGGTCAGTAAACGCTGCTCGTCGGTGAAGCGCCAGGTGGTGTCGTAGCGCAGGAAGCCCTGGCGGCTGTCATTGGCCTGCGCGCCGTTGAACGACTGGCGCCACTGGCCGGTGGTGGCGAAGGTGCCCCAGCTGTCGAACAGGCGCAGTTCGTTCCAGGCGGCCAGGTAGGTGCCGCCATCGTCGGTGTCGTTGAGGTACAGGTCATAGTTGAACAGCGCGCCGAAACTGCTGCGTGCATCGCTGGCCGGGTACAGGTTGCGATCGCCGACCTGCTGGTCCGGCAGCCAGGCCGGCGGCACCTGCAGCAGCAGGCGCTGGTTCTGGCTGTCGTAGTCGGTGTGCAGGCCCGCCACGCCATCCAACGCCACTTCGCCCTGGGGAGCACCTGGCACGGCGATGCCGGCGGCGCGCAGCACTTCGCTGTCGAGGTACAGCCGTCCGGCCCGTTGCTGCACGGGCACCAGCTCAGCCCTGGGCACCTGGTTCACCAGCAGGTCGAGGTACAGCGTGGCGTCGGCGATGGCGGCGGCTTCGGTGGGTGGCGGTGGCAGGTCGTCGGCCACAGCCAGGCCGGGGCCGATCACGGCCAGCCCCAGGCACCAGCGGCGCGTCGCCCGCGACAGCCATTTCACACACGGATTCCGACCATTGCCGGGTCCTCCCTGGCCCATCATTCAGGTACGGGCTCATTGCCCTTGCCGGATCGCTTCGGCCGTGTCCTGGCCGTTCACCCTCCCTTTCAGTACGCCACTGCTGCTCGGCGCGACGGGTGCCGGCCAGCGCATGCTGGCGCCGGGCAGCACGTAGCCGAGCAAGCCTTCGGCCAATGGCTTGGCCTGGCTGCCCTGCTGCACCACCACATCGGTCAGCCGGGCGTGCACCGGGCCGCTGTTGCGCAACTCCACATAAGGCTTGCCCTGGACCATGACCGGGCGCCAGCTCAGCTGCGGTTTGCCAACACCGCTGGCGTTGCGTTTGCCTTCCGGGTCGGGCTTGCCCCACAAGCCTTCGCCGTAGACGAACAGCGGCACCGAGTAGCGCATCTGCAGGCGGATCGCTGCCGTGGTGCCCTGGCTGGCAGTGTCAGTGGGCAGTGGCGAGGGGATTTCATCGATGATGATGCGGTAGGCCTGTTCCCGGCCGGCCGGCGAGCTGGCGGTGCGGGTCAGGCGGATCAGTTGCTTCTGCCCAGGGGCAATCGTGGCGACCGGCGGGCTGCCGATGATCTCGCGCTGGGCCTGGAACTGCTCCTGGTAGTCGCCCTGACGCCAGGCGAACACCCGCACCTGCAGGCTGGCCGGGGCCGTGCCGCGATTTTCCAGCCATAACGCGCCGGCCTTCTGGTCAGCCTCCAGTACCGGGTCGATCGGCCAGATCAACACCGAGGTCGCCGCCCCCACCGGCAGGCTCGCCAACAGTAACAATCCGATCAAACCCTGCGCCCACTTCGCGCCTTCCCGCATACCGCTCTCCTTGCTCGATTGTCTGAGTGCCCGGTTGTTTCACCAGGTCACCGCCACTTGCACCACATCGGTGTAGGTACCCGCTGGCAGCAGGCCGGTCAGCTGCGTGCGGCCATACACCGACAACTTGATCGCCGCCGGGTTACTGGTGTTCAGGGGTACGCTCTGGCCGACTGCGATGTTCTGGCTGTAGGCCGCGTCCTGGTAAAGCTGGTAGGCCAATACCTGGGTACCACCGCCACGTTTGAGGTAGCGCGTGCCGCTGACCCCGTTCTGGCCGGCGTCCAGGCTCATGCTCAGGCTCACGCCAGGGGTGCACTGGAACGTCACCGTGGTGCCGCCCAATGCGGTACTGAGAATGCCGGTCGACAACGCCGACTGCGTGCCGTAATTGAGCACGCCATAGCTGGTGACCCCGCCGGCCACCAGGCAGCCCGCTGCGATCGTCGCCGAGACCTGGAACGTGCTGGTGGTCGCGGCATCCAGCGACGGTGCCAGCAACACCCCAAGCCCGGTCAAGCAGCCATACACCCAGCTGCGCATGGCGGCGGCTCAGAACGACAGCTCGACGGCCACCGTGTCGGTGTACACCCCTGCCGGCAGACCCGCCTTGCCGCGTGCCTGGCCATAGAGGTTGACGGTCTGCGCCACGCCGGTGCTGGTCGGCAAGGTGATGGTGCCGTCGATCGCCAGCAACTGGGTGCGCCCGGTGTCGGTGTAGAAGTCGTACGGCACGAAGTTGCCGGCGCCGTCGGCCAGTGCCCGCGTGCCGCCGCTCGAAGCGCCATCATGGGCCCCTGCGCGCACGCGGATCGCCGGCACCGTGCCCGCCGAGCAGAGGATGCTCATGGCACCGCCGCCACCGCCCAGCACTTGGCCGTTGGCCGTGGTGAACAGCGCTTCCTGGGTACCAAAGCTGAGGGTACCGAAGTTCAACCCCGAAGAGCCCGTGCTGCCATTGACCTGGCAGGCCGAAATCAGCGTCAGGGTCGAGCTGATGGTCCCGGTCACCGTGGCGGCCTGGGCGTGGGATGCCAATGCCAGGCCGAGGCCAGCGAGGATGCAGTGGGTGAGGTTCGTTCGCATCGGAGTCTCCTTGCGTTGATTACCAGTCCAGGGTCACTCTCAGGGTGTCGCGGTACAGCCCGGCCGGCAGCGAGCGCGGTTGCGCCACCACCACGCCATAGATGGGAATGGGGATCTGATCGGTGCTGCTGATGGTGAAGGCACGCGCCTGGCCGATGCCGTAGCGGCTGTTACCGCCCGGGTCGACGGCCAATTGATAGGGGATCATTTCGCGGCCATTGCTCAGCCGCCGCACGCCATCATCGCCGTTCATGCCGGCGTTGATGCGCACGTTGAAGGCCCTGACCTGGGGTGTGCAACTGATCTGCAGACTGCCCTCACCGCCCGCCTCGTCGACCCGCGTGCGCAGCGGCTGGTCCCAGTTCGGGCCGCGCTGGCCGAAGTCCATCAGCCCAGGGTTGCCAAGGGTCGCAGGCGGCTGGTCACCGCTGCTGATCTGGCAGGCCGCGGAGATTACCAGGCGGGCTTGGATGAAGCCGGTGGTAGTGCCGTGCGCCGTACCGGTGGGCAACAGCAGCGGGCCAAGGCTGAGCAGCAGGAGCGAAGTGCGGTTCATGGCATGACGTCCTTGTGCATGGCGGCCTCGTTACCAGGTGACCGTGATTTTGAGCAGGTCGGCGTACTGCCCGGCGCGGGGTACCCAGGCCATCTTGTCGATGCGGGCGTACAACGGCAGCTCGACCGTGCCGCTGTCCGGCACCCGGGCAGCGTGTGCTTCGCCCACCGCCACCGGCTCACGCCAGGCTGCATCGCGGTACAGGCGATAAGGGATTGGCCGGGCCTTGGCATCGCTGCTGGCGAGGAAACGCAGTTCACCCACGCCGCCATGCTGGCCACCATCGACGCGCACTTGGTAAGGCGTATCGGGATTGCACTCAAGCCGCGGGGGTCGACGAGTGATCAGCACACCGCTCAAGGGCGCACCAGGACCGTCCAGGCGCGCGGCCTCACCCAGGTCGATTTGCCCCAGGGCCTGTGCGCCCGCATCGCGTTGTTGGTTGACCAGCATGCAGCCCCTCTGCACCAGGACCCGCACCTCGACGAGGAAGTCCGCCGCTACGGCACTGCCGCTCAACAACAGGCCCAACAGCGCGGCCAGAAAGCGTTCCGTCACTTCATGTTCCTTGTTCCTCTATTCTAGATTTCAGCGTAGCAGCCGGTGACAAAGCCGTGATGGCTGGGTGCCATTCTTTTGTGATAACGACAAAGATCTAGCGACTACGGAAAAATTGCAGACAAATTTGCAGTGGGCAGCGAACCCATCAACATCCAACGCCTCCAATGGCCATGGGCCGGCAAAGCGATGCACATTCTGTTACGGTGCAGGGCAGCAACCGAGTCGGCATCAAACGCATGCGCGCCATGCATGGACGAACATGACAGGAGCGTATTCATTGACCACTGCAGACATTGCACTCGCTGAAGCCGTGGAACGCTGCGCCCAGGAGCCGATCCAGGTGCCGGGCAGCATCCAGCCCCACGGCTTTCTGCTGGTGCTCGACGAACAAGACCTTCGCATCCTCCAGGCCAGCGACAACGTCGAGCGCTGGCTGGGTGTCCCGGCCCGCGAACTGGTCGGGAGCACGTTCGCCGAAGTGATCAGTGAAAGTTTCGACCTGCGGGCCAGGCTCGAACACCTGCCCAGCGATGATGTTTTTCCCTTCCACATCGGCGATGTACATCTGCGTAAGGGCGCGCCCAGCAGCGATATCCTGCGTTTGCTCACCCACCGCCACGACCAGGTGCTGATCGCCGAATTCGAGCCTGTTCGCCAGTGCACGGAGCATGCCGACCAAGGCGACTTCTACCCGTTGGTGAGGGGGTTCGTCGGCAGCGTGAACAATGCCGATAGCCTGGAAGCGCTGCTGCAGCAGACCGTTCTTCAGATCAAGCGCATCACTGGCTTCGGCCGGGTCAAGGCTTACCGCTTCGATGCCGAAGGCAATGGCCAGGTGCTGGCTGAGGTGGCTGACGAAGGCTACCCCAGCTACCTGGGCTTATGCTTCCCGGCGGCGGACATCCCACGCCAGGCCCGCGAGCTTTACCGGGTCAATCGCATCCGCGTGATCGAAGATGCAAACTACCAGGCTTCCCCGCTGGTGCCAGCCGCCAATCCACGGACCGGCAAGCCGCTGGACATGACCTTCGCCGCGCTGCGTAGCGTCTCACCGGTGCACCTGCAGTACATGCGCAACATGGGCACCCTGGCGTCGATGTCGTTGTCGATCGTGGCCGACGGGCAGCTCTGGGGATTGATCTCATGCCACCACGAGCAACCTCGCCCCGTTGAATTGCGCACGCGCACCGCCTGCGAGCTGCTGGCCAGCGTGTTGTCGCTGCAGATCGAGGCACGTGAGTCCCACGCCAATACGCAAAAACTGCTCGATCTGCGCCAGCACATCGTGCGCATGATCTCGTCCATGGCCGACCAAGACAGCGTCAGCGATGGCCTGCGCGCCCTCCCCGCAGTGCTGCTGGCGTTCGCCGGTGCCAGCGGCGCGGCAGTCATCTCTGCCGAGCGCTGCGACCTGATCGGCCAGACGCCGGCAGAAGCGCAGGTCAATGCGCTGGTGCACTGGCTGGGGCAACGTCACAACGAAACCGTGTTCCACAGCGATAACGTGCGCCGGGATATCGACGAGTTACCCGAACTCGCTCAGCACGCCGGCGGCGTGCTGGCCGTGGCCATCTCGCAGATTCATTCGCACTATCTGCTGTGGTTCCGGCCCGAGCAAGTACGCACGGTCAACTGGGCCGGCCGCCCCGACAAGCAGATCGGCCCACAGGGCGCGCTCAACCCACGGCACAGCTTCGAGCACTGGCAGGAACAGCTCAGCGGCCACTGTGAGCCCTGGGACCCATTGATTTTGGAAGGTGTGGTGGAGCTGCGCATGGCGGTACTGGGCATCGTCCTGCGCAAGGCCGAGGAATTGGCGCAATTGGCGAACGAGCTGCAACGCTCGAACAAGGAACTCGAAGCGTTTTCCTACAGCGTGTCCCACGACCTGCGCGCGCCGCTGCGGCATATCGCCGGCTACACCGAACTGCTTGGCGAAATCGAAGGCCAGGGCCTGAGTGAACGCGGCCGGCGCTTCCTCAAGCACATCGAGGAAGCGGCGCAGTTCGCTGGCAGCCTGGTGGACAATCTGCTGAACTTCTCGCAGATGGGCCGCTCGGCGCTACGTCTTTCCGATGTCGACCTCAATGCCCTGGTCGAAGCCATCCGACAGGAGTTGGCACCTGATTATCAAGGGCGCGAGATCGTCTGGGACGTCGCGCCGCTGCCCAAGGTGTTCGCCGACCCGGCCTTCATCAACCTGGCGCTGCATAACCTGATCGCCAATGCCATCAAGTACACCCGCGGCCGCGAACCGGCGCGCATCGAAATCGGCGCGCGCCAGCACGCCGGGGAAACCGAAATCTATATTCGCGATAACGGTGTCGGCTTCGACATGGCCTACGCCAACAAGCTGTTCGGTGTATTCCAGCGCCTGCACCGCATGGAAGATTTCGAAGGCACCGGCATCGGCCTGGCCAGCGTGCGGCGGATAATCGAGCGCCACGACGGCCGAGTGTGGGCGCAAGGCCACGTCGATCAGGGCGCCAGCTTCCATTTCACCCTTCCCCGTCATCCAGAGAACCCTTGAGGCACCCGAACCATCATGCTCAAACCTATCCTGCTGGTCGAAGACAACCCCCGGGACCTGGAGCTGACGCTCCTGGCCCTGGAACGCAGCCAGTTGGCCAACGAAGTCATCGTATTGCGCGACGGCGCCGATGCACTCGACTACCTGCTGCGTCGCAACGCCTACGCCGAACGCGACGACGGCAACCCAGCGGTGTTGCTGCTTGACCTGAAACTGCCCAAAGTCGACGGCCTTGAAGTACTCAAGGAGGTGCGCGCCACGCCCGAGCTGCGCAGCATCCCAACGGTGATGCTGACCTCCTCACGCGAGGAGCCCGACCTGCTGCGTGCCTATGAACTGGGAGTCAACGCCTACGTGGTCAAACCCGTGGAATTCAAGGAGTTCGTCGCGGCGATCTCCGATCTTGGGATATTCTGGGCGGTGCTCAACGAACCCCCACCCGGCTCACTGCGCCTGAACCGGCGTGGCAGCAACTGAGGCCCGCCGCGAAGATGCAGCCAACGCCGCTCAAATTATTGATAGTCGAAGACAGCTCGCTGGATGCCGAGCTGACGTTGCTGAACCTGGAGCGCAGCGGGTTGCACGTGCAGTCGCGGCTGGTGTTCGATCATATCGCTGCCGAGCATGCCCTGCGTGAGGACCGCTATGACCTGATCCTCTGCGACTGCGTACTGCCCGGCTCCTCCGGCACCGATGTGCTGGCCATCGCTCAGCGCGAGACGCCGGACACACCGTTCATCTTCCTGTCGGGCGTCTACGGTGAAGAACACGCGGTGGAGATGATCCGCCTGGGTGCCACCGACTATGTGCTGAAGAAAAACCTGCCGCTATTACCCAAGGCAGTTCGCCGCGCGCTCACCGAGGTACAGGAGCGCCAGCGTAGGCGGCGCGCCGAGGAGGCGCTGGCGGATGTCGAGGCGCGTGCACGCATCGCCATCGATGCGGCCGGCATGGGCACCTGGGACTTTCGCCCGCATGAAGGGCGGCTGGTCTGGGACGACCGCTGCAAGACCTTGTTCGGCCTGCCTGTCGACACCGAGATGACCCTCGAGGTGTTCTATGCCGGCATCTACCCAGACGACCTGCAACGGGTGCGTGACGCCGTAGAGTTCGCCATGCGACCGGACAGCGACGGCCTGTACCGGGTCGAATTCCGTATTGCCCAGCCCAATGGCCGTGAGCCACATTGGTTGCTCAGCAGCGGTCAGTGCCAGTTCGTCGATGGCCAGTGCACGCGGTTTTCCGGTGTATTGCAGGATATCCACGCGCAACGCCTGGCCACCCAGGCGCTCAAGCAGCTCAACGAGATGCTTGGCGAACGGGTCGAGCGTCGCACCCGCGAGCGCGACCGTGCCTGGGAGCTGTCCCAAGACTTGCTCGCGGTACTCAACAAAGACCTCACCCCGGTTGCCTTGAACCCGGCCTGGGAGGCCAGCCTGGGCTTCTCCCGCGAACGCCTGAGCCAGACCTCGCTGTTGCACTTGCTGCCCGAGCCCGATCAGGAGTCGCTGCTGACCGAGCTGGCCGCCCTCGCCCATGGCCGCACCAGTGCCCGCTTCGTCGGCCGCATTCAGCATGCCGGCGGCCAGTTGCGCTGGCTGTCCTGGGTGGTGGTGCCGGAAGACACGCTGCTTTACGTGGTGGCGCGCGACATCACCAGCGAACGCGAAGCCTCCCTGGGCCTGGCCGAAGCCAACGACCGCTTGCGCGAGCAAATCACCGAGCGCGAGCGCATCGAGGCGGCGCTTCAACAAATGCAGCGGCTGGAAGCGGTCGGCCAGCTGACGGCCGGCGTCGCCCACGACTTCAACAACCTGCTCACGGTCATCCTTACAGGGGCAAGCTTTCTGGAGCGCGATCTGGGCAAGGGCGACCTGGACAAGGCTCGCACGCGCTTGACGCATATTCGCGAAGCGGGCGAGCGCGGCGCCAAGCTGACCTCACAATTGTTGGCGTTCTCTCGTCGCCAGCGCTTGGAACCGGTGCCGCTGAACATGAATCGCACCCTCACCGGCCTGGAGGAACTGCTGCGTCGGACCTTGGGCGGTAGCATTTCAGTGCGCCTGGACTTGGACCAGAGCCTGTGGCAAGCGCTGACCGACCCTACCCAGACCGAAATGATCATCCTCAACCTGGCGATCAACGCCCGCGACGCCATGCCCGAAGGCGGCCAGCTGACGCTCACGACTCGCAATACGCGGATCAAGGCCCACCCCCAACGCCCGGAAGACCCCGAACCCGGCGAGTACGTGATGCTGAGTATCCGCGACACCGGCTGCGGCATGAGCGAAGAGGTGGTGGCCAAGGTATTCGAACCGTTCTTCACCACCAAAGACATCGGCAAAGGCTCTGGCCTGGGCCTGGCGCAGGTATTCGGTTTTGCCAAGCAATCTGGCGGGGGAGTACGCATCGACACCCAGCCAGGCCATGGCACTCAAGTGGCCGTGTACCTGCCAGCGGTGAAACACGAGATGGTGGCCGAGCCGATTGCCCCGGTGGCCTCCCAGTCGATCAGCGAAAGTGGTCGCGACCGCACGGTGCTGTTGGTCGATGATGACCACTTGGTACGTGACATGCTCGGTGATGTGCTGCGCCAATATGGCTACCAGGTGCGCCAGGCACACAATGGCGAACAGGCGTTGGCCCTGCTGGACGACGGCATCGACTTGTTGCTCACCGACTTTGCCATGCCTGAGTTCAATGGCGCGCAGTTGGCGCTGGCGGCGCGCGAGCGGCATCCGCGGTTGCCGGTGGTGTTTCTCACCGGGTATGCGGAGTTGCAGGGGCTGGAGTTGCCGGACAGCCTGGTGATGCAGAAGCCGGTGCAGGCTGAAGAGCTGGCGCGGGTGTTGGATGAGCTGTTGCGGGTGGCCAGATAGATTTCAGTGAATACGCCGACCCTTTCGCGGGCAAGCCCGCTCCCACAGCGATAGCGCAGCACTCAAGGCCGTCGCTGTACCTGTGGGAGCGGGTTTGCCCGCGAAGGGGCCGACGCAAACGACAGAAACGACAAAACCCAGCGCCGATTGAAACTGCACTGAATTCAAAAAAAATGATGTTTTAAAAATGGCAGGGGCGGCTGGATTCGAACCAACGCATGGCAGGATCAAAACCTGCTGCCTTACCGCTTGGCGACGCCCCTGTATCGGATGCAGCGTTAGCTGCTCTGACCATTCCAACTGACTGACAACTGGGTTGTTGTCTTGGAATGCGCGGCACTTTAACAACATTCTTTCGACCTGGGAACCCCCTCCAGCAAAAAAAATGCTTTAAAACAGCAAGTTAGTGTTTTCAGGGCCTCGCGATGCAAACCTAGGCAACCACCCGTCGTATTTCCGCCGCTTCGCTTTAACACAATCGCATTCCTCCCTTCCAATCAGATAAGCGATCTGCATTGACCAAGGAGGATGCCATGCCCGTTTCCCATGACCTGTACCAGGACCTGCACTACCCCCGCGAAATCATCCAGCAGCGCCGCCAGCAAGACAAGACCCTGGACCGCCTGCTCGACGAATACATCGACATCGACAACCAGGTGTTGGCTGCCGAATCGATCTCGGCGGGCAATTTCCAGGATGACGATCTGCGCCAACTCAAGGAGCGCAGGCTGACTGTCAAATACATGATTGAGCGTCAATTGGAACGCAAAGGCTGAACTATCGCGTCAGCCGATCCATGCGCAGCAGTTTTTGCGTTGGTCATAATGGCCGGACTGGGGCAAGCTGCACCCTGCCCTTTTTTCGCCCATGGAGCTTCGCATTTGTCAGCCTGGATCCCTACCCCACTGCGTCAGCTCGGCCAGCGCAGGCGTGCTGCATCATCCAATACCTGCGAGTTGATCACCTGGTTCGAAGAGAAGGCGCGCAGCCGTGGCTATCAGCTCAGCGAGGGCCAGTACCGGGTCATCCGCAGCATGGCGGAACAGCTGGCGCGGCTGCCGAATGGCGAATCACGCAGCCTGTACCTTCATGGCTCAGTAGGCCGCGGCAAAAGCTGGCTGCTCGACGGATTCTTCCAGGCGATAGCGGTCGAGGCCAAGCGGCGCCTGCACTTTCATGACTTTTTCGCCCGCCTCCACCAGGGGATGCACCGTCATCGGTTGCTGGACGATGCGCTGGGCGCGACCCTGGACGAATTGCTGGGCGACTGCCAGGTGCTGTGCTTCGACGAATTTCATGTGCATGACATTGGCGATGCCATGCTGCTCACCCGCCTGTTCACGGCGTTGTTCGAGCGTGGCATCTTCGTCTTGGTGACCTCCAATTACGCGCCCGAAGGGCTGCTGCCCAACCCGCTGTACCATGAGCGTTTCTTGCCGGTGATCCGCCTGATCAACGGCCGAATGGATGTACTTGAGGTAGGCGGTGACACCGACTTTCGCAGCTTGCCGGCCAACCGTGAGCACCAGCGCTTTACCCAGGGGCACTATGTGTGGCCGGGCAATGCGGTGCAGCGCCAGGCCTTGAATGTGCCCGCGGCGCAACCGGTTACCCTGGAAGTGAACAAACGCAAGCTGCGGGCGTTGGGCATCAGTGACAAACAGGTGATGTTCTCCTTCGATGACCTGTGCGAGCAACCCACGGCGGTGATCGATTATCTGCAGCTTGCCCAGCAGTATGACGCCTGGGTGATCGATGGGCTGGATGACCTTTCGGAATGCTCTTTGGCAGCGCAGCAGCGCTTCGTCAACCTGGTGGATGTACTTTATGACCAGGATCGACAGGTGACGGTTATCGGGCGCAGGCCGCTGGAAGAAAGCCTGGGTGGGGCAATTGCCGACCTGATGCGAACTCGCAGCCGGTTGGGCCAATTGCATCAGGTAGAGCCCGACGCTGTCGTTGACTGAACTGGCCTCTTCGCGGGGCAAGCCCGCTCCCACAGGTACACCACTGCATTCAAAACCAGTGGAGTACCTGGACTGCCCCCGCGAAGAGGCCAGTTCAGCCAGCCCTGGCCAAATCCGCCAGCACCGCCTCGATCTCGCCCAGCACCGCCGGATCATCCAGGGTCGACGGCGGCACATAATCCTGCCCGTCGGCAATCTTGCGCAGCACCGCCCGCAAAATCTTCCCCGAGCGGGTCTTGGGCAACCGCTTGACCAATCTCACCCGGTTGAAACACGCCAGCGCACCGATCTCCTCGCGCACACTGCCCACCAGTTCGACCAGCAACTGCGACTCACCGATGCCCTCGCCATCCTTGAGCACCACCAACGCCAGCGGCACCTGACCTTTGATCTCGTCATGCACGCCGATCACCGCGCACTCGGCCACCGCCGGATGGCGCGCCACCAGGTCTTCCATCTCGCCCGTGGACAGACGATGGCCAGAGACGTTTATCACATCGTCGGTGCGGCCCATGATGTAGACGAAACCCTCGTCGTCCAGATAGCCACCGTCGCCGGTGTGGTAATAGCCCGGATAGGTCCGCAGGTAGGCCTGCAGGTAGCGTTCATGGTCACCCCACAAAGTCTGGCTGCAACCGGGCGGCAACGGCAGGGCGATGACAATTGCACCCTGATGGTTCGGGCCGAGCAAATGCCCGTCGTCATCCAGCACGCGCACGTGATAGCCCGGCACTGCGCGATTGCTCGACCCTGGTCGCGCCGCACTGCCCGGTAGGCCTACGCAAGGCGCGGTCACCGGCCAGCCGGTCTCAGTCTGCCACCAATGGTCGTGCACCGGCTTGCCGCTGACCCGCTCCAGCCATTCATGGGTGCTGGAGTCGAGCTTCTCGCCGGCCAGGAACAGCTGGCGCAGCGAACTCAGGTCATGCTTGCCGATCAGCTCGCCGTCCGGGTCTTCCTTGCGAATCGCCCGCATGGCGGTCGGCGCGCAGAACAACGCATTGACCTTGTACTGTTCGACCACGCGCCAATAGGCCGAGGCATCCGGCGTACGGATCGGCTTGCCTTCATAGAACACTGTGGTGCAGCCGCTCAGCAGCGGCCCGTAGACGATCAGCGAATGGCCGACCACCCAGCCGACATCGGAAATGCCCCACCACACATCCCCGGCCTGCATGCCATAGATGTGGCGCATCGCATAACAAAGCGCGACCGCGTTGCCGCCGTTTTCACGGACGATGCCCTTGGGTTTGCCGGTAGTGCCGGAGGTGTACATGATGTACAGCGGATCGGCGGCATTCAGCTCCACCGGCGGCGCCGGCTCGGCATGCGTCAGTGCCTCCTGCCAGTCCAGGTCACGGCCGGCCTGCATCTGCGCTCGGGCCTGAGGCCGCTGCAGTACCAGGACATGACGCGGCTGATGACGTGCCAGCTGCAGGGCGCGGTCTACCAGCGGCTTGTACTCGATCACCCGGTCGAACTCCAAGCCGCAGGAGGCCGTCAGCAGCAGCGTCGGCCGTGCATCGTCGATCCGCAATGCCAATTCGTTGGCGGCAAAACCGCCGAACACCACCGAATGCACCGCGCCGATCCGCGCACAGGCGAGCATGGCCATGGCCGCCTGGGGCACCATGGGCATGTAGATGATCACACCATCCCCTTTGCCCACCCCCAACTGGCGCAGCAGGCCTGCCAGGCGCGCCACTTCGTCACGCAGTTGGTTGTAGGTGAACGCCTGCTGCACACCGGTCACGGGCGAGTCGTAAAGCAATGCCGTCTGCTCGCCACGGCCCAGTTCGATCTGCCGATCCAGGGCCAGGTAGCAGCTGTTCAAGCGCCCGTCGGCGAACCATTGATGGGTGCCGTCGGCGTTTTCCTGCAAGGTCAGCGTCGGTTTGCGGTACCAGGCCAGGTGATCGGCCTGTTCGGCCCAGAAGGCGGCAGGGTCGGCAATGGAATGGGCGTAGCTATGCTGGTAAGTCATGTCGAGGGCAACCCGGTACTTGTTGTTATTGAAGGGCGAATCTTGAGTATGGACCGTCACGCCGGGCCCGCCATGGGACTAAAGTCACAACCCATATGCACATTTGCAGCGAACGCCAATAGCGCCCCATAACGGTGCAAAGGCTCTAGAATAGGCGCCCTTTCCTACCATTGAGCAGCCCATGGATATCGATCAGGCCCGAACCTTTCTGGAAATCGTGCGCAGCGGCAGTCTGGTCGCCGCCGCCGAGCGCCTGTTCGTCTCGCAAACGGCGATCACTGCCCGTGTGCAGCGCCTCGAACAACAACTGGGCTGCCAGCTGTTCGTGCGCAGCCGCAACGGCGCCAGCCTCACCAGCGACGGCGAGGCCTTCGTCAGTTATGCCAACCAGCTGGTACAGACCTGGGAAGCGGCGCGCCGCGACCTGCCGTTGCCTGAGGGCTGCCAGCAGGTGCTGCACGTGGGCGCCGAGGTCAGCCTGGGCAACCCGATACTGCTCGACTGGGTCAGCGCCCTGCACCGTGAATTGCCCACTCACGCCATCCGCAGCGAAGTCAGCGACGGTGAATCGTTGCTGCGCAAGGTGGAAATGGGCCTGCTCGACGCCGCGCTGGTCTATCAGCCGACCTACGGCCCGGGCCTGCAGGTGGAGCAGTTGATGGAAGAGAAGTTGATCCGCATTCGCCGGATCGATCGGCCCGAACCGTACATCTACATCGACTGGGGCGAGGCCTTCCGCCGCCAGCACGACGCCGCCCTGCCCGATTGCGCGCGTCCGGCACTCAGTTTCAATCTCGGGCCGCTGGCCTTGCAGTTCATTCTCGAACAGGGCGGCAGCGGCTATTTCCGTACCCGTGTGGTCCAGGCGTACCTGGACAACGGCGTGTTCGAGCGGGTGACGCAGGCGCCGGAATTCACCTACCCGACCTTTCTGGTATACCCGCGCAAGCGGGACAGCGAGGCCCTGCAACAGGCCTTCGCGGTGCTGCGCCGGCTGGTAGCCGCCGGCGCCAGCGACTGGTCACAACGCTGGGACCCGCTGATCTGAAGCGCTGCCGGCGGCGCTGAGCAACTGGCGCTTGAGGCCGGCGATGAGGTCGGTCTGGGTGATCACCCCAACCAGCTGATCACCGTCGAGCACCGGCAAGCAATGCAGGCCCTGCTCGCACAACAGCGGCAGCAGTCGCTCAAGCGGGTGCTGGCTGCCGACACTGATCACCCGCCGACTCATCACTTGTTCCATGCGCACCGCCTTGCGACCGAACAGGCCACGCCAGCTGAACTGGCCACGCTGCATGGCCGGGCCGACCAGGTCGCTGAGGCTGACGATGCCCACCAGTTTGCCCCGCTGCAATACCGGCAAGGTTTTCAGGTGATGGCTGTCGAGCATTGTCCAGGCTTGCTCCAGGGTGGTATCTGGCGAGGCGAACTGCACATCACGGGACATTACCGAGGCGGCAGTGATGCCCCCGAGGCTGCGTTTCAGAGCGTGCTGCTCGGTGGCCAGGATGATGCGCTCCAGCTCGTCGCGGGTGACGTCGACGAACTCACCCAGCTCTTCCAAGGCCTGGTCCAGGTCCGCACCACTGACCCCGACCCGCTCGCCAGGCAAAGGATCCTGGGTGTGGTGCTGGTCTTTACGGGGAGCAGCGCCCTTGGGGTAGCGCACACCGGTCAGGCGGTTGTACACCACCGCTACCGCCACCAGGATCAACGCGTTGAGCAGCACCGGTTCGAGCAGGTGGTCACCCAGCGCCGTCAGCCCCGAATCGGCCAGCACCGCGCTCACCGCCACACCGCCACCCGGTGGGTGCAGGCAGCGCAACAGGCACATCACCAGGATCGAAATGCCCAACGCCGCAGCCGCGACCCACAGCTCAGGGCCGAAACCCTCGCGCATGGCCAGGCCCACCGCGCCTGCCAGGGCATAGCTGCCCAGCACCGGCCACGGCTGCGCCAGCGGCCCAGAGTGCACGGCGAACACCAGCACCGCTGACGCCGCCAGCGGGCCCAGCAGGTGCAACGCAATACCGGGGCCGTACGCCAGACTGGTCAACCAGCCTGCGAGAAACAGGGCTAGCAGCGCGCCGATAGCGGCACGCAGCCATTGTTTGGGCGGAATATTCAGCGGCGCCGGCAACAGCCGCTGCAGACGACTTTCGGAACGCAAGGCAGACATTTAAGTAATCGTGGTTATGTTTTTTTAGTTAAAAAGAAAGCCCAGCCGGCTTGGCCTGGGCCCTTAGGGGGCTCCGTCCGTGGAGAGATGGAAACCGCAGGGTTTCGTGAGGGGGATTGTGCCGGTAGGCGGCGGGCTTGGGCCAATTCAAAAAAATGCGGCTGTACTGCAATTTTTTTGCAGTGGGAGCGGCTTTAGCCGCGAAGCGAACGACGCAGTGGGTGGCACCGGCTGCGCCGGTGATCGCGGATAAATCCGCTCCTACGGGAATCGCCTCAGCGGCCCTTGCGCGGCAGTTCGATGCTCACCCGCAAGCCGCCCAGGGGGCTTTCGAGCAATGCCAAGCGCCCGCCCCAGGCATCGACGATATCGCGCACGATGCCCAGCCCCAGACCATGCCCATCGACTTGCTCATCGAGCCGCGAGCCCCGCTCCAGTACCTGCAGACGCTGGCCTTCAGGGATGCCGGGGCCGTCGTCATCGACCATCAGGCGATAGCCCTCGGAAGACGGCGCGATCCCCAGCCGCACCTCGCTGTCCGCCCACTTGCAGGCGTTGTCCAGCAGGTTGCCGAGCAGCTCCAGCACATCTTCACGGTCCCAGGGCAGCAACAGCCCCGGCGGCACATCGCGCTCCAATAGCAAGCCTTCCCCGTGAATCATGCCCAAGGTGGCCAGTAATCCTGGCAACTCAGCGTCACAGTCGAATTGCGCGCCAGGCAGCGCATCGCCGGCCAGGCGGGCGCGGTTCAGCTCGCGGGCCAGGCGTTGCTGGATCTGCTCCAACTGTTCACGCAATTGCGCCTGGACCTCGGGCAGGTCTTTCAGGCGCTCGCTGGAGGCCAGGCTGAGCAGCACCGCCAGCGGCGTCTTCAGCGCGTGGCCGAGGTTACCCAGGGCATTGCGCGAACGGCGCAGACTGTCTTCGGTATGGCTGAGCAAATGGTTGATCTGACCCACCAGCGGCACCAGTTCGCTGGGCACTTCGGCATCCAGCTGCGAGCGCTGGCCCTGCTGCAGCTGGGCGATCTGCCGGCGCGCGCGCTCCAGCGGGCGCAGCGAGCGGGTGACGGTGATGCGCTGCAGCACCAGCACCAGGATCAAAGCCACCAGCCCCATGCCCAGGCCAATTTGCTGCAGGCGCCGGAAGCCCTCGCGTACCGGCGAGTAGTCCTGGGCCACACTGATCGAGATGTCCTGCCCCAAACGCCGATAGTCGGCTCGCAGCGCCAGCAACTGCTGACCTTCCGGGCCCAGCTCGTGACTGTCGGAAAGCCCGGGCGCCGATGGTTTCGGCATGTCCAAGTCCCACAACGAGCGAGAACGCCAAGTCCCCTGGTCGAAATCGATGCGGAAGTAGTAGCCGGAGAAAGGTCGTTGATACGCGGCGGAAATGCGCCGCTCGTCCAGCTGCAAGCCAGACGGCCCACGCACCAGTGCCACCAGCAGGTTTTCGCTTTCCTTGCGCAAGCCGTTTTCCAGGTAGCGCTGCAGGCCGGCCTCGAACAGCCACAAAGTGAGCTGCGCGAGCAACACACCGACCACCACCAACACGGCTACCAACCCCAGGCTCAGGCGTGCCTGGATCGACTTCACTCGGTGCTCCCGGCGTAGATATAGCCTTGCCCGCGGCGGGTCTCGATCACGCTGCGGCCCAGCTTGCGGCGCAAATGGTTGACGTGCACTTCCAGCACGTTGGAATCGCGCTCGGTTTCACCATCGTACAGGTGCTCGGCCAGGTGGCTCTTGGACAGGATCTGCTGCGGGTGCAGCATGAAATAGCGCAACAGGCGAAACTCGGCGGCTGTCAGCTGAATGTCCACCCCCTCGCGGCTTACGCACTGTCGGCTTTCATCCAGGTGCAGGCCGGCCGCTTCTAGCGTGGGCTGATTGGCCAGGCCCCGTGCCCGACGCAACAGTGCCTGGATGCGCAGTTGCAACTCTTCCGGGTGGAAGGGCTTACTGAGGTAATCATCGGCACCGGCCTTGAGTCCCTCGATGCGCTCGGCCCAGGAGCCGCGCGCGGTGAGGATCAATACCGGCGTGGCCAGGCCACCGGCACGCCACTGCGCCAACACCTCAAGCCCCGGCAACCCCGGCAGGCCGAGGTCGAGGATGATCAGGTCATAGGGTTCGCTCTGGCCCTGGTACACCGCATCACGGCCATCGGCCAGCCAGTCCACGGCGTAACCCTGGCGCTGTAGGCCGGCAATCAGTTCGTCAGCCAGCGGTACATTGTCCTCGACAAGCAACAGGCGCATTCAGTCGTCTTCCTCGTCTTTGAGCAGGGCACCGGTGCTGGCGTCGAGCTTGATCTCGCGCACCACGCCTGCACTTGTCAGCAGCTCGACTTCATATTCGTAGCGGTCATCGTCTTCTTCCAGCTCGGCCTCCAGCAGACGCGCCCCGGGGTAACGCCCCAGGGCGGTCTCCAGCAGTTGCTCGAGCGGCAGGATGATGCCCTCCTGGCGCAGCTTGAGGGCTTCATCCTGGTCCAGGTCGCGGGCAACGGCCAGGGAACAGACGGCCAGCAGCGAGAGCGCCAGGTAACGCGCCGGCCGAGGTACGTGGATCATCAGTTGTCCCGTGCGTCCTTGAGTACTTCACCGGTCTTGGCGTCCAGATCGACGTCCCATTCGACGTTCTGCTGGTCGCGCAATTCGACCTTGTAGATGTAGCGACCGTACTCGTCTTCCAGCTCGGAATCGGTGACGGTGGCGCCTGGGTGCTTGGCCACTGCGGTGGCTTTAAGCTCATCCAGCGACTTGATGGTCTTGGCGTTGACCAGCTTGACCACTTCGTCAGGCTGGACGTCTTTGGCCAGGGCAACGTTGGCACCAAAAGCCAGGGCAGCGGCGGTGAACAGGGCAGTCAAAGTCTTCATGGGGTCTCTCCATCGAGATGTGTAATGTGTCTACGGGGTTAAGATTAACCACCGGTCCTTAACTCAACCTGAAAACAGCTGGCGTCATGATAGCGCAGCCGGTTATCGCCTTCAGGCCTTATACTGACCCGCTTGCCGCCGCCGAGGTCCGCCATGAGCGCCATTCACATCAAATTCCCCGCCTTGACCTTCAAGGCCGGCCAGCGAGCCCTGCAACACATCCGCGAACGCGGCCTGCAGGCCGCCGATGTGGGTGTGGTGCCGGGTGCCGCTGGCGGGCCGAAGCCTTTGGGCATCCAGGGTCTGGATCTGGCGCTGTTTGGCGAGTGGCTGCCTTCTGCACCCCGCCAGCGCGCCCTGATCGGCGCCTCGATCGGTTCCTGGCGCTTCGCCAGTGCTTGCCTCGACAACCCGGTCGAGGGCATTCGGCGCCTGGGCGAGCTGTATACCGAGCAGGATTTCGCCAAGGGCGTCACGCCGCGCGAGATCAGCCGCAGTTGCCAGCGCATGCTCGATGACCTGCTGCAGGGCCGCGATGGGCAGATTCTCGCCAACCCCGATTACCGCTTGAACATTCTGGTGGTCAAGAGCCATGGCCAATTGGCTCACGACCATCGCGGCCGACTGGGCATGGGGCTGGGTTCGGTGATCGCCAGCAACCTGCTGGGCCGTGCGCGCCTGGCCCGGCATTTCGAACGCATCATCCTGCATGATCAACGCACCGCGCCGCCGCTTGATGCGCTCACCGACTTCCCTTCGCGCTGCCTGCCGCTGGATCTCGGCAACCTGCGCCCCGCCCTGCTGGCGTCGGGTTCGATTCCGATGGTGATGGAAGGCGTGCGCGACATCCCTGGCGTCGGCAGCGGCACCTACCGTGACGGCGGCCTGCTGGACTACCACCTGGATTTACCGTACCGCGGCGACGACTTGGTGCTCTACCCACACTTCACTGACAAAGTGGTGCCCGGCTGGTTCGACAAGACCCTGCCCTGGCGCCGGGGCGATGCCACGCGCCTGCAGAACGTGCTGCTGCTGACGCCATCGCCGCAATACCTGGCCGCCCTGCCCTTCGGCAAGTTGCCCGACCGCGGCGACTTCAAGCGCTTCATGGGCGATGCCCCAAGCCGCAAGCGCTACTGGTACAAAGCCATCGCCGAAAGCCAGCGTCTGGGCGACGAGCTGCTGGAGCTGATCGCCACCGGGCGGCTGCAGGATCAGTTGCAAGCCTTGTAGCGGCCATGCTGGTAGACTGCGCGCATCATTGATACACACAGAGTTCTGACAGCGTGGAAATCTTCAAGGAATTTACGTTCGAATCGGCCCACCGCCTGCCTCACGTCCCTGAGGGGCACAAGTGCGGCCGCCTGCATGGCCACTCGTTCAAGGTCGCCCTGCACCTCACCGGCCCGCTTGACCCCCACACCGGCTGGATTCGTGACTTCTCGGAGATCAAGGCGATCTTCAAGCCGCTTTACGAGCAGCTGGACCACAACTACCTGAACGACATCCCTGGCCTGGAGAACCCGACCAGCGAAGTGATCGCCAAGTGGATCTGGGAACAGGTCAAGCCGTTGCTGCCGGAGCTGTCCAAGGTACGGATTCATGAGACCTGCACCAGCGGTTGCGAATATACCGGGGACTGATTCGCCAGCCTCAGTGGCCTCTTCGCGGGCAAGCCCGCTCCCACTGAGATCCCCACAATCCCTGTGGGAGCGGGCTTGCCCGCGAAGAGGCCGGAACTTTCGCTACAAAACTCAAACCGGCCCGTTCTCCAGGGCATCACGCAGAAAGCTCGGGGCGATATAGCGCTGGTAATGCGCCTCGGACAGCAAAAAGAACTCGCGGTCGATGGCATCGCGCAGTTGCGGCAGTTCCCAGTCACGAAACTCCGGCAGCAAGGCCATCCCGTAGGCCTCCAGATCGCGAATCATCCGCGCCCCGCGGGCAATCAGCTGATACGCCCAGCAATATTCCGACTGTTGCTCGACAAAGCGAATCGAACGCTGCTGCAGTTGCTGGCGCAGCAAACTTTTGTCGAACACTTCCAACTTGGCCATCATCACCTGCGCCAACAGCTGCTCCAGCCTCAGCCATACGGCGCGTTTCTGCGCCTCGTCATAGCCATTCCAGTTGATCACTTCATGATGGAAACGCTTGCAACCACGGCATACCGTGTCTCCGTACACCGTGGAACAGAGGCCGACGCAAGGGGTCTTGATGGACTGGTTGGACATGAAAAAACAACGGCTTGGCGGAGGAACACAGGCCCATGTTAGCCCTTTGTCTAACCAGGGTCACCCGTTAAAGTCATGTTCGCCGCCTTACCTTCCGCGACAATTTGCCGTAGAATCACTCCGCCTTTTCAAGGCAACAATGTCCGTTGGAAGCTGTTTTCAAAGCGTCACGAGCACAGTTCATCCGGTAGAACGGCGTTGGCCCGGGCCATGCACCCTCGCATGCCCGCGCCAGCCCTCATCAGCTCCCCGTTCTGCAGGCGTAAAACTTTGAAAGCAGCTTCTGTAAGGATTCTCTGCGACCCTGGCTGGGCGGCCCAAGAAGCCGTGATTGCGCATGGGTGCGAAGAATGCTGGATGAGCGTCCCGGACTCCCTTTAGGGACCACTGATGAGGGTAATAACTGTGCTTGAAGCCTACCGCAAACACATCGAAGAGCGTGCCGCCCTGGGTATCGTGCCCCAGCCGCTGAACGCCGAACAAACTGCAGGCCTGGTCGAGCTGCTGAAAAACCCGCCGGCCGGCGAAGAAGCCTTCCTCGTAGACTTGATCACCAACCGCGTTCCGCCAGGCGTCGACGAAGCTGCCTACGTCAAGGCCGCTTTCCTCTCCGCCGTGGCCAAGGGCGAAGCCCAGTCCCCGCTGCTCGATCGCAAGCACGCCACCGAACTGCTGGGCACCATGCAGGGCGGCTACAACATCGAAACGCTGGTCGCGCTGCTGGATGACGCCGAACTGGGCGCCGTCGCGGCCGAAAAACTCAAGCACACCCTGCTGATGTTCGACGCTTTCCACGACGTGGCCGAAAAAGCCAAGGCGGGCAATGCCCACGCCAAGGCCGTGCTGGAGTCCTGGGCTGCCGGCGAGTGGTTCACCTCGCGCCCGGCCATCGCCGACAAGTACACCCTGACCGTGTTCAAGGTGCCTGGCGAAACCAACACCGACGACCTGTCCCCTGCCCCGGACGCCTGGTCGCGCCCTGACATCCCGCTGCACGCCCTGGCCATGCTGAAAATGGCCCGTGACGGCATCGAGCCTGAGCAACCCGGTTCGGTCGGCCCGCTGAAGCAGATCGAAGCAGTCCGCGCCAAAGGCTTCCCGGTTGCCTACGTCGGTGACGTGGTCGGCACCGGTTCGTCGCGTAAATCCGCCACCAACTCGGTGCTGTGGTTCTTCGGCGACGACATCCCGTACGTGCCGAACAAACGCGCCGGTGGCTTCTGCTTCGGTACCAAGATCGCCCCGATCTTCTACAACACCATGGAAGACGCCGGCGCCCTGCCGATCGAATTCGACTGCACCAACCTGGGCATGGGCGACGTCATCGACGTCTACCCGTTCAAAGGTGAAGTGCGCCGTCACGAAAGCGACGAGCTGGTCACCACCTTCGAACTGAAGACGCCCGTCCTGCTCGACGAAGTTCGTGCTGGCGGCCGTATCCCGCTGATCGTAGGCCGCGGCCTGACTGACAAGGCCCGCGCCGAGCTAGGCTTGGGTGCAGTCGACCTGTTCAAGAAACCTGAGCAGCCTGCCGAGTCCGACAAGGGCTTCACCCTGGCGCAGAAAATGGTCGGCCGTGCTTGCGGCCTGCCGGAAGGCCAGGGCGTGCGTCCAGGTGCCTACTGCGAACCGAAGATGACCACCGTCGGCTCCCAGGACACCACCGGCCCGATGACCCGTGACGAGTTGAAAGACCTGGCGTGCCTGGGCTTCTCCGCCGACCTGGTCATGCAGTCGTTCTGCCACACCGCTGCTTATCCAAAGCCGATCGACGTCACCACCCATCACACCCTGCCAGACTTCATCCGCACCCGTGGCGGCGTGTCGCTGCGCCCAGGCGACGGCATCATCCACAGCTGGCTGAACCGCATGCTGATGCCGGACACCGTCGGCACCGGTGGCGACTCCCACACCCGCTTCCCGATCGGCATTTCGTTCCCGGCCGGTTCCGGCCTGGTGGCCTTCGCCGCCGCCACCGGCGTCATGCCGCTGGACATGCCCGAGTCGATCCTGGTGCGCTTCAAGGGCAAACTGCAACCGGGCATCACCCTGCGTGACCTGGTGCATGCCATCCCTTACTACGCCATCCAGAAGGGCCTGCTGACCGTCGAGAAGAAGGGCAAGAAAAACGCCTTCTCCGGCCGCATCCTGGAAATCGAAGGCCTGGACGAACTGACCGTCGAGCAAGCGTTCGAACTGTCCGACGCCTCGGCCGAACGTTCCGCTGCCGGCTGCACCATCAAGCTGCCGGAAAAGGCCATCGCCGAGTACCTGCAGTCCAACATCACCCTGCTGCGCTGGATGATCGGCGAAGGCTACGGCGACCCACGCACCCTGGAGCGTCGCGCCCAGGCCATGGAAGCCTGGCTGGCCAACCCTGAGCTGCTGTCGGCCGACGCCGATGCCGAATACGCCGAAATCATCGAAATCGACCTGGCCGACGTGAAAGAGCCTGTGCTTTGCGCGCCGAACGACCCGGACGATGCCCGCCTGCTGTCTTCGGTGCAGGGCGAGAAGATCGACGAAGTGTTCATCGGTTCGTGCATGACCAACATTGGCCACTTCCGCGCTGCCGGCAAGCTGCTGGAGAAGGTCAAGGGCGGTATTCCGACCCGTCTGTGGCTGGCCCCGCCAACCAAGATGGACGCCCACCAGCTGACCGAAGAAGGCTACTACGGCATCTACGGCAAGGCCGGTGCGCGTATGGAAATGCCAGGCTGCTCGCTGTGCATGGGTAACCAGGCACGTGTGCAGACCGGTTCGACCGTGGTCTCCACCTCGACCCGTAACTTCCCGAACCGCCTGGGCGACGCGACCAACGTTTACCTGGCCTCGGCCGAGCTGGCAGCTGTCGCTTCGATCATCGGTAAACTGCCGACTGTCGAAGAGTACATGCAGTACGCCAAAGACATCGACAGCATGGCTGCCGACGTTTACCGCTACCTGAGCTTCGACCAGATCGCCGAGTTCCGCGAAGCGGCGGCCAACGCCAAGATCCCGGTTGTTCAGGCTTGATCAACAGTAAGCTGTAAGAAAAAACCCGGCAGAAATGCCGGGTTTTTTTATTGCGTTTTGGGTAACACCGCCAGAAAGTTATCCCGCGCCACCCGAATGGCCACCCCTTCCGGCAGGGCATCAAGGAACGGCTTGAATCCGTGCATCTGCTCACCAACACTGCCAAATTTCCCTACGACATCAGAGCCGAGCATGAACCGCTCCGGGTAACGCTCGACCAACGCCAGCCATTCCCTGCGCGGCACACCCTTGTCATCCAGTAGATAGGGGTGGAGCACACTCCAGGACAAGTCCACATACAAGTTCGGGTAGCCCTCCAGCAACCGCGTCAGCACCGGCAGCAGAAAGTCCATCTGCGTCTGGTGCCGGTGAATCTCCATGCTCGTGCCCGCATGCGCCCAGATGAACCGGGTATGCGGATGATTGCGCAGCGGTTCTTCGATCTCGGCCAGGTACAGCGGATTGCGCTCACGTTTAGAGGTGATGTTGGAATGCAACAGCACCGGCATGTCGCGCTCGGCGGCCAGATGATAGATGCGCGTCATGGCTTCGTTGTTGGCGCGCGGCGTGTCACCACTGGTGAGCGCCGTCAGGTCGTCGTGGCGGGTAAATACCTCGCCAATGCCTTGCCACAGCCCAGGGTAGAGGTCGAGCATGCGCTCGATATGGCTGACGGCGTTCTTGTCCACTGGGTTGAAACCGGTCAGAAAAGGATGAAAGCGCTTGCGCTGTGCTTCAGGCAGTTTCTGCAGCGCAGCCGCAACGTAGGTATCGGTGGCGCTGTACCAGTAGGCATCGGCGTCATCACCCGCGTAATAGCGCGGACGCTTGGGCTCGTCTTCATGCCATTTCTTGGCCACCGGAATGCCGGAGATCATCGAGTGCTCAACCCCTGCTTGATCCATGGCGTTGATCAGGGCAGGCATGCCCTCGGTCTCCTGGAAGAAGTCCAGATAGTGCAGGTGGGCGTCACTGTAGCGGTAATCACGCGCCTGCGCCGCTTGGCACAATCCTCCACATAACATCAGGCAGGCCAGCGCTCTGGCAATCATGGGCAGCTTCCTTCTCCGGGCTTGAGCAGAGTAGACCCGGTAGCTGAGACGACGGTTCAGCATTGCCAGGCAAACCGTTATGCTGGGCGCACCTGCACCCGCCTGGAGCCCCGCATGAGCAGCCCCCTGATCATCCGCCCGCGCGCCGAATCGGTCGAGGGCCAGCCGATCCTGCGCCCGCTGCCGTCGGCCCAGTGCCGCAGCGTCGGGCCCTTCGTGTTTTTCGACCATATGCTGGAGACCGACTATGTCCCAGGCCATGGCATGGACATCCGCCAACATCCGCATATCGGGCTCTCGACCCTGACCTATCTGTTCGAAGGGGCGATCGTGCACAAGGATAGCCTGGGCTCGAACCAGCGCGTGCTGCCAGGGGATGTCAGCTGGATGACCGCTGGCAAGGGCGTGGCGCATGTCGAGCGTACGCCTGCGGATGCGCTGGCCCAGGGTTCACGCCTGCACGGGCTGCAGGTATGGCTGGCATCGCCGCGAGCGCACGAGCTATGCGAGCCCAGCTACAGCCATCATCCCGCAGCCAGCCTGCCGGTCAGCGAGAGCCTGGGGGTACGCATCTGCATGATTGCCGGCAGCGGTTTTTGCCTGGAGTCACCCGTGCCGGTGCTCTCCCCCACCCTTTACGCGTATGTGCGAATGCAGCCGGCGACCACACTGCTTGTGCCTGGTGAGCATGCGCAGAGGGCGCTGTATGTGCTCGAAGGCGAGCTGATGCTGAACGACCAGGAAGTTGAGCCGTGCAGCTTGGTAGTGCTGCCAGAGGGCGAAGAAGTCACTCTTTATGCGGAAGGTGAATGCCAGCTGGCACTGATCGGGGGTTCGCCTTTGGATGGGCCGCGGCGGATGAACTGGAATTTCGTGGCAAGCGACCCTGAGTTGATCGAGCAGGCCAGGGCCAAATGGGCGGCCGGCGATTGGCCGACGGTGCCGGGTGAAACGTCGCGTATCGAGTTACCCCGCTGATGGGGGCCGCCTTGCGGCCCCCATGCACCTTCAGCGCTGGAACACTTCGCTGAGCAGATTGTGCATCGCGCGGAACGCCCGCTCGGAAGTCCGGCGGTCATACTGCATCTTGCCCGGCACATTGGCATTCGGGTCGGTGAACGAGTGCACCGCGCCGCCATAGCTCAGCAACTGCCAATCGACCTTGGCCGCGTTCATCTCGTCCTCGAACGCCGGCAGCTGCTCTTTCGGCACCAGTGGGTCGGACGCCCCATGCAGCACCAATACCGACCCCTTGATACGCTTGGCATCCTCTGGATTCGGCGTATCCAGCGTGCCGTGGAACGATACGGCAGCCCTCAGGTCAGCGCCAGTACGCGCCAACTCAAGGGCGCAGCACCCACCGAAGCAGAAGCCGAAGGTTGCCACCTTGCCCGGCTCCAGCAGTGCCTTGGATTGGCCCAGCAACTGCGCCAAAGCTTCCTGCATGCGCTTGCGCAGCTCGGCGCGGTCATTCTTCAACGGCATCATCGCCGCCCCCGCCTCGTCGGCGTTTGATGGGCGCACTGATTGCCCATACAGGTCGGCGATCAGCACCACGTAACCCTTTTCGGCCACTTCCTTGGCAATGCGCTCGGCGCCTTCGCCGATACCCATCCAGTTCGGCGCCATCACCAGGCCCGGGCGCCCAAGCGCACCGGGCTCATACACCAGGCGGCTTTCGTAGGTTTTGCCAGACAGGTGATAGACCAACGATTCGACGATTACCTTGCTCATCAAGCACTCCTTTTGCCTTCACCATGAAAAAAGCCCGCCGAAGCGGGCTTTCCTGTGTATCAACTCAAGCAGACAGCTCGACCAACAGCTTGTTCAGACGACGAACGTACGCCGCCGGGTCCTTCAGGCTGTCACCGGCCGCCAGGGCCGCCTGATCGAAGAGGATGTGCGACAGCTCGGCGAAGCGGTCTTCGCTCTGCTCGTTGTCGAGCTTCTCGATCAGTGGGTGGGTCGGGTTGAATTCGAAGATCGGCTTGGAATCCGGCACCTTTTGCCCGCTGGCTTCGAGGATCTGACGCATCTGCAGGCCCAGGTCCTGCTCGCCGATGGCAAGAATCGCCGGCGAGTCGGTCAGGCGGTGCGACACGCGCACTTCGGCGACGCTGTCACCCAGTGCGCCTTTCAGGCGCTCGACCAGGCCTTCCTTGTCCTTGGCGACTTCTTCCTGGGCCTTCTTGTCTTCTTCGGAGTCCAGCTTGCCCAGGTCCAGGTCGCCACGGGCGACATCGACGAAAGCCTTGCCATCGAACTCGTTGAGGTAGCTCATCAGCCACTCGTCGATGCGGTCGGTCAGCAGCAGCACTTCGATGCCTTTCTTGCGGAAGACCTCCAGGTGCGGGCTGTTCTTGACCTGGGCGTACGACTCGCCGCTGAGGTAGTAGATCTTGTCCTGGCCTTCTTTGGCACGGGCCAGGTAATCCGCCAGGGCAACACTCTGCTCGCCGCTTTCGTCATGGGTGGAAGCGAAGCGCAGCAGGCCGGCGATTTTTTCCTTGTTGGCGAAGTCTTCGGCCGGACCTTCCTTCAGCACTTGGCCGAAGTTTTTCCAGAAGCCCTTGTACTGTTCGGGCTCGTTCTTCGCCAGCTTCTCCAGCATGTCCAGCACGCGCTTGGTCAGCGCAGTCTTCATCGAGTCGATGATCGGATCTTTCTGCAGGATCTCACGGGAAACGTTCAGAGACAGGTCGTTGGAGTCCACCACACCTTTGATGAAACGCAGGTACAGCGGCAGGAACGACTCGGCCTGGTCCATGATGAACACACGCTGCACGTACAACTTCAGGCCACGCGGCGCTTCGCGCTGGTACAAGTCGAAGGGTGCACGGGCCGGCACGTATAGCAGCGAGTTGTATTCGAGCTTGCCTTCGACCTTGTTGTGGCTCCAGGCCAGCGGGTTTTCGAAGTCATGACCGATGTGCTTGTAGAACTCCTGGTATTCCTCGTCCTTGATCTCGGTGCGCGGACGGGTCCAGAGGGCGCTGGCACGGTTGACCACTTCCCACTCCAGGGCCGGCTGCTGTTCGCCTTCGGCGGCAGCTTGCTCCTTCGGTAGCTGGATTGGCAGGGCAATGTGGTCGGAGTATTTCTTGACCAGGTTACGCAGGCGCCAACCATCGGCGAACTCCTGCTCGTCCTTTTTCAGGTGCAGGACGATCCGGGTGCCGCGCTCTGGCTTGTCGACGGTGGCGACTTCGAATTCACCCTCGCCTTTCGACGACCAGTGCACGCCCTCGGAGGCCGGCTGGCCCGCACGACGGCTGAACACGTCGACCTTGTCGGCAACGATGAAGGCCGAATAGAAGCCCACGCCGAACTGGCCGATCAGGTGCGAGTCCTTCTTCTGATCACCGGTGAGGTTCTTCATGAAGTCGGCGGTGCCGGACTTGGCGATGGTGCCCAGGTGGGTAATCACGTCTTCGCGGCTCATGCCAATGCCGTTGTCGTCGAGCGTGAGGGTACCGGCGTCCTTGTCGAAGCTCAGCTGGATTCGCAGATCAGCGTCACCCTCAAGCAGCTCCGACTTGCCCAACGCTTCGAAACGCAGCTTGTCGGCGGCGTCGGAGGCGTTGGAAATCAGTTCGCGAAGGAAGATTTCCTTGTTCGAGTACAGCGAATGAATCATGAGGTGCAGCAGTTGCTTCACCTCGGTCTGGAAGCCCAGGGTTTCCTTTTGTGTTTCCACACTCATGGTCTTCAAAACTCCGATCTGATGGCAAGGGACGCCTGGCGGCCGGTTTGGCCTGCGTTAAGGCGGATGTCATGCAGATGGGGGCTGCCCGGACGATTTCAAGGGCTTTTCCGGTTCGATCTTGAAATGCGCGCGTGCCGTGGCGATCGGCGTATCTCGATCGCCCTGCCAGGCAGTGATCGCAACATTGGTCACCCGTCGGCCCTGGCGCCAGAGTTGGCACTGCGCGTAGGTATCGCGAACATGCCCGGCGCGCAGGTAGTCGATGGAGAAGTCGATGATTTTCGGGATGCTGGCGCTTTCACTGTAAATGAGCAGGTACAAAGCCGCAGAGAGCTCCATGAAGCCTGCAATCACGCCGCCGTGAATGGCCGGCAGCAACGGGTTGCCAATGTTGTCTGTGTTGGCCGGAAGACGGAACAGCAAGTCATCACCCTGGCGCTCGCAGGCGATGCCGATCAGGCCGGCATAGGGGATCAGCGCCAACAGGGGCTGATAGTCACCCACGGCGTGGGCCGCATTGAGCTGTTTACGGACATCTTGCGCAATCATGCGCCACCCTCCTTCAGGCTTTTGCCGAAACGAATGCCGCCTTTGATTTCCGACCCCAGACGCATGAACGTACCCACCACTTGGCAGATTGGCTCGCCAGGGTCGTCCTGATAGGCCGTGCCGCGGGTAAAGATCACGTCCCGGGTGACCCGGTAGCACTGGGCATGGCCGTAGATGGCCTTGCCAGCCTCTGCCGGGTGCATGTAGTCGATGCGCAAGTCCAAGGTGGGACACACCTCAAAGCTCGGCAGCACGCACAGCGTGGCCATGCCGCAGGTGGTATCCATCAGCGTAGTGAGCGCACCACCATGCACTGCACCGGTCTGCGGGTTGCCGACAATGGCGGGCGACCAAGGCATCAAAAGGGTGATGCCATCGCCGTCTGCGCGGGCAACTTGCATCTGTAACACTTGGCAATGTTTTAACGCCGACAGGAAACGTTCAGCCATCGCCTGCAAATTTGAATCGGTCATTGGTGCATGCCCTATCACTATCCCAGCTGCATAAAATCAGCAAAAAGTCTATATAGAACGCGGTGTTATATATCTGTAAAAGATACGGAACTTATGCGGCGAGCTCGAACTCGAAGGAACAAGTCACTTATTCCACCAAGGAGAAACACACCCATGCGTAAACCATTTGCTTTTGCTCTGATGCTGGCTGCTGCCATGGGCCTGGCTGCTTGCGATAAAGCGAGCGAAGACAAAGCCCAGGACGCACAGCAACACGCCGAGCAAGCCCAGGAAAAAATGGGCGAAGCTCAGGATAAGATGAACGACGCTGCCAAGGAAAACGCCGAAGCCGCCAAAGATCAGGCTGAAGCCGAGCAGAAGGCTGCCGAAGAGGCCGCACCTGCAACCCCACCAGCCGAGCCTGCCAAGCAGTAATCGCGCCGTACGAAAAAACCCGACAATGTCGGGTTTTTTTGTGCCTGGCATTTAGCGATTAAACGTTTCAGGTGCTGAAACTTCCCGTCTTCGCTTCCATGGCGATACTTGCTGTCGGCGTGAAAACCATCACTTCCAGCACGTCGGAATGGAACTCGCGACGGTACAGGACCAACACCACCCCAACACTTACGACCATGAACAACCAGGCACTGATGAACCAAGTCAGCATGGCCATACCGAAGTAGTAACTGCGCAGACCGTAGTTGAACTGGTTGGCGGCCAGCGACAATACCCTCGCTGCCCGTGAGGCGAATGCCTTGGGCTCCCGCTCATCGGTCAGACGCTCGCCAACCATGGGCGCGGAGCCGACCAGCACGGCAGCAAAATTGTATTGGCGCATGCACCAACTGAACGTGAAGAACGCATAGACGAAGACCATCGCCAGGCTCAGCAACTTGAGTTCCGAAATGCCCTGAGAATCCTGTTGCACCAGCGGAAGGTGAGCCAGTAGCGACAGTGCGCGATCCGAGCCACCCAGCACGGTAAGGATACCTGCCAGAATAATCAGGGTACTGGAGGCGAAGAACGACGCATTGCGCTCAAGACTACCTACCACGCTGGCATCGGCGATGCGGCCATCGCGCAGCAGCATGCGCCGCATCCAGTCTTCCCGATACAGGTGCATGACACTGGCCAAACAGACAGTGCTGCGGCCTTTCCAGGTGGCGTAGCGGGTAAAGCCGCCCCAACAAAGAACAAACCAACAAGCGGCCACTACGTTGGGGAGATGTTCATGGATGAAGTTCATGCAAAGGTCTCGAAAGCCAGGCGCATCTGGATTAGAACCCATGAGCCCTGGCCTGCAAACACGGAAAAACACACCCCCTGAAACATAAAAAAACCCCGCATCCTTGCGGATACGGGGCTTTGGGTAAAACGACTCGCGGCTGGCACCTACGGCTTGTGGCCGGCGCGCGCAGCGAGTGTCAACACATCAAGCCAGCGCTTCGCGCGGCTTGCCGAGCATACGGTCGCAGACCACGGCGCCAGCCAGGGTCACTACCGACGGTACCAACCAGGCCAGGCCTTGGTCGCTCAGCGGCAGGTGCGCCATGAAGTCTGGCAGCACGTGGGCAATGCTGCTGCCCTTGATCGCATCGACCATGCCGAACACCAGCGACACCAGCATCACCGGCGCGAGGATGCGCGTTGGCGAATTCCACAGGTCTTTGACGAAGCTCAGGCCCACCACCACGATGCACGGTGGGTAGATGGCGGTCAGCACCGGGATCGAGAACATGATCAGCTTGGTCAGGCCGAGGTTGGAGATCAGCAGCGAGAAGCCTGCCAGGATCACCACCAGCGCCCGGTACGACAGTGGCAGGATCTGGCTGAAGTACTCGGCGCAGGCACAGGTCAGGCCAACAGCCGTTACCAGGCAGGCCAGCGCGATCAGTACGGCAAGGAAGCCACTGCCGAGCGAACCGAAGGTGTGCTGCACATAAGCGTGCAGGACCGCAGCACCGTTGGTGGCGTCGGCCGCGATATCGTGGCTGCCGGCACCCAGGCGGAACAGGCTGATGTAAACCAGCGCCAGGCCCACACCGGCAATCAGGCCAGCAATGATGGCATAGCGGGTGATCAGCTTCGGTGACTCGACACCGCGCGAGCGGATGGCGTTGACGATGACGATGCCGAACACCAGCGCACCCAAGGTATCCATGGTCAGGTAACCGTCGGAGAAGCCTTTGGAGAAGGCTGCGGCCGCATAGGCTGGCTGCGCTTCACCAATGGTGCCCGCCGGCAGCGCGAAGGCGGCAATGCCCAGTACGGCCAGGGCGATGATCTTCAGCGGCGCAAGGAAACGGCCCACGGTATCGAGCAGCTTGCCCGGATACATGGAAACAGCCAGCACCACGATGAAGTACACCAGGCTGTAGAGGAACAGCGCCAACGGGCTTTCACCGGTCAGCGGCGCCACGCCCACTTCGAACGACACGGTCGCGGTACGCGGGGTTGCGAACAGCGGGCCGACCGAAAGGTAGCAAACAGCGGCCAGCAGGCCACCGAAGAACTTGCCGATCGGGCTGCTCAACGCATCCATGCCACCACCAACCTTGGCCAAAGCGACCACGGTGATGACTGGCAGGCCCACGGCAGTCACCAGAAACCCTAGTGCGGCCATCCACACGTGCGGCCCGGATTGCAGGCCGACGATAGGCGGGAAGATGATATTGCCGGCGCCTACGAAAAGCGCAAACGTCATAAAGCCAAGTGCCAGGATATCCTGGCCTTTTAAAACTTTCATTTAGGGTAGTACCACACTGCTGAAATCGGGATTCGAGAAGGGATTTCCCCATGGATGAGGGAAATGCTGCCCGGCTTGGTAGGCCAGACCCGTTTAGCGTGTCGTTCCCTTTTGGGGTACGGGCACAGAGTGAGCGCGTAGATTAACCGTTTTACCCGGCAAACGCACCGCAATAGTGCTGCTTGTCCGATGTGCGTACATGTTTGTCGTCTGGATGTCTGTGCTGGACGACAATTTATTGCTGAATCGAGCCAATGTCTGGTTGAAAATCCTGATGGAGTTAATCGAATTTTCCTAATCTGCATAACGACAAAGGCCACCCGAAGGTGGCCTTTGTGCGCGTGGGGGTATTACGTGTTACTTACTTCTTGGCTTCCCAGCCAGTCAGCTCAGCCAAGGCCTTGCCGATGTCAGCCAGGGAACGCACGGTCTTCACGCCAGCGTCCTGCAGCGCGGCGAACTTCTCGTCCGCTGTGCCCTTGCCGCCGGAGATGATGGCGCCAGCATGGCCCATGCGCTTGCCCGCAGGTGCGGTAACACCGGCGATGTAGGAAACGACTGGCTTGGTGACGTTGGCCTTGATGTAGGCTGCAGCCTCTTCTTCAGCCGAACCGCCGATCTCACCGATCATGACGATCGCTTCGGTCTTCGGGTCTTCCTGGAACAGCTTCAGGATGTCGATGAAGTTGGAGCCTGGGATCGGGTCACCGCCGATACCGACGCAGGTCGACTGGCCGAAGCCGGCGTCGGTGGTCTGCTTAACAGCTTCGTAGGTCAGGGTGCCGGAACGCGACACGATACCGACCTTGCCTGGCAGGTGGATGTGGCCTGGCATGATGCCGATCTTGCACTCGCCCGGGGTGATGACACCTGGGCAGTTAGGGCCGATCAGGGTAACGCCCAGCTCGTCGCACTTGACCTTGGCATCCAGCATGTCCAGGGTAGGAATGCCTTCGGTGATGCAGACGATCAGCTTGATGCCGCCGAAGGCTGCTTCCAGGATCGAGTCCTTGCAGAAAGGAGCCGGTACGTAGATGACCGAAGCGTCAGCGCCGGTCGCTTCTACGGCTTCTTTCACGGTGTTGAACACCGGCAGGCCCAGGTGAGTGGTGCCGCCTTTGCCTGGGGTCACGCCGCCAACCATCTTGGTGCCGTAGGCGATGGCTTGTTCGGAGTGGAAAGTACCCTGCGAGCCGGTGAAGCCCTGGCAGATGACTTTGGTGTCTTTATTGATCAGGACGCTCATTACTTGCCCTCCGCAGCTTTGACAACTTGTTGAGCAGCGTCGGTCAGGCTGGTTGCCGCAATGATGTTCAAACCGCTTTCTGCCAGTACTTTAGCGCCCAGTTCGGCGTTGTTGCCTTCGAGGCGAACGACAACCGGAACTTTAACGCCGACTTCTTTCACTGCACCGATGATGCCTTCGGCAATCATGTCGCAGCGAACGATGCCGCCGAAGATGTTGACCAGAACGGCCGCAACATTGCTGTCGGACAGAATGATCTTGAACGCTTCGGTAACGCGCTCTTTGGTAGCGCCGCCGCCAACGTCGAGGAAGTTGGCTGGCTTGCCGCCGTGCAGGTTGACGATGTCCATGGTACCCATGGCCAGGCCGGCACCGTTGACCATGCAGCCGATGTTGCCTTCGAGGGCAACGTAGTTCAGTTCGAACTTGGCAGCGTGGGCTTCACGGGCGTCGTCCTGCGACGGGTCGTGGAAGGTCTTCAGCTTAGGCTGACGGTACATGGCGTTGGCGTCGATGTTGAGCTTGGCATCGAGGCAGTGCAGGTCGCCGTCTGCCTTGATGACCAGCGGGTTCACTTCCAGCAGGGCCAGATCGTGATCCTTGAACAGCTTGGCCAGGCCCACGAAGATCTTGGCGAACTGTTGAACTTGCTTGCCTTCCAGGCCCAGCTGGAACGCCAGCTCGCGACCCTGGAACGGCTGAGCGCCGACCAGCGGATCGATGGTGGCCTTGATGATCTTCTCAGGTGTTTCGTGAGCGACTTTCTCGATGTCCACGCCACCTTCGGTGGAAGCCATGAACACGATACGGCGGCTCGAACGATCCACTACAGCGCCCAGGTACAGCTCTTTGGCGATGTCAGTGCAGGATTCGACCAGAATCTTGGAGACGGGTTGACCGTTGGCGTCGGTCTGGTAGGTCACCAGATTCTTGCCCAACCACTGTGCAGCGAACGCCTTGGCGTCTTCTTTGCTGCGAACCAGCTTTACGCCGCCCGCTTTACCGCGACCACCGGCATGTACCTGGGCCTTAACAACCCACTCGGAACCGCCGATCTTGTCGCAGGCTTCTGCTGCAGCTTCAGGGGTGTCGACTGCGAAACCCTTGGAAACTGGCAGGCCGTATTCAGCGAACAGCTGCTTACCCTGATACTCGTGAAGATTCATGCTTTTTACCGTCTTCGTTAGGTACTGCGCTTCGGCGCTGCGCCATTACTGGCGCCGCACCACCTGTGACCGTTGACCCCGGGTTTGCCCGTGTAGTCCGGTCCGGCGAACGTTCCGCGGTGAGTCATGCACGCAAGACTCACGACGGGCAGCCCGCCGTGGTTTCTTATAATTAACGCTTCTTACGGTTGGCCACGTGAATGGCGCCGCCATTCACAGCCAGCGCTGCTTCATGCAGCGCTTCGGACAGGGTTGGATGGCTGAAGACCATCATGCCCAGATCCTCGGCACTGGTGCCGAATTCCATTGCGATTGCGCCCTGCTGTACCAGTTCGGCAGCCGATGGGCCAATCACGTGCACACCCAGTACGCGATCGGTCTTGGCATCGGCGATGACCTTGACGAAACCACCGGTGTCGTTGGCTGCCATCGCACGGCCGCTGGCCGCGAACGGGAAGGTGCCTACGTTAACCTCAACACCCTCGGCCTTCAAGGCTTGTTCGGTCTTGCCGACCCATGCGATTTCCGGGTGGGTGTAGATAACCGATGGGATCAGGTCGTAATTCATCTGGGCTTTGTGGCCCTTGATGCGCTCGACGACCATGATGCCCTCTTCCGAGGCCTTGTGGGCCAGCATCATGCCGCGCACCACGTCACCGATGGCGAATACGCCCGGAACGCTGGTGGCGCAGTGATCGTCGACGAAGATGTAGCCACGCTCGTCGATGGTCACACCGCTGTCGGCGGCCAGCAGGTCAGTGGTCACTGGGCGACGACCAACAGCAACGATCAGCTTGTCGAAGGTGATCTTCTGTTCGCCTTCGGCATTGGTGTAAGTCACTTCGACTTCGTTGCCGTTGACTTTCGAGCCGGTGACGCGAGCGCCCAGCTTGATGTCCAGGCCTTGCTTTACCAGGGTCTTCTGGGCTTCTTTCGACACAGCGGTGTCGGCAGCCATCAGGAAGGTGTCCAGGGCTTCCAGCACGGTCACTTCAGCACCCAGGCGAGCCCATACCGAGCCCAGTTCCAGGCCGATCACGCCAGCACCGATTACACCCAGGCGCTTCGGCACGGTCTGGAATTCCAGGGCGCCGGTGGAGTCGACGATGACGTTCTGGTCGACCGGAGCCGGCGGAATGTCGATCGGACGCGAACCGGAAGCCAGGATCACGTTTTCGGCTTCGATGATTTCGGTGGTGCCGTCAGCCTTGGTGACTTCGACTTTCTTGCCAGCCAGCAGTTTGCCGTGGCCCTGGATCGAAGTGACGCCGTTGGCCTTGAACAGGGTGGCAACGCCACCGGTCAGGTTCTTGACGATGCCAGCCTTGCGGCCAACCATCGCGGCCACGTCCATTTTCACTTCGCCCGTGGAGATACCGTGGACGTTGAAGCTCTCTTTGGCTTCCTTGTACTTCCAGGAGCTGTCCAGCAGCGCCTTGGACGGGATGCAACCTACGTTCAGGCAGGTGCCGCCCAGGGCCAGCTTGCCCTCGGCGTCGGTGTACTTCTCGATACAGGCAGTCTTCAGACCGAGCTGGGCAGCCTTGATGGCAGCCACATAGCCGCCAGGACCTGCACCAATCACCACTACGTCGAATTTCTGGGTCATAAAAGATTCCTTATCAGCTACAAGCTACAAGCCGCAAACCGCGCGGCCCCGCTTCTTTCGAAGCCAGGGGCCGAACGGTACGCAGCCAGGGGGTTAGATGTCCAGCAGCAGGCGAGACGGATCTTCCAGCAGGTTCTTGATGGTGACCAGGAAGGTTACCGCTTCTTTACCGTCGATCAGGCGGTGATCGTAGGACAGCGCCAGGTACATCATCGGGCGAATCACAACCTGGCCGTTGATGGCCATCGGGCGCTGGATGATGTTGTGCATGCCGAGAATGGCGGCCTGCGGCGGGTTGACGATCGGGGTCGACATCATCGAACCGAAGGTACCGCCGTTGGTGATGGTGAAGGTGCCGCCGGTCATTTCGTCGATCGACAGCTTGCCGTCGCGGGCCTTCTTGCCGAAGGTGGCGATGCCGCCTTCGATTTCAGCCAGGCTCATCTGCTCGGCGTTACGCAGTACCGGAACCACCAGACCACGGTCGCTGGACACGGCAACGCCGACGTCGGCATAGCCGTGGTAGACGATGTCGCTGCCGTCGATCGAGGCGTTGACGGCCGGGAAGCGTTTCAGCGCTTCGGTGGCTGCCTTGACGAAGAACGACATGAAGCCCAGGCGCACGCCATTGTGGGACTTCTCGAACAGGTCCTTGTACTTCGAACGCAGGGCCATGACTTCGGTCATGTCGACTTCGTTGAAGGTGGTCAGCATCGCCATGTTCGACTGGGCTTCGACCAGACGCTTGGCAACGGTGGCACGCACGCGGGTCATCGGCACGCGCTTCTCGGTGCGGTCGCCAGCGGCGGTCACAACCGGGGCAGCGGCGGCAGCGGCCGGCTTGGCAGCCGGAGCAGCGGCAGGTGCGGACTTCTTGTTGGCGACTGCTGCCACCACGTCTTCCTTGGTGACGCGACCGCCTTTGCCGGTGCCAGCAACGGTAGCCAGGTCGATGCCGTTCTCTTCAGCCAGCTTGCGCGCGGCTGGTGCGGCAACTGGGTCGTCTTCACCTGCGTCGGCAGCGGCAGCCGGAGCAGCAGCAGCCGAAGCGGCAGCAGGCGCGGCGGCGGCAACGCCACCGGCTTCGATCGACCCCAGGACTTCGTCGGACAGGACGGTCTCGCCCTCACCCTTGACGATGGCGCCCAGCACGCCGTCGGCGGTGGCCAGGACTTCCAGAACGACCTTGTCGGTCTCGATGTCGACGATCAGATCGTCACGCTTGACGGCTTCGCCCGGCTGCTTGTGCCAGGTGGCAACGGTGCCGTCGGCAACCGATTCCGGGAAGGTTGGGGCTTTGATCTCGATAGCCATTATCTGTGTTTCCTTAAATTCGGTTTCAGGTGCGCGAAGGCGTTATACAGTGAAGGCGTCTTGCAGCAGTTTTTCCTGCTGTTCGGCGTGCTTCGAAGCGTAACCACAGGCTGGCGCGGCAGACGCGTCGCGGCCGGCGTATTCCAGGACCAGTGCCTTGTTGTGGCGGCCCAGGATACGGCGCATGTGGTGCTGACTGCTGTACCAGGCGCCCTGGTTCATCGGTTCTTCCTGGCACCAGACGGCGTGCTTGAGGTTGCTGTACTGCGCCAGGATTTCGACCAGGTCGTCTTCCGGGAACGGGTACAGCTGCTCCAGTCGCAGGATCGCGATGTCTTCGCGGCCTTCGGCACGGCGTTTTTCCAGCAGGTCGTAGTAAACCTTGCCGCTGCACAGGACCAGGCGCTCGACCTTGGCCGGATCGATCGCGTCGATTTCCGGGATCACGGTCTGGAACGAGCCTTCTGCCAGGTCTTCGAGGGTCGAGATGGCCAGCTTGTGGCGCAGCAGCGACTTCGGCGTCAGGACCACCAGCGGCTTGCGCAGCGGACGGATGACCTGGCGACGCAGCAGGTGGTAGATCTGTGCCGGGGTGGTCGGTACGCAGACCTGGATGTTGTGCTCGGCGCACAGCTGCAGGTAACGCTCCAGACGCGCGGAGGAGTGCTCCGGGCCCTGCCCTTCGTAGCCGTGTGGCAGCAGCATGGTCAGACCGCACAGGCGGCCCCACTTGTGCTCACCGCTGGTGATGAACTGGTCGATCACCACTTGCGCACCGTTGGCGAAGTCGCCGAACTGGGCTTCCCAGATCACCAGCGCGTTCGGCGTGGTGGTGGAGTAACCGTATTCGAAGGCCAGTACCGCTTCTTCCGACAGGAAGGAGTCGTACAGGTCGAAGCGCGGCTGGCCCGGGAACAGGTTCTGCAGCGGTACGTAGGTGCTGGCGTCCTTCTGGTTGTGCAGCACCGCGTGACGGTGCGAGAAGGTGCCACGGCCGATGTCCTGGCCGGTCATGCGGATCGGGTGACCTTCGAACTGCAGGGTGGCGTAAGCCATGGTCTCTGCATAACCCCAGTTGATCGGCAAGCCACCGGCCTGCATCTTCTGGCGATCTTCGTAGATCTTCGAAACCTGACGCTGGACGACGAAGCCTTCTGGCAGCTCGAGCAGCTTGGCCGAGAGGTCTTGCAGGGTCTTGAGGTCGAAGCGGGTGTCGTGACGCGCAGTCCAGGCGTGACCCAGGTACGGACGCCAGTCGACGAACAGCTCACGGTTCGGCTCCTTGACCAGGCTCTTGACCACGTGCAGGCCGTTGTCCAGCGCGTTGCGGTAGTCGTCGATCTTGGCCTGAGCGCGCTCGGCGTCGATACGACCCGCCTGGATCAGCGCGTCGGCATACAGTTCACGGGTGGTGCGCTGCTTGCTGATCTGCTGGTACATCAGCGGCTGGGTGCCGTTTGGCTCGTCGGCCTCGTTGTGGCCGCGACGACGGTAGCAGACCAGGTCGACAACCACGTCACGCTTGAACTGCATGCGGTAGTCGATGGCCAGCTGGGTCACGAACAACACGGCTTCCGGATCATCACCATTGACGTGCAGGATCGGCGCCTGAATCATCTTGGCAACGTCGGTGGCGTACTCGGTGGAGCGCGCGTCCAGCGGGTTGCTGATGGTGAAACCAACCTGGTTGTTGATCACGATGTGCACGGTACCGCCGGTCTTGAAACCGCGGGTCTGCGACATCTGGAAGGTTTCCATGACCACGCCCTGGCCAGCAAAGGCCGCGTCGCCGTGGATCGAGATCGGCAGCACCTTGTCGCCGACGGTGTCGTTGCGGCGGTCCTGACGGGCGCGCACCGAACCTTCGACCACTGGCGATACGATTTCCAGGTGGGACGGGTTGAACGCCATGGCCAGGTGAACTTCGCCACCGGTGGTCATCACGTTCGAAGAGAAGCCCTGGTGATACTTCACGTCACCGGAGCCCAGCTCGTTCATCTTCTTGCCTTCGAACTCGTCGAACAGCTCGCGCGGGTTCTTGCCGAAGGTGTTGACCAGCACGTTCAGACGGCCACGGTGGGCCATGCCGATCACGACTTCCTTGGTGCCGTAGGAGCCTGAGCGCTGGATCATCTCGTCCAGCATCGGGATCAGGCTTTCGCCGCCCTCGAGGCCGAAGCGCTTGGTACCTGGGTACTTGGTGCCCAGGTACTTCTCGAGGCCTTCACCGGCGGTCACGCGCTCGAGCAGGTGGGCCTGCACGTCAGCGGAGAAATCCGGACGGCCGCGCACGCTTTCCAGGCGCTGCTGGAACCAGCTGCGCTGCTCGGAATCGACGATGTGGGTGAACTCGGCACCAATGGTGCGACAATATGTCTTCTGGAGCGCGTCGACGATCTCGCGTAGGCTCGCTTCCTCTTTGCCGATGTACAGGTCGCCGGCACGGAAGGTCGTATCAAGATCGGCATTGGTCAAGCCGTAGTGATTGATCGACAGGTCTACGGGCGCAGAGCGCTGCCACAACCCCAACGGGTCGAGCTTGGCAGCCTGATGGCCGCGCATCCGATAGGCCTGGATCAGTCGCAGAACTTCAACCTGCTTCTTCTCGTGTTCACTGCTCACGCTCCCGGCAGATACCGGTTGGGCGCGGCGCTGGTTCTTTGCCAGCAGTACGAAATGGTCGCGGATTGTCGAGTGCGATACATCGGTAGCGGTGCTGCCATCAGCAGGCAACTTCTGGAAGTAAGTGCGCCACTCTTCTGGCACAGCGTTAGGGTCGTGCAGGTAGAGCTCGTAGAGCTCTTCCACATATGCAGCGTTACCACCTGAAAGGTGGGCGCTTTCCCACATGCGCTGCATCACGCTTTCTTGCATGCTTGGTCACCCTCGGTTAGGGGACTGATCGGCGAGAGCCATAGAAAACCTGGAAAAGTCCGAACACAGCGACTGAACCACGCCACTTGGATCTTGCTGATTTTCCGGGTACCAGCCCGGAAAGCCCCTGCTGGTCTCATATCTTCATAGGTATCGAACGCGGGCTTTGTGGGCCCTTGCTCAGGTTTTACCTCAGTGCGGGCTCACCACCCGCACCTCGGCTTACTGCAGTTACAACACTTTGAATCAGGTACCGCTTTGCAGCAGCATGTTACGTACGTGGCCGATTGCCTTGGTCGGGTTCAGACCCTTCGGGCAAACGTTGACGCAGTTCATGATCCCGCGGCAGCGGAATACGCTGAACGGGTCATCCAGGGACGCCAGGCGCTCCTGGGTCTTGGTGTCACGGCTATCGGCCAGGAAGCGGTAGGCCTGCAGCAGGGCGGCGGGGCCGAGGAACTTGTCCGGGTTCCACCAGAACGATGGGCAGGAGGTCGAGCAGCAAGCGCACAGGATGCACTCGTACAGACCGTCCAGCTTGTCACGCTCTTCCGGCGACTGCAGGCGCTCGATGGCCGGAGCCGGGGTATCGTTCTGCAGGAATGGCTTCACCTTCTCGTACTGCTTGTAGAAGATGCTCATGTCGACGACCAGGTCACGAATGACCGGCAGGCCCGGCAGCGGGCGCAGCACCAGCTTGTTGCCCTTGACCACGCCCGACAGCGGGGTGATGCAGGCCAGGCCGTTCTTGCCGTTCATGTTCATGCCATCGGAACCGCACACACCTTCACGGCAGGAGCGACGGTACGAGAAACCCTCGTCCTTTTCCTTGATCAGCGCCAGCACGTCCAGGACCATCAAGTCCTTGCCGCCGGTATCGACGTCGAACGACTCCATCTTGGGGGCCGCGTCGGTGTCGGGGTTGTAGCGATAAACTTCGACTTTCAACATAGCAGCCACCCTTAGTAAGTCCGGATTTTTGGTTCGAAGGCTGGAACAGTCTTCGGCGCAAAGTTGACGCCACGCTTGGCAACGCGCTTCTCACCCGGGTAGTACAGGGTGTGGCACAGCCAGTTCTCGTCGTCACGGTCTTCGAAGTCTTCACGGGCGTGAGCGCCGCGCGACTCTTTACGGGCTTCGGCCGCAATGGCGGTAGCTTCGGCAACTTCCAGCAGGTTCTGCAGCTCCAGCGCTTCGATACGCGCGGTGTTGAAGGCCTGGGACTTGTCGTTGATCTTCACGTTGGCGATGCGGTCACGCAGACCAGCCAGCTGCTCGATACCCTTCTGCATGTATTCACCGGTACGGAATACACCGAAGTAGTTCTGCATGCAGCTCTGCAGCTCGCGCTTGAGGCTTGCAACATCTTCGCCAGTGGAGCGCTCGTTGAGCTTGTTCAGGCGGTTCAGGGCAACATCGATGTCGGTGTCGCTGGCGTCGAGGTGCTCGATGCCGTCGCTCAGCGCCTTCTCCAAGTGCAGGCCGGCAGCACGGCCGAACACCACCAGGTCGAGCAGCGAGTTGCCGCCCAGGCGGTTGGCACCGTGAACCGATACGCACGCCACCTCACCTACGGCGAACAGGCCTGGGATGATGTGATCCTTGCCCTCTTCGTCCATGGTGATGGCCTGGCCATGAATGTTGGTGGCGACGCCGCCCATCATGTAGTGGCAGGTTGGAACGACCGGGACCGGCGCGACAACTGGGTCGACGTGGGCGAAGGTCTTGGACAGTTCGCAGATACCTGGCAGGCGGCTGTGCAGCACTTCTTCGCCCAGGTGGTCCAGCTTCAGCAGTACGTGGTCCTTGTTGGGGCCCACGCCGTTGCCGGCGATGATCTCTTTGACCATGGAACGGGCGACCACGTCGCGGCCAGCCAGGTCTTTCGCGTTCGGCGCATAACGCTCCATGAAGCGCTCGCCGTGGGCGTTGATCAGGTAGCCACCTTCACCGCGGCAACCTTCGGTGACCAGTACACCGGCGCCGGCGATGCCGGTTGGGTGGAACTGCCACATTTCGATGTCCTGCACCGGCACGCCGGCACGCAGGGCCATGCCGATACCGTCACCGGTATTGATCAGGGCGTTGGTGGTGGAGGCGTAGATACGACCCGCACCGCCCGTGGCCAGAACGGTGGCCTTGGACTTGATGTACATGGTTTCGCCGGTCTCGATGCAGATCGCGATCACACCGACAAAGGCGCCTTCCTGATTCTTCACCAGGTCAACGGCATAGTACTCGTTGAGGAAGGTGGTACCGGCTTTCAGGTTGCCCTGGTACAGGGTATGCAGCAGCGCGTGACCGGTACGGTCGGAAGCGGCACAGGTACGGGCGGCCTGGCCACCTTTACCGTAGTCCTTGGACTGACCACCGAACGGACGCTGATAGATACGGCCGGTTTCGGTACGCGAGAACGGCAGGCCCATGTGGTCCAGCTCGAAGACCGCAGCCGGGCCTTCCTGGCACATATATTCGATAGCGTCCTGGTCACCGATGTAGTCGGAACCTTTGACGGTATCGTACATATGCCAGCGCCAGTCATCGTTCGGGTCGGCCGAGGCGATGGCGCAGGTGATGCCGCCCTGGGCGGACACAGTGTGCGAGCGGGTCGGGAAGACCTTGGTGACCACGGCAGTCTTGTGGCCGCCTTGAGCCAGCTGCAGCGCTGCGCGCATGCCGGCGCCGCCGCCGCCAATGATGATGGCGTCGAAGGAAATAGTAGGAATGCTAGCCATGGATCAGATACCCCAGAGAATCTGCACACCCCAGACGAAGTAAGCGAACATCGCAACGCCGCATACCGCCTGGAACAGGAAACGAATCGCAGTTGCCGACTTACCGAACGACATAGGCGTCAGGTAATCGGTAGCAATGGTCCACATGCCGACCCAGGCGTGAGCACCCAGGGCAACGAGGGCCAGCAGACTGAAGATTCGCATCGCGTTATTGGAGAACAGACCGTGCCACTGGGTGTAGTCGATGCCTGGGTGGGCGACCACGTAGCCGATCAGGAAGATGAAGTAAGCCGCGAGAACGACCGCCGATACACGCTGCGCCATCCAGTCATAGAGGCCCGAACGCGACAGGTTCGTAACATTGGTTACCATACCCAAACTCCCACCAGAACGATCAGCACCACGGAGATGACGATCACGATTTTCGAGCCCAGTTTGCCGCCTTCCAGCGTCTCACCGATGCCCATGTCCATGATCAGGTGACGTACACCTGCCACGAGGTGATAAAGCAGGGCGGACAACAGGCCCCAGGTCACGAACTTGGCCAGCGGGCTGGTCAGACACGCCTTCACCTCACCGAAGCCTTCCTCGGAACCCAGCGATTTGCCCAATGCATAAAGCATGATGGCAAGGCCGATGAACAGGATGACGCCGGAGATACGGTGCAGAATGGACGTGTACGCAGTGACAGGAAGCTTGATGGTCCTTAGGTCTAGGTTTACAGGTCGTTGGCTTTTCACGGCTTTTTTCACACTGAAGAGCCCCTAGCGAATCAGGGCAAAGTTGTTGGTAAGTGTACTGGTCAGGTACCCACCACCCAGGGAACGGCGACCCCCAGCAGTTCGGGCTTGCAAGCCCCTGGGAGTCGGGTGCCGAGTATAGACAGTTAGGCTGCTTATGACAACGTGACGGGGTAGCCCAAATAGCGCATTGCCTTTAGCGAGCAAAAGGCGTAAATGGGCGAGAAGTTCTTGAAAAATCAGGCTTCAGGGGCCCTTTCAACCAGCCTTTAGGCAAATTGACATTCGAATTTACTTCTCTATAGTGGTGCGGGCCCTGCGTGGGGGGACTGTCTGATGATTTCAAGCATTAATAGGAGGCCACATGGCTGACAAAAAAGCGCAGTTGGTCATCGAGGGCGCTGCCCCCGTCGAGCTGCCCATTTTAACCGGCACCGTTGGTCCTGATGTAATCGACGTCCGCGGGTTGGGGGCCACTGGTCACTTCACCTTCGACCCAGGTTTCATGGCGACCGCCTCGTGCGAGTCGAAGATCACCTACATCGATGGCGACAAGGGCGTGCTGCTGCACCGCGGCTACCCAATCGAACAGCTCGCCGAACAATCTGACTATCTGGAAACCTGTTACCTGCTGCTCAACGGCGAACTGCCGAATGCCGAGCAGAAGGCCCAGTTCGTCAGCACCGTCAAGAACCACACCATGGTTCATGAGCAGCTGAAGTCCTTCTTCAACGGCTTCCGCCGCGACGCTCACCCGATGGCAGTGATGTGCGGTGTGGTTGGCGCCCTGTCGGCGTTCTACCACGACTCCCTGGACATCAATAACCCGCAACACCGCGAAATTTCCGCGGTGCGCCTGGTCGCCAAGATGCCGACCCTGGCCGCGATGGTTTACAAGTACTCCATGGGCCAGCCGATGATGTATCCGCGCAACGACCTGTCGTACGCGGAAAACTTCCTGCACATGATGTTCAACACCCCGTGCGAGATCAAACCGATCAGCCCGGTGCTGGCCAAGGCAATGGACCGGATCTTCATCCTCCACGCCGACCATGAGCAAAACGCCTCCACCTCCACCGTGCGCCTGGCGGGCTCCTCGGGTGCCAACCCGTTCGCCTGCATCGCTGCCGGTATCGCTGCACTGTGGGGCCCTGCCCACGGCGGTGCAAACGAAGCCGTGCTGACCATGCTCGATGAAATCGGCGATGTCTCGAACATCGACACCTTCATTGCCAAGGCCAAGGACAAGAACGACCCGTTCAAGCTGATGGGCTTCGGTCACCGCGTGTACAAGAACCGCGACCCGCGCGCCACCGTGATGAAGCAGACCTGCGACGAAGTCCTGCGCGAGCTGGGCATCAAAGACGACCCGCAGCTGCAACTGGCGATGCGCCTGGAAGAGATCGCACTCACTGATCCTTACTTCATCGAGCGCTCGCTGTACCCGAACGTCGACTTCTATTCGGGCATCATCCTGAAAGCGATCGGCATTCCGACCAGCATGTTCACCGTGATCTTCGCTCTGGCACGTACCGTGGGCTGGATCTCGCACTGGAAAGAAATGCTCTCCAGCCCGTACAAGATTGGCCGCCCGCGCCAGCTGTACACCGGCGAGCAGAAGCGCGACATCGTCGCACTGGGCGACCGCAAGTAAGCTCACCGAGCCGAACGCAAAAAGGCTGCCCTCGGGCAGCCTTTTTTGTGCTCGCTACGCTGACCTCAGGGCTTTTCAGCCCGCTCGCGCAAGCTCTTCAAGGTATTGAACGGCGCGTCGACCACGAACTTGTTGGCAACCATCGCCGGCACACTGCCACCTGGCTCGGTGTGCACCTGGTAAGTCACTTCGGTACTGTCACCCTTGGGCACCAGCTTCCAGAAGCCTTCGACCTTAGCCACCCGCACAAATCCCTTTTCTTCAGGGATATAGCTCGGCTCTTCTTTCAGGTTACGGGTCAGACTGCCATCGGCGCCTTTCACCGAGGTGATGTGCAGCACCGAGTCACGCGGCGTCACTGGCCAAGGGGTATTGAACTGGGTATAGGTCCAGCTCTGATCGCCTTCGTGCTTGAGCAGCTTCTGCGACTTGCATTCGTGAATCCAGGCACAGGCCCCTGCCACATCTTCTTGCAGTGCCTGCACTTTGGCCAACGGCGCCTTGATCACGGTCACACCGCGGTAGGCCTTGTACTTGGAGCCCGGCTCTTCACTCAGGGAAACCTTGATCCCCTCCTCGTCCTTGGCCACTTGCCAGTTCTCGGCCCAGGCGGCCGGCGCCAGCAGGACACCCATGCCACACAGCAGTGCAATACGCTTGAACGATCTCATCATGTTTATCCTTGTTGTCGAAGATCCAGCCTTGTCACGCCGCCGTCATCTGCTCCCACCAACCTAGAATCCTGATTGCCTCGTCGCGATCGTTGCCGCACACCTCGATATCCGCTTTGAAACCGCCACACACTGCCGGCCGTTCGGGCTTGCCGAACAAATCGCAGAGGTTGTCGACGGTCAGGTGCAGGCAGCGCTCACCCGCCGGCTTGCCGTGAGGCATGCGCGGCATCGCAGAGCTGATGGACGGGGCGATGCAGCAGGCACCGCAGCCCTCACGACAATTCATGGCAACAGGACTCCCTGAAACAAAACGGGACGAACGTCCCTCGATACTAACCGCTCAAACATACGTTTGAAATTGCGAATCGGATGAAATCGGTTGTGACCCGGCAGTCAGTTGGCCCGGTCTACTGACGGAACTCGAAGTCGATGGCCGCCCCTTCCACGTCGCGTCGACTATCGTTGCGCATCTGCAGCTGCATTTCGTTGCTGATCAGGCGTCCGTTGAGCTGGAACGGGCTGTCGTCGCTCTGCGGTTTCTCCGTGAACATGGCGGGCAGCAAAGGTTTGCGGCGCGTGCTGGAACTGCCGACATTGGGCTCGAGATCGTTGACCATCTCCACCGGCAAGCTCAGGTCGATCTTGGCCTTTGGCAGCGGCTTGGCTACCGCCTTGCTGACCGGCTTGCGTACTACCTTGGCTTTGGGCTTGGCAGGCTGTTTGCTCGCCGATTTCACAGGAGCCTGCTGCACCTGAGCCGCAGGCTGCGCAGCCTGGGCTACGCCAGAAGGCGTACAGAGCGGCGCAAGGCAAACCACCAAGGCAACACAACGCAACAGTTTCATGGACACCGCAAGGACAGGCTGGAATTGTGCGTATGCTCTCCGTTCCGCCCGCGCCTGGCAAGCCTTACAAAAGTGTGGGTTGCGTCTCTCTGCACAATTGCTGAGCCAACAAGCCCAAGGTCATTACCGCCCGCTCAGCCTCTTTGTTCCAAGGAATGCCGCAATTGAGGCGTATGCAGTGGTTGAACTGCTCGGTATTACTGAAGATCAGCCCGGGCGCGATGCTGATGCCCTGCTCCAGCGCGCGCACGTGAAGCTCTTGAGTATTCACCCGCCCCGGCAGACTGACCCAGAGAATGAAGCCCCCGGTGGGCCGGGTCATCTGCGTGCCCTCTGGGAAGTGCTGCTGCACAGCCAGTTGGTAAGCACTGAGGTTCTTGCGGTACTCCTGGCGGATATAGCGCAAGTGGCGGTCATAGCCACCATTCTCCAGGTATGCCGCCACCCCCATCTGCGTCACGCTGCAGGCCGAATGCGTGGTGAAGGTCTGCAGCCGCTGGATCTCGTCCTGGTAACGCCCCGCCACCATCCAGCCAACCCGTACGCCGGGTGACAGCGTCTTGGAAAAGCTCGAACAGTAGATTACCCGGTCCAGCCGATCGTAAGCCTTGAGGGCCTTGGTCTTGCCTTGCTCGAACATCAGCTCGCCGTAGATATCGTCTTCGACGATCTGGATGTCGAAGTCCGACGCCAGGCGCAGCAACTGCTTTTGGCGCTCCTCAGGGATGGTGCCGCCCAGCGGATTACTGAGGCGCGAGGTCAACACCAGGGCCTTGATCGACCACTGGTTGGCCGCCAATTGCAAAGCCTCCAGGCTGATACCGGTGGACGGATCGCTGGGGATCTCGATCACCTTCAACCCGAGCAGGTCGGCCAATTGCAGCAGCCCGTAATAGGTGGGCGATTCGGCGGCGATCAGGTCGCCGGGGCGGGTCAATACGCGCAACGACATCTGCAGGGCATCTACACACCCATGAGTGACGATCACTTCGCGCGGATCTACCAGCACACCGGCGTCGCGCATGCGGATTGCGATCTGCCGGCGCAAGGGCTCGAAGCCGGGGCTGAACATGTAACTGAACGCACGCGGGCTGTGAAACCGGGTGACCTTGGCGATCTGCTGATGCAGCGCACGCACGGGCAGGTAATCGACATGCGGCACAGCGGCGCCGAACGGAAACACGCCATCGCGACGCGCCTCGGTGAGCACTTGCTGGATGATGCTGGCACGGGTAACCAGACCCGGGCGCTCGACCCGGGCAATGTCCGGCGTTTGCGCGGTCAGGGCAGGGGTCTGGTGGACGTAATAGCCCGACTGCGGCCGGGCGCGGATCAGCCCCTGATCTTCGAGGTTAGCGTAGGCCTGCAGCACCGTGGCATGACTGACATTGAGCTGGGCGCTCATCTTGCGCACAGACGGTACGCGCTCGCCTGGCTGGTAGACACCACGACGGATGTCATCGGCCAGTTGCTGGGCGATACGCTGATACAGCAGCAGGTTGGTCATGACGGGCGGCTCGTTGTTTTTGTACGTCTCACTGACGGTAGAGCATACCGTAACAGTTTCTAAGTGTACTGGGACAGATTGCAGAATAGTCGACATTACAGTTACGTGGCATCTGTAGAAACGATTAACCCTTTACGCGTTGGCAAAAAAAAGGGACCGCAATGCGGTCCCAGATCTGATCAACGATCAGCGCGCTGGCGCGAGCTTACCCTTGTCGTCGGAAAAGACGATTTCCACCCGACGATTCTGCGCCCTGCCCCGCTCCGAGGCATTGGCCTCGATCGGATACTGATCGCCGTAGCCTTCGACCTGCAGGCGCTTCTCGTTGATACCGAGATCGACCAGCATGTCGGCTACCGCTTGCGCCCGATCACGCGACAGCTTGAGGTTATCCTCCGGTGCCCCGGTGTTGTCGGCATAACCCTCGATCCGCACGATGCGGCGCGGGTTGAGTTGGAGGAATTGCACCAGCTTGAGCACGGTGCGGCTGGCTGAATTCTTGAGGTCCGCACGACCCGTGTCGAACAGCACATCACCCAAGGTCATGACCAGACCCCGGTCAGCCTGTTCCGAGGCCAGTGCAGCGATTTGCGTTTCGACCCACTTGCCCTGTTGCTGCACGCTGGCCAGCTTGGCCTCGCGCAAAGCCAACTGGAGACGCTGGCGCTCGAGATCCAGCTTGGCGATGCGCTCCTGGTTCAGTGCCAACTTGGCGTGCTCACTGGCGATCTCGCTGTAGCGCTGGCTCAAGTAGGCATAGTGGCGCACATCGGCGCCTGTGCCGATGTAGCTGGACAAACGTTCGGCACGGGCCAGCGATTCACCGGCACGGATCACATCTCGCGGCGCACTGCGCAGCACATCTGAATCATCCTTGACCTTCTGGAACGCCGCCGTGGCATCGTCCAGCGCCGCCTCGCTGCGCTGACTTGCACAGCCCTGCAGACCAGCCGCAAGCGCGAGCAGTGTCAATGCAGCCATGGGTTTGAAACGTATCATGGCTGCACCTCCAACTGCTTACGCAAGCGCTTGACCCGCGACTGCAAGGCATCAAGCTGCTCGTCGCTCTTCTGGTTCAACACGCGCGCCTCGGCCAGGCGCGCATCCAATTCGGCCTGCTCTGCGCGCATGCGCGCGTCGCGGTAGTCTTCGGTGAGCATGTTGGTCTTGGCCCGGGCGAGTTTGTCTTCGGCCAGCTTCAGTTCGTCGACCTGGTCGGTGGCGCCGACCGCCTTGGCCTGGTCCAGCGCCTGCTCGGAAATACGCATCTGCTCATTGGGCGCCGGGTCATTGGCGCAGCCGGCCAGGCCGAGCATGGCCACGGCAAGGATCAGTGATTGGGTTCTCACGCACTCTTCCTACTGTTTGGGGGCGCTCGCCTGCACCTGCATCTGCGCTTTCCAGCGCTCGACATTACGTTGCAGCACGGCTTCAGACGCCCCGGAGATCGGCAATTCTGTCAGTTTTTTTGCCAGTTGCCCACGCAACCAGCTGTCATTGCATGCTGAGTTGTGTGAGACCGCCAGATACAGCCCTGGCCGATCCACCGGCAGGCCACGCGCGATCAGGTTATTGCCCATGCCCAGGCTCTGGGTCATGGCCATGCCCGAATAACGCCCGGCCAGTACGTAATCGACCTGGCCCAGCACCAATTTCTGGAATGCCTGGGTGAGGTTCTGGGCCGGTTCCAGCTTCAGCTGGCTTTTGGCGAAAGCGCTGAACGCTGGAGTCAAACGGGCGCGCTCCGAAAGACTGCCCTGGTAGTTGGCCAGGTCGGCAGGGCCTTCGAAGGTCACCTCGGCGTCATGTCGGGTCCAGACAAGGTACTCGTTGAGCTGCAAGGGCGGATGAATGTAGTCCAGCGCGGTCAGTTGCTCTACCTGCATCGGCGTATCGAGCAGCAGGTCCATGCGCCCGCTGCGCACCTCTTCCAGCGCTTGGTCACGCCTCCCGGCATTCAGCACCTCGACCTTGACGCCCAGCTCACCGGCCACCTGGCGCAACAGGTCAACGTTGGCGCCAATCAGGTGTTTCGGGTCCTTCGGGTCTTGCCAGGAATAAGGCGGTGCATCCGGGCTGCCGGTCGCCACCAGGCGCTCACACTTGCTAGCAGCCATCGCCAGCGGCGAAAGCATCGCTACCGTGCATGCCAGCACCTTGCCTGCTTTGCGAAACGCCATCCTTCACTCCTTGCCCGCATAAAAAAACCCGACCCCCATGACAAGGGCCGGGCTTCTTTATAAGTGAAGCAGGCGGATCAGACCAGCTTTTCCAGCTCTGGAACCGCTTCGAACAGGTCAGCGACCAGGCCGTAGTCGGCTACCTGGAAGATCGGCGCTTCTTCATCCTTGTTGATCGCAACGATCACCTTGGAGTCTTTCATGCCGGCCAGGTGCTGGATCGCGCCGGAAATACCAACGGCGATGTACAGCTGCGGCGCAACGATCTTGCCGGTCTGGCCGACCTGCATGTCGTTGGGCACGAAGCCTGCGTCGACCGCAGCGCGCGAGGCGCCGACGGCGGCGCCGAGCTTGTCGGCCAGGCTGTACAGGTGCTTGAAGTTGTCACCGTTGCCCATGCCACGGCCACCGGAGACGACGATCTTGGCAGCGGTCAGTTCTGGGCGGTCGGACTTGGCCAGTTCTTCACCGACGAAGGCAGAGACGCCGGCATTGTGCGCGGCGCCCACCGCCTCGACGGCAGCCGAGCCACCTTCGGCAGCGACAGCGTCGAAGCCGGTGGTACGCACGGTGATGACCTTGACCGCAGCGCTCGATTGCACGGTGGCAATGGCGTTACCGGCGTAGATCGGGCGCTTGAAGGTGTCGGCGGATTCGACCGAGATGATCTCGGAGATCTGGTCGACGTCCAGCAGCGCGGCAACGCGCGGCAGGATGTTCTTGCCGTTGGTGGTGGCCGGGGCCAGCACGTGGCTGTAACCCTTCGCCAGCTCGACGATCAGCGGCGCGACGTTCTCTGGCAAAGCGTGGGCGTAGGCAGCGTTATCGGCAACCAGCACCTTGGCCACGCCAGCGATCTTGGCAGCGGATTCGGCAACGCCACCGACGTTCTGGCCAGCGACCAGCACGTGCACATCACTACCAATCTTGGCGGCAGCGGCGACAGTGTTCAGGGTGGCCGGGGCTACGGCACCGGCTTCGTATTCAGCGACAACCAGGATAGTCATTTAGATTACCTTCGCTTCGTTCTTCAGCTTCTCGACCAGTTCGGCCACCGATTTGACCTTGATGCCGGCGCTGCGGGCAGCAGGCGCTTCGACTTTCAGGGTCTTGTTGGTGGAGGCGAGCGATACGCCCAGCGCATCTGGAGCAACAGTCTCCAGCGGCTTCTTCTTGGCCTTCATGATGTTCGGCAGCGACGCGTAGCGCGGTTCGTTCAGGCGCAGGTCGGTGGTGACGATGGCCGGCAGGTTCAGGGCAACGGTCTGCAGGCCGCCGTCGACTTCGCGGGTGACATTCAGCTTGTCGCCAGCGACTTCGACCTTGGAGGCGAAGGTACCCTGGGCATAGCCGGTCAGCGCGGCCAGCATCTGGCCGGTCTGGTTGTTGTCACTGTCGATGGCCTGCTTGCCGAGGATGACCAGCTGCGGCTGCTCTTTATCGACAACGGCCTTCAGCGCCTTGGCCACAGCCAGGGAATTCAGCTCATCGGCGGCTTCGACCAGAATGGCACGATCGGCACCCAGTGCCAGCGCGGTACGCAGCTGCTCCTGGGCGGTGGTCGGGCCGACGGAGACGACCACGATCTCGCTCGCCACGCCTTTTTCTTTCAGGCGTACGGCCTCTTCCACGGCGATTTCGCAGAAGGGGTTCATGGACATCTTGACGTTTGCAAGGTCGACGCCGGAGTTGTCCGCTTTGACGCGAACCTTGACGTTGTAGTCGACCACTCGTTTGACAGCTACAAGAACCTTCATGGATTCCTCGTTACTCTCCGGTGAATAGATAGTCGCCTGGGGCAGAGCCCTGCGATGCGCGTGGGTACAAGGGCACCTCTAAAAACGTACCGGGAGGGGCAAACTTCAGGATGACCACGCAGTCTTATTGGGACTGTTGCGGCAAATACCCGCGGGTCATTTTCTGTGGTGGCGTGTAAACTCCACTACAAACCGTGAATTGGCCTGAAAACCCTGCTCCACACCTGGTTTTTAGAGGTGTACCTGCGCCCGGCTGCAAGCCCACGGCGAACGTAAAACCGCTCGTATCTTGACCGCAACACCCCATCCGGTCAATACGGCAAATCGGTCACCCTTCAGCCGCGTTCCTGTGATTTTACTGGCCTGCGGCAAATTCAAACAAACGTTTGTATTGGACCCGCCAAGTGGTGTAGATATAATGCGCGGCCAAGACAAAACGGTGTAGTCCATCCTCTGCGCTGCTACAGCTCCGCTCCCGTGAAGCGCGGTGCGCATGATCACCCCACACCCATAAGACCTAGCAACAGCACGAGCCTTGATGAGTAGGAGAGAACCAGTGGAACGCGAATACATGGAATTCGACGTGGTCATCGTCGGCGCTGGCCCGGCGGGCCTGTCAGCCGCCTGCCGCCTGAAGCAGAAGGCCGCCGAAGCCGGTAGCGAGATCAGCGTCTGCGTGGTCGAGAAAGGCTCCGAAGTCGGCGCCCACATCCTCTCCGGCGCGGTGTTCGAGCCACGCGCCCTGAACGAGCTGTTCCCCGACTGGAAAGAACTCGGCGCCCCCTTGAACACCGAAGTGAAGCGCGACGACATCTACGTGCTCAAGGATGCTGGCAGCTCGACCAAGGTTCCAGACCTGTTCGTGCCCAAGACCATGCATAACCACGGCAACTACATCATCTCGCTGGGCAATCTGTGCCGCTGGCTGGCCCAGCAGGCCGAGAACCTCGGCGTGGAAGTCTACCCGGGCTTCGCCGCCCAGGAAGCGCTGTTCGACGACAACGGCGTGGTGCGTGGCATCGTCACCGGTGACCTGGGTGTCGACCGTGAAGGCAATCCGAAAGACGGCCTGTACACCCCGGGCATGGAACTGCGCGCCAAGTACACCCTGTTCGCCGAAGGTTGCCGCGGCCATATCGGCAAGCAGCTGATCAAGCGCTTCAACCTTGACAGCGAGTCCGACGTCCAGCACTACGGCATCGGCCTCAAGGAAATCTGGGAAATCGACCCGTCCAAGCACGAGCAAGGCCTGGTGGTGCACACCGCCGGTTGGCCGCTGGACGTGGTGAGCGCCGACAACACCGGTGGCTCGTTCCTCTATCACCTGGAAAACAACCAGGTCGTGGTCGGCCTGATCGTCGACCTGTCGTACGCCAACCCGTACCTGTCGCCATTCGACGAATTCCAGCGCCTCAAGCACCACCCGGTGATGAAGCGATACCTCGAAGGCGGCAAGCGCATCAGCTACGGCGCCCGGGCCATCTGCAAGGGCGGCCTGAATTCGCTGCCGAAGATGGTGTTCAATGGCGGCGCGCTCATCGGTTGCGACCTGGGTACCTTGAACTTCTCCAAGATCAAGGGCAGCCACACGGCGATGAAGTCCGGCATGCTCGCGGCCGAAGCTGTAGCCGACGCGTTGATCGCCGGCAGTGAAGGCGGCGACGCACTCAACACCTACGTCGAGGCTTTCAAGGCCAGCTGGCTGCATGAAGAACTGTTCGCCAGCCGCAATTTTGGCCCGGCGCTGCACAAGTTCGGCCCGCTGCTCGGTGGCGCATTCAACTACGTCGACCAGAACTGGTTCGGCGGCAAACTGCCGTTCACCCTGCACGACACCAAGCCAGACTATGCCTGCCTGAAGCTCGCGGCCGACTCGAAAAAAATCGACTACCCGAAACCGGACGGCAAGCTCAGCTTCGACAAGCTCAGCTCGGTATTCCTCTCCAGCACCAACCACGAAGAGGAACAACCCTGCCACCTGAAGCTGACCGACCCGAACATCCCGATCGCCAGCAACCTGCCGCTGTACGACGAACCGGCGCAGCGTTACTGCCCGGCGGGCGTGTACGAAGTGGTCACCCAGGAAGACGGCAACAAGCGCTTCCAGATCAACGCGCAGAACTGCGTGCACTGCAAGACCTGCGACATCAAGGATCCGGCCCAGAACATCACCTGGGTCACCCCTGAAGGCGCTGGCGGGCCGAATTACCCCAACATGTAAGCCCCACCCTCTGCCAAAAGCCCTCAGCGCGCGAGCCTGGGGGCTTTTTTACGAGCAGGCCATTCAGGCTGCCGAATTTTCTATGTTCGATGAGGTGGGCTCAAAGGGTCCGTTCCTGGTGTGGACCTGCGTGACGGAGGTGTCGAAGCCCAGTTGGGCGAGCCGTTCGAGCACATGCCCAAGACATGCCCCGCCATCGGGCTGATAGTGCCCTGACGCGTCATTGATCATTCCCAGTAGATCCTGCACTGCCAGATGGGAGGTCTCACGCCGGATAGTGAGCTCCCCCGCGCACACCACTGGCTTTCCCGCGCCCAGCTGGCTGTGGCGGATATACTGGTCACGTGAGGCGCCCTTATCCCAGTGTTTGACGATGATGCTGCCCTGGGGTGTGTAAACCCAGGTATAGGCGTCATTTTCCGTATTGGGCTTGAGATATACCGGGTGCTTGCCCTTCAGATCGTAGGCGAGAAGCTGTCCGCCAGACACGCCGATCAGCTGACATACACCCTCGATGCTCGCCGGATCATACGAACGCCAGGCCAACCAGTCCGCAATCGCAGGCTTCCAATTGACCGGGTAGGTATTGCCCGCATAATCCAGCGGTGTATAGCCATGTTCCTGCCGCCAGTCGAGCCAATTCACCTTACCGGTCCAATTCGCCTCCTTGGTGGGAAGCAACCAGGGGCTGTCGGACCCCAATATGCGATTGATCATGTGGTCATTGACCACGATGTCCATGGAGCTCATGCGCCAAGCCGAGCCGAAACCACCCCTATTCTCCTGATACAGTTCGACGCTGTCCAAGTCGTCTGCGAATATGGATTGACCAGGGAACATCGTGGGCAGATCGACAGTAACCAGCAACATGGAGTTGTATTCGAAGTCCTCGGCCAAGTATTGATGCCTCGGGCTGCCATTGATCGAGAACCAGATCTTGTCGTTGGTGCCCGCTCCGTATTCATTGGCCACCTGTACATGAATCTCCAGCTTGCTGATCAGCAGGCCTGAGGTTTTGCTTCGGGCCACCTGACCCGGCCATTTCACCTTCCATTTCGTGACGGCCGCCGCCTCGCTGCGAGCCTGCAGTCGAACGTCCCCGGTGAGAGGATCGGCAAGCAGTTCGCGGGCACCGTCGCCGTAGTTCAGCTCACCTGCGGGTGACAGATGCCAATGGTCCGCTTCCTGTGCCTCGGGCAATGGCCGTATGCCCATACCAAGCGCTTGACGCGTCTCAAGATTGATCAGGCGACCGTCCTTGAACAACCAACTCGCCGCCAGCGCATCGGCTGCCACAGCAACGCGAACGCCACCTTTGTCCACTGTCAGGACATCGTGCCCATTGCTCAGGCAAAAGGGGATACCCACAGGCAAACCTTCAAGCTCATCCCCCCGACGCTGCTTTCCATCCAATGAATCGAGTAGCATGTGGGAGATTTCGACCCAGCGGCCGCTGGCGTCATACAGATCCAACGCTACGCCTTTGGGCGATTCTTTGATGTCATGGATGTGCCGAAAGTCTGTGAGGTGATGGCCGCCGGTGATCTGCCCGCCCTCGCCGTAGACCACCAGCCATGCATGCTGATGCAGCACGCGGTCATCAAACACATAAGCCCGGTTTTTTCCCCAGCTGATCATCGGGGTCAGCACCTGCTCCGTTTCCCGCATTTTTCTGGAAATGCCTGCGAACAACATGTCCGGCGGTATCTCCGGTAGTTGGCTGCGCGCCTGCCATTCCACAGTAAATCCATACATGCTGCTTGCCTCCTCTGGCATGGGTACAGAGTCCAGTGATTTGGACCCTGGCAAGCTACCCATGCCTTGATTGGCAGGCTGTCAGCCAAGTCTCGTGCGGTTGCATGAAACCTATGTCGGGTACGGTGGGATCAAGACGTCGGGCACTGCACCATCAACGCTCGATCACGGCGCCCGAAAGAGATCGCTGTCAGCAGGCCGACCATGCCCATGATCAGACAGAAACCAACGCACACCCACGGGCTCCATGGCATCAGCGCGATCAACGCCAGCGGCGTAGTGCTGGCCCATAGCGCATAGGCGACGTTGTAGGTAAAAGAAATTCCCGACACGCGAATTTCTGCCGGAAACAACCCGACCATCACCGAGGGCACGACCCCTACCACACCGCACGAAAGCCCAGCCAGCGCATAGGCCAGCCAGGTCATGCCCCACTGCCCCACCAGGCTGGCGTACAGCACACCGATGCCCAGTGGCAAAAGCAGGCTGTAGATCATCAGCGCCCGCCAGGCGCCCAGGCGATCGACCAGCAGCCCGGCCAGCACGCAGCCAATGTTGAGGAAGACGATGCCTGCGCTACTCAGGGCAAAGGTGTGTCCCGCCGTCATGCCGAAGCGCTGCTGCATCACCGTCGGGGTGATCACCACCAGCACCACCACTGCCGAGGTCAGTACGCAGGTCAGCAGCGCGGCGGGGATCAGTGCCGCGCGGTGCTCGCCCAGCACACGCCGCAGCGGGAACGCCACCGGCTGCTCCTTGCGCTCGCGCAAGGCAAGAAACACCGGTGTTTCACTCAGCCAGCGGCGCAGCCATACGCCGATCACGCCAAATACGCCACCGAGCAGGAACGGGTAGCGCCAGGCGTAATCGAGAATTTCCTGCGCGGTAAAGGCTTGGGCCAACAGCGTTGCCGTCAGCGCCCCCAACAGGTAACCAAAGGTCAATCCAGCCTGCAGGAAGCCCAAGGCATAACCGCGCCGCCCTTGCGGTGCGTGCTCGGCAACGAACGTCCAGGCGCTCGGCACTTCACCACCAACCGCGGCGCCCTGCAGAATGCGCAACGCCAGCAGAATCAGCGGCGCCGCATAGCCGATGTCGGCATAGGTCGGCATTACCCCGATCAGCAGGCATGGCAGGGCCATCATCAGGATGCTCAGGCTGAACACCCGCTTACGCCCCAGGTGATCGGCGAAGTGCGCCATGACGATGCCACCTAGCGGCCGCGCCAGGTAGCCGGTGACAAAAATCCCGAAGCTCTGCAGCAGGCGCAGCCACTCGGGCATTTCAGGTGGAAAGAACAGTTGGCTGAGGGTCAGGGCAAAGAACACGAAGATGATGAAATCGTAGATTTCCAACGCGCCGCCCAGCGCCGCCAGGCCAAGGGTCCGGTGGTCGCCACGGCTGAACCGGGGCGGGCGAGCGGTATCGATGGCAGTCATGGCAGGGGTCCGCAAATCGGCAAAGGGCAGGAGGATAGCAAATGCTCGCCGCCTTGCCCCGCCCGCCCCTGCTAACGGTGGAACACCGTATGGGCGAAGTTCCTGCGCGGATAGGCCGCTGGCCCGCCGCCAGCAAGCCCCGGCGGCAAGGGCAGCTTGCCGATCAGTATCGGTGCATCGATGATCGCCATGAAAGCCTCCAGGGCCTCATTGTCCGGCACCTGCGGCAAGCTCACGTTCACCGCCTGGCGCTCGGTCTGCGGCACTGCTGGCACCTTCAGGTTACGCGAATGATACAGCAGCGCATGCTGGATCTGCGCGCTGACCCGGCAAAAGCGCGCCAGGTCGACCCCAGCATGGCTGGCCAGCTCGATATTGCCTACCAGCAGATTGAACGGCTGCAGCGCGCAATGCACCAGGCGCTGCAGCTCATCGAAGCTCTCCACCGGGGCGATCCGGTAATAGCCCAGGCCATTGAGCAGTTTCTCCAGCTGCAAGCGCTGGTACGGGTGCTCGTCGGCAATCAGGATGCGCAGGGTCTTGTTGGTCATTGGCGGACCTGGGCAGTCAGGTAAATAGGGCACGCTCCCTGACCAAACTGCGCCAGCAACAGGCAACCACCAGGGTCGAACACCTGGAGGGGTCAATTTAGATAGTTGTCGTGAAACACTTAGAAATCAAGTTGCCAGCACACAGAATTTTCACCGGGTCTTCACCCGTTTTTCAGGATTCCCATTCGCGCATACGCACACGGCAATGCTTCATGGCATTGACAATGTGCTTTTCCACCAGGCTACGGGAGATACTCAGTTGCTCGGCAATCTGCTGGTGCGAAAGGCCATCGAGCTTGCGTAGCAGGAAGCTGTCGCGACAGGGTTTGCTCAACTCCGCCAGTGCACGCTGCATCAGCATCAGTCGTTGATCCAACTGCATGTCCTGGGGAAAAGCCGGCGTGTGCCAGCGTTCATCCTGGTCGAGCACGTCCAGCGGTTCGGCCTGCCGGACCAGGTGGCGCCGGTGCCGATCGACCACCAGGTTGAGCGCGGTGCGATAAAGGAAGGCACGCGGGTGTTCGATCTGCTGCGCATCGGTGCGCTCAAGCACCCGCAGATAAGCATCGTGTGCAACATCCTCGGCCGCTTGACGACTGCCAAGGCGCGCGCACAGGAAATTCACCAATTCGCGATAGTAGTGTTCCACGGCGGCACCTGGATCGTCCTTAGCAGCCTGGGCCGACAAGGCCGTGGGCTGAGTGATATCAGCGTGCGATCTTACAAATTATAATTATTCTCAGCAACATGACGGGCTCGACTGCGCCCTCGCTAAATCCCGTCAACTTTCCTTCGTCTATCGGGGACCTCCCTGCACGCCACGATTTCCAGCGTGCGGCCATTACTCCGGCTGGAAGTCCTCATGAGTCGTGAAACCCCAATCCGCCGTCGCCTTGTCCTCGCAGGCCTCGGCCTGCTGAGCCTGGGCAGCCTGCTGGCCTGGAAAGCGCTGCCGTTCGGCGCACTGCCGGTCAATACCGTCACGGTCACCCGTGCCGACATCGAAAGCAGTGTCACCGCCCTTGGCACCTTGCAGCCCCGGCGCTATGTCGACGTCGGCGCCCAGGCCTCGGGGCAGATCCGCAAGCTCCACGTGGAAGCCGGCGACCCAGTGCGCCAAGGTCAGTTGCTGGTGGAAATCGATCCTTCCACCCAACAAGCCCGCCTCGACGCTGGGCGCTTCTCGATCGACAACCTCAAGGCGCAACTGGCCGAACAGCGCGCCCAGTTCCAGCTTGCCCAGCAGCAGCTCAAGCGCCAGCGTGAGCTAGCCGCCGCAGGCGCCACCCGCGACGAAGACCTGCAGGCCGCCGATGCTCAACTGAAAGTGACCCAGACGCGCATCGAGATGTTCCGGGCACAGATCAGCCAGGCACAGGCCAGCCTGCGCAGCGACGAGGCCGAGTTGGGTTACACACGCATCTACGCGCCGATGGACGGTACGGTGGTCGCGGTGGATGCCCGCGAAGGCCAGACCCTCAATGCCCAGCAGCAAACACCCTTGATCCTGCGTATCGCCAAGCTTTCGCCGATGACGGTCTGGGCGCAGGTGTCCGAAGCCGATATCGGCAAGGTCAAGCCCGGCATGACCGCCTATTTCACCACCCTGTCCGGGGGCAAGCGTCGCTGGGCCAGCACCGTACGGCAGATCCTGCCCATCCCGCCCAAACCGCTGGAACAGACCAGCCGTGGCGGCGGCAGCCCGGTCAGCGCCACCAGTGGCGCCACCGGCAGCCAAGTGGTGCAGTACACGGTACTGCTGGACGTCGACAATCCGGATGGCGCGTTGATGGCTGAAATGACCACCCAGGTGTTCTTCGTCGCCGGCCAGGCCAGCCAGGTGTTGACCGTGCCGCTGGCGGCACTGGATGACCACGGTGGCATGAGCCTGGCCCGGGTGCTCGACCAGGACGGCAAAGTCCACGAGCGCCAGGTACGTACCGGCCTCAGCGATCGCCTGCGGATACAGGTCGTCGACGGCCTCAGCGAAGGCGATCGCCTGGTGATCGGCGCCAGCGCGATCAGTGGAGGTTGAATGACCACGCCCCTGATCGAACTGCTCGACATCCGCAAGTCGTACGGCGGCCTCGACACGCCCAAGGTGGACGTGCTGCGCGGCATCAGCCTGAGCATCCACCCGGGCGAGTTCGTCGCCATCGTCGGCGCATCCGGCTCCGGCAAGTCGACGCTGATGAACATCCTCGGCTGCCTCGATCGTCCGACCTCCGGCAGCTACCGCTTTGCCGGCAAGGACGTGGCCGAGCTGGACAGCGACGAACTGGCCTGGCTGCGCCGTGAAGCGTTCGGCTTCGTGTTCCAGGGTTATCACCTGATTCCTTCCGGGTCAGCCCAGGAAAACGTCGAAATGCCTGCTATCTATGCCGGCACCCCAGCCGCCGAGCGCCACGCCCGTGCCACCGCCCTGCTCGAACGCCTGGGCCTGGCCAGCCGCACCGGCAACCGCCCCCATCAGTTGTCCGGCGGCCAGCAACAACGGGTTTCGATCGCTCGCGCACTGATGAACGGCGGCCACATCATCCTCGCCGACGAGCCTACCGGCGCGCTCGACAGCCACAGTGGCCGCGAAGTCATGGCGCTGCTGGATGAACTGGCCAGCCAGGGTCATGTGATCATCCTCATCACCCACGACCGTGAAGTGGCAGCGCGTGCGCACCGTGTCATCGAGATTCGCGATGGCCTCAAAACCAGCGACTCGGCCAGCGAGCAAAGCGCATTCGACGCCCATCCGGGCCTGCAGGCCAATGAGTTGCGCCAACGCCTGGACCGCGGCGCGAACCTGCGCGGGGCCTGGAAAGGCGAGCTGCTCGAAGCACTCCAGGCCGCTTGGCGGGTGATGTGGATCAACCGCTTCCGCACCGCCCTGACCCTGCTCGGCATCGTCATCGGCGTTGCTTCGGTGGTGGTCATGCTGGCCGTCGGCGAGGGCAGCAAACGTCAGGTCATGGCCCAGATGGCCGCCTTCGGCTCAAACATCCTTTACCTCAATGGCAAGCCCGCGACACTCGGCGAGCCGGCTGGCACCGTTACCCTCGACGACGTCGCTGCCATCGGCGAACTGCCGCAGGTCAAACACATCATGCCGATCATCGGCGAAAAACTGATGGTGCGTCAGCACAACAACAGCCAGGTGTTCTACGTGGGCGGCAACAACACCTGGTTCGAGGAAATCTTCAACTGGCCAGTGGTCGAAGGCGCGTTTTTCAGCGAGGCCGACGAGGCCAGCGGTGCGGCCGTGGCGGTCATCGGCCAGAAGGTACGGGAAAAGATGCTCGGCAATCAGGCCAACCCGATCGGCCAATACCTGCTGATTGGCAACGTGCCGTTCCAGGTGGTCGGTGTGCTCGCCGGCAAAGGGGCCAGCTCCGGCGACCAGGACAGCGACGGACGCATCGTGGTGCCCTACACCGCAGCGGCAATCCGCCTGTTTGGGCAACGCGACCCGGACTACATCACCGTTGCGGCGCGCGATTCAGCACAGGTCAACGACGCCGAAGCGGCCATCGACCAGCTCTTGCGCCAGCGCCATCAGGGCCGCCACGACTTCGAGCTGACCAACGACGCCGCACTGATCCAGGCCGAAGCGCGTACCCAGAACAGCCTGTCGCTCATGCTCGGCGCGATCGCCGCCATTTCCCTGCTGGTCGGGGGGATCGGGGTGATGAACATCATGCTCATGACCGTGCGCGAGCGCACTCGCGAGATCGGCATTCGCATGGCCACCGGCGCTCGTCAGCGCGACATCCTGCGCCAGTTCCTCAGCGAGGCGGTGATGCTGTCGATGGTCGGCGGCCTGAGCGGCATCGTCCTGGCCCTGGCCATCGGCGGCGGGTTGATGCTGGCCGACATCGCCGTGGCCTTTGCCCTGCCTGCCATGCTCGGCGCCTTCGCCTGCGCCGTGGTGACCGGCATCGTGTTCGGCTTCATGCCAGCACGCAAAGCCGCCCGACTCGACCCGGTGAAAGCCCTTACCAGCGAATAATCCATGACCCTGCCAAGCCGTATCAGCCTGTTGACCCTCTGCCTGGGCCTCAGCGCCTGCAGTACTCCACCCGCCCCGACCAGCGGTATTGCTGCACCGCAGGCCTGGCAAGGTGAAACCACCCTGCCCTCGGCGGGCTCGCCCTCGGCACACTGGTGGCGGACATTTGCCAGCACCGAGCTGGACCAGCTGGTCGAACGCGCCCGGCACAATGCCCATGACCTTGCCGCCGCCACCGCCCGTGTGCGCCAGGCCCAGGCCCGCGCAGTGATCGCCGGGGCGCCGTTGCTGCCCGAGGTGCAGTTGGGCCTCGACGGCAGCCGGCAGCGGCTGCTGCACGGGCCAGGCAACAACGTGCTGGATGTCAGTAAAGAAGCGCCCACCTACAGCACGTTCGCCCTACAACTCACCGCCAGCTACGAACTTGATTTCTGGGGCGGCCTGCGAGCCGCGCGCGACAACGCCCTGCACGGCCTCGACGCCAGCCGCTACGACCGCCAGACGGTGGAACTCACCCTGGTCAGCGCTGTTGCCAACAGTTATCTGCAAGGCCTGGCGCTGGATGAACAATTACGTATCGCCCGCCTGAATCTGCGCAATGCACGCGACGTGCTGAACCTGGTCGAAACCCGCCAGCGCGCGGGCTCGGCCACCCGCCTGGAGCTGGCCCAGCAGCGCAGCCTGGTGGCCGCCCAGGAACGCCAGGTACCGCTGCTCGAACAGCAGCGGCAAGACAACCGCGTCACCCTCGCCACCCTGCTCGGTGACCCGGTGCAGGCCTTGCCTGCCAGCCGCCAGGCAATCGCCACGTTGCACTGGCCAGGCATCGACAGCGGCATGCCCAGCGAGCTGCTGACCCGGCGGCCGGACATCGCTGCCGCCGAGGCCCGCTTGGCAGCCGCCAACGCCAATGTGCAAGTGGCCAGGGCTGCGATGCTGCCAAAAGTCACCCTCGGTGCCAGCCTGGGTACGGGCGCGGACACCTTCGCCCAGGTGCTCGACAGCGCCTTCTATACGCTCACCGCCGGCCTGGTCGCACCCATTTTCAACAATGGACGGTTACGTGCCTCGCGCGCGCTGGCCGAAGCCGAGCAGGACGAATTGCTGGAAAACTATCGCAGCAGCATCCTGGCTGGCTTCGCCGATGTCGAAAAGGCCCTCAATGCCATCCAGGGCGTGGAGCGTCAACGGCAGTGGCAGGACGAAGAAGTGCAGCAGGCACGCCAGGCCTTCGATCTGGCGCAGCAACGCTATGGCGCCGGCGCCGAAACACTGCTGACCGTGCTGGAGACGCAGCGCACACTGTACCTGGCGCAGGATCAGCAGGCACAACTGCGCCTGGCTCGCCTGCAGGGCAGCGTGGCGTTGTACAAAGCATTGGGAGGCGGCTGGCAGGTGGAACCGCACTGACGTCTATTGGGAGCTTGCACGGTCGGTGCCGGAGCGGGCTTGCCCCGCGAAGAACGCACCGCGCTGTATGGCACGGGCTTTGCCCGTGTTCGCGGGACGAGCCCGCTCCCACTGGATTGCGTCAGCTTTTAGATTTTGAACAAGACAATTGCTCCCACAGCACTAACACTGCGCTTACCGTGGCTGCCCAGCCAGCTTGAGATTGCGCGCATACCAAGGCCGTTGCGGCACCTTCGGCCGCAGCTTGGCAAAGATGTCGTCATCGCCATAGATGATGCGCATTGCCAGCTTCATGGTCTCCGGGTCCATTTCCACGCTGCGCCCTGGCCGCAGCCCTGGGACGTTAGAGCAACCGTGGGTGTCCGGCCCCAGCCACGGGTCGGCCACCTGCACCCAGCGCCCTGGCGCGAACCACGGCACACCGTTGACCTCCATGCGCCGCACTTCACCGGGGTGCAGCCGCTCGTGGGCGCGGAACCAATCTTCGATACGGTCGTCGATCCAGCCATGAAAGTGCCAGAACACCGGGTGCACATGGGATGAAAACGGATCGCCAAGGAAGTCGTTCTCGGCGCCATACCAGCGTTCGGCGAAATCGTTCGGCGTACGCGCCATCGGCACCGGCATGCCATTGGCCGGGTCGCGCGGTACCGATGCCCAACGCATGTGCAGCCAGTCATGCAGGCCCAGCTCCACTTCCGAGCCGAACTGCCCAAGGGTCAAGGTGCTCAGGTAATCCGGGTCGCTGTAACGCGACTCCCAAACCTGGAAGTTGCCATGCAGGGTGTCCGGGCTCTTGATGTCCCGCACCCACTGGGTGTATTCGGCATCCCCCGGCGCCAGCCAGGTGGGCGGCAGTGCGGTGCCGTCATGGTTGTCGAAGTAGCGGGCGAAACCGGCGCGATCACGCTCAAGCTCCGGTTGCGGCAGCGGGAACCGTGTCCACGAGGGCAACGGCTGAATGGCACGGGCGGCGCGCAGCATATGCCGGTGCATGAAGAAAAAATCCTCGCCCGAGCCGTTGCGGTCCTTGTGCCGGCCGCGCGCATCACGCTCCCGATCGCGCGGGCCGGGCTGCCAACCGAGGCCTCGCAGGGCAGCGTGCTTGTCGTCGTCGAGCTTGTGCCACTTGTCCCGCGAAGCGTGCCAGAGCTGGTGAAACAACCGATGCTCGGGCGCAATCAGCCAGGCCAGCAACTGCGGCGACAGTGGCGTACGCTCGCGGGCCTCCGGGAAGGTCCGCTTGAGCGCCAGAAAACGGTTGTCCTGCAGCGGCAGCGCCAGTGAGCGGTCCAGTGACGCGATACGGCCATTGAGGGTTGTCGGCCCGGCATTACCGAAGGCACCCCAGACTTCGTCCAGGACGATATGGCATTCGTAGCGCGGCTGCTGCTCACCCGCTTCATCGCAGAACAACCGCCAGCGCAAGGTGCCCGGCTTGTCCGCCAACAGGTCGCCGACCACCCGATAACGCGGCTGCGCCTCACTGCGTAAGCGTTCGGCTGTGTCGAGGTAGCCGCGCAGGCCGCGCCCGCTCGGTGCAACATCAAGGAACAATTCCAGCTCGCCCTCGGGCAAGCCCTGTAAACCGGCGTCCCGCCCCAGCGCCGTCCAGCGCCAGATGCCGCGCAGCGTGTCACCCAACTGCCGCAGGCGGCTGTCAGCCAACTCGACCACCGCCTCGCCTGGGGTCTCCGGGAACTCCTCGGCGGCCCGCTGGCGCTGCAGATACAGCGCCCCCGGTACCGCTACTCCCGTCAATGCCACACCGGCGATGAACCAGCGTCGAGAAATCGTCATTGCAACTACCTGCGCATTCATTGCGGCCATGGAGCACGGCCCGTCCAAGGCTAGAACGTTGCTGGCAGGGCGAAATTTACCACCGTGCGTGGCCTTGACCGGCACCGCCAGGCGTTTGCCCGCCGGCTAAATTTCCATCCCCTGGGCTCGTTCCCTCCAGGTAGCGGCGGCCTCTGTGCCCATCCCTCGACGGTGAACCTACTGAGACCAAGATGACGACACCACGCTGGAAAAAAGCCCTGTACATCAGCCTGACCGCGGCCGTGGCCGCCGGTGCCGGGCTGGGCGCCTGGCATTACTTCACCACGCCCGCCGGCTACCCACGGGAGGTGGTGCGCCAAGCCAACGACCTGCAGGAGCGCATCGTCTCGTTCGACAGCCACGTCACGCTGCCTTTGACGTTCGGCACCGAAGGCAACGAGGCCGACAAGGACGGCCACGGCCGCTTCGACCTGAACAAGGCCGCACGCGGGCGCCTGTCCTCTGCCGCATTGACCATCTTCGCCTGGCCAGAATCGTGGACCGGCGATAATGGCCCGCACCGCCCCACTGCCGGTTTCGTCGAGGCAGCACGGCACACCCAGGAGGTGCGCTACAACGCCATCAACGCCATGCTGCGCGACTTCCCCGAGCAGGTCGGCATCGCCTACACGCCGCAAGACCTGCGACGCCTGCACGGTGAAGGCAAGTTCGCGGTGTTCCTCAGCATGCTCAATGCCTACGCGTTTGGCGACGACCTCGATCAACTTGACCGCTGGGCTGCGCGCGGGGTGCGCATGTTCGGCTTCAGTTACGTGGGCAACAACAGCTGGGCCGACTCCTCCCGTCCGCTGCCGTTCTTCAACGACACCGCCGATGCATTGAACGGTCTGTCTCCCATCGGCAAGCGTGCGGTTCAGCGGCTGAACGACCTGGGCGTGATCATCGATGTTTCGCAGATGTCCAGCAAAGCCTTGACCCAGGCGGTCGAGCTCAGCCGCGCCCCGGTGGTCGCGTCACACTCGGCCCCGCGTGCGATGGTCGATATCAACCGCAACCTGTCCGACAAGGAAATGCAACTGATCAAGGACAGTGGCGGGGTGATTCAGCTGGTTGCCTTCTCCACCTACCTCAAGCCATTGAGCCCACAGACCCAGGCCAAGCTCAACGAGCTGCGCGCCCGCTATGCCCTGCCCCCCCTGGCCAACCTGAACTACGCGTTGATGCCTGGCGACCCAGTCATCGCCGGCTGGCCGGAACAGAAAGTCGGCCAGTACGCCAACGAGCTCTACGCCATTCTCGATGAAGAGCCGCCGGCCACGCTGAAGGATTACGGCGACGCCATCGACTACACGGTGCGCAAGGTGGGGATCGACCATGTCGGCCTGAGCTCGGACTTCAACGAAGGCGGCGGCATCGCCGGTTGGCATGACGCCAGCGAGGCGCGCAACGTGACCGCCGAGCTGATCACACGGGGCTACAGCGAAGCCGACATCGCCAAACTGTGGGGCGGCAACTTCCTGCGGGTCTGGGAGCAGGTGCAACGCGTCGCCAAACCCAACGTCACCTCAGCCCGATGAACCTGCGAGCCTCTGCATGAACGATCGCCGTACTTTCCTCAAGCAGGCCGGCCTGCTGGCCGCCAGCCTGCCCCTGGCCGGGCACCTGTCAGCCAATACCCAGGCCAAGGTTACGCAATCGGCTGCCGGCGACACGTGGGCCGGCTTTCGCAACCTGTTCGAGCTGGACCCAAGCTACGCCCACTTCGCCAACTTTCTGATCACCTCGCACCCCAAACCTGTGCGTGATGCCATCGAGGCCCTGCGCGCCCAGTTCGACCGGCATCCCGCCCGCCTGGTCGATTGGGACACGCAGTCAGAATGGAAGCATGAAGCCCAGGTGCGCGAATCGGCGGCCCGTTACCTGGAAGTCGCGCCTCGGCAGATTGCCCTCACCGGCAGCACCACCGAAGGCCTGGGCCTGATTTACGGCGGTCTCAAGCTTGCGCCTGGGCAGGAAATCCTCACCACCGTGCACGAGCACTCCGCAGCTCGCCATACCCTGGACTTTCGTACCGCACGTGACGGCACGCCGGTACGCCGGCTGCGCCTGTTCGAAGAGCCCTGGAAGGTCAGTACCGACCAGGTGCTGAGCACCATCGCCGCCGCCATCCGCCCGCAGACCCGGGTGCTGGGCATGACCTGGGTGCATTCCGGCAGCGGCGTGAAACTGCCGGTCGGCGAAATCGGCACCCTGCTGCGTGAAGTCAACCGCAACCGCGACGAACGTGATCGCATCCTCTACGTGATCGACGGCGTGCACGGTTTTGGTGTCGAGAACATGCGCTTCGCCGACCTGAACTGTGACTACTTCATTTCCGGCACGCACAAATGGATGTTCGGCCCACGGGGCACCGGCATCATCTGCGCCGCCTCCACCACGCTCAAAGATCTGAACCCGACCATTGCGACCTTTTCCGAAGACGAGGACTTCGCCACCACCATGACCCCAGGTGGCTATCACGCCTTCGAGCACCGCTGGGCCTTGGGCAAAGCGTTCGATCTGCATCTGCAGCTGGGCAAAGCGCAAGTCCAGGCGCGCATTCACGCCCTCAACGACTATCTCCGCCAAGGTCTAGAAACCTTGCCAGCGGTGCAACTCGTGACGCCGCGAAACGCCAGTCATTCAGCCGGATTCACCTTCTTCCGGATCAAAGACCAGGACGCCGACGAGGTGGCCAACTACCTCAACAGCAAGCGCATCGTCGTCGATGCCGTGGCGCGCGATGCCGGCCCTGTCGTGCGCACGGCACCCGGGCTGCTCAACACCGAAGCCGAGATTGATCGGCTGATCGACGTGCTGCGCCAACGCCTGCGCAGTTGAACCTTCTCTTTCTTGTAGCCACCAGCTGACGGAATCTTCGCCATGCCTCACGTTCTATCCACCACATCCAGGCTTCCGGCCCGCACGCTGTACCCGCTAGGCGTCAGTGCCTTGCTCGGCCTGCTCGCCTGCGGCGTTGCGCAGGCAGCGGATGCGCCCAAGCCGGGCAGCGTGTTCAAGGACTGCCCACACTGCCCGCAGATGGTGGTGTTGCCAGCAGGCAGCTTCGTGATGGGGACGCCCGAAAACGAAACCGGCCGCGAATACGATGAAGGCCCTCAGCACACCGTCACCTTCGCCAAGCCGTTCGCCATCAGCCGCTCCCACGTCACCGCCGGCGAGCTGGATGCCTACATCCGCGAGACCGGGGTGAAGATCGCCGATGGCGACACCCGTCCTGGCCGCCTGTGCAAGGCCAGCAAGCCGACCTACAAGCAAGGGCCGCAACAACCTGCGGTGTGCGTGAGTTGGTTCGATGTCGACAACTACGCCAAATGGCTGTCGAAAAAAACCGGGCACAACTACCGCATGATCAGCGAAGCACAGCGCGAATATGCCGCGCGCGCCGGTTCCACCGGGCCCTTCCCGTTTCCCTTCGACAACAATGACGAGAAAGCCTACAGCATCACCCAACATGCCAACACCTACGGCCCTGCCGATGGCTACTCCTACACCTCGCCTATCCGCAGCTACCCCGCCAATGCCTTTGGCGTCTACGACATGCACGGCAACGTCTACGAATGGACCGCCGACTGCCTGAACCCCAGCTACGAAGGCGCACCCACCGATGGCAGCGCCTGGACCACCGGCAACTGTGAAAAACGCGTGATGCGTGGCAACGACTGGGGTGAAGCCCCGGTGTTCTCACGCTCGGGCAACCGCAACAACCGCTCGCCGGACGTGCGTGGAGACTTCCTCGGTTTCCGCGTGGTTCGCGAACTCTGATGGCCATTGAGCGCCTGTGCTCGGGGAGAAACACATGACCACTAAACCTCGCGGCGCCGTCAGGGAACTGTTCGGCCTGCTCAAACCCTTCTGGCCCCTGGTGACGGTTTCAGTCCTCCTGGGCATGGTCGGTGGCCTCAGCGTCACCGCCCTGTTGGCCACCATCAACAATGCCCTGCACAGTGAGGGAGGCTTGACCCAGGGCATGGTCAGCGGCTTTGCCGGCTTGTGCCTGCTGGCCCTGTTCAGCTCGATCTGCTCCGACATGAGCAGTAACTACGTTGGCCAGCACATCATCGCCAAGCTGCGTCGCGAACTGGGCGAAAAGGTCTTGTCGGCCCCTATCGACCAGATCGAACGTTACCGCAGCCACCGCTTGATCCCGGTGCTGACCCACGATGTCGACACCATCAGCGATTTCGCCTTCGCCTTCGCGCCACTGGCAATCTCCCTGACAGTGACCCTGGGCTGCCTGGGTTACCTGGCGCAGCTGTCATGGCCGATGTTCCTGGTCATTCTGCTGGCGATCGGCCTGGGCACGGTGATGCAGTTCATCGCCCGCGCCTGGGGCATGCGCGGCTTCGAGGGTGCACGGGAAGCGGAGGACGAGCTGCAGAAGCATTACAACGCAATCGCCGAAGGCGCCAAGGAACTGCGCATCCACCGCCCCCGCCGCAAACGCATGTTCAGCCATGGCATACGTGATACCGCCAACCGCATCTGCGCGACCCAGGTCCGCTCGATCAACACCTTCGTGGTGGCCAAGACCCTGGGATCGATGCTGTTCTTCGTGGTCATCGCCCTCGCCCTCACCCTGCAGTCGCTGTGGCCCAGCGGCGACAAGACCGTTACCAGTGGTTTCGTGCTGGTCCTGCTGTACATGAAAGGCCCGCTGGAACACCTGATCAGCACCCTGCCCATTATCAGCAAGGCGCAAATCGCATTCCGCCGCATCGCCGAGCTGTCCAGGCAATTCTCTTCACCTGAGCCTCACCTGCTGCTGGACGATGCACGCAGCGCGGCCAAGCACTTGCAGTCGCTGGAACTGAAGAATGTCAGCTACACCTTCCCCAAGGTCGAAGGCTGCGAACCGTTCCATCTGGGCCCGGTGAACCTGAGCATCAAGCAAGGCGATATCGTGTTCATCGTCGGGGAGAACGGCTGTGGCAAGACCACCCTGATCAAACTGCTGCTGGGCCTGTATGCGCCACAGTCGGGGAGTATCGTGCTCGATGGCCAAGCGGTCACCGCACAGAACCGGGACGACTACCGCCAGCTGTTCACCACCATCTTCGCCGACTATTACCTGTTCGACGATGTGATCCAGGGCGACCAACCATTGCCTGAGGATGCTGGGCGCTACCTCAAGCGGCTGGAGATCGACCACAAGGTCAGCATCCGCGACGGGGTGTTCAGCACCACCGACCTGTCCACCGGCCAGCGCAAGCGCCTGGCGTTGGTCAGCGCATGGCTGGAGGAGCGCCCGGTACTGGTGTTCGACGAGTGGGCCGCCGACCAGGACCCCACCTTCAGGCGGATCTTCTACACCGAGCTGCTGCCTGACCTGAAACGCCTCGGCAAGACCATCATCGTCATCTCCCACGACGATCGCTATTTCGACGTTGCCGACCAGCTGGTGCGCATGGAGCGCGGCAAGGTGGCCACCGAACTGCAACCCGCCTGAACGCACTGAAAAAAACCGGATTGAAATTTTCTTTCCGGTTTTTTTTCGCCCGTGCGTCTCACTCAGCAATGAATAGCAATCATTATCATTTTTAAACTCCACTAGAGAGCTTGTAATGCCAGCCCTTAACACGCGCAACCCAATCGCCCAAGCCATCAAGCTACACCGCCTGTTCCAACCGACCCTGGTCGGTTCGAGCCTGTGCATGGCCCTGTCGCTGCCACTGGCCGCCCAGGTCATGGCCCAGGAAGTCGAAATCGATATCCCGGCCCAGTCGCTTTCCGCCTCGCTGCAGGCGTTCGGCCGCCAGACCGATCAGCAAGTGCTGTTCAGCCCGGATGACGTGCGAGACCTCAGAAGCCAGGCAGTCAAAGGTCGCTACACTCCGCAGCAGGCCATCGCCGCGCTGCTCGCCGGCACTGGCCTTTCCTACAACCTGCAGGGCAACAGCATCACCATCCACCGTCGCGGCGGTGACACCAGCTCGATGGAGCTGGACGCGACCAACGTGCAGAGCAGCCTGGACGGTTCCAGCGAGGCGACCCACTCGTATACCGTGAACAGCAGCAGCGCGTCGACCAAGCTGCCGATGTCACTGCGTGAGACCCCGCAGTCCGTCAGCGTGATGACCCGCCAGCGCATGCAGGACCAACAGCTCAATACCCTCAGCGACGTGCTCAAGCAGACCCCTGGGCTGAACGTGCAGAACATCGACACCGAGCGCGTCAACATCTACTCGCGCGGCTACTCCGTCGACAGCTACCAGTTCGATGGCATCCCCACCACGCTGATCGTGCAGACCAGCGCCAGCCCCCAGAGCATGATCGACACCTCGATCTATGACCGGGTCGAGATCGTTCGCGGCGCCACCGGCTTGATGACCGGAGCCGGCGACCCGTCGGGCAGCATCAACCTGATCCGCAAGCGGCCAACCTCCGAGTTCCGTGGGTCGGTCAGCGCCGGGGCAGGCTCCTGGGACACCTACCGCACCGAGGTCGATGTCTCCGGCCCGCTGACCGATGATGCCCGCCTGCGTGGCCGCGCCGTTGTGGCCTATCAGCAGGGCAACAGCTACATCGACCACTACCAGCAAGAGAAACAAACCTATTTCGGCATTCTCGAAGCCGACCTCACCGACAGCACCCTGCTGACCGTCGGTTTCGATTACCAGAAGAACGACCCGCGCGGCGTCTCGTTCGCCAACTTCCCGCTGTTCTACGATGACGGCGAACAGACCGACTTCTCCCGCGACACCAATGCCGGCTCGCGCTGGAGCTACCGCCAGCAGGACACCCTCAATACCTTCGCCACCCTCGAACAGGGCCTGGTCAACGACTGGAAGCTGAAGGTGTCGGTCAACAACATGTACAGCACCCGTGATTACTCGCTGGCCTCCGCCAGTGGCGGCTTCCCCAACAAGGAAACCGGCGACGGCGCCTACCTCTACGGCGGGGACGGCTATGGTTCGCAACGCCAGCTGGGCATCGATGCGTTGGTGCAGGGGCCTTTCCAGCTGTTCGGTCGCCAACATGAACTGGTGGTGGGTGTAAGCGGCTCGGAGTTCCACGACTACAGCAACCCGGAATTCAGCGACCTCGAAATGAGGCCGATCAATATCTACACCTGGGACAACTACACCGACCGCGCCACGCCGGCCGGCAAGCTGATGAACGATGACACCACCATTCGCCAGGATGCGGCCTACATGGTGGCGCGCTTCAAGCCGACCGATGACCTGTCGCTGATCTTCGGTGCCCGCGTTGGCGACTACAGCTACAAGAAAAAGGCCATCTACAATGCGCCTTTGACCGCCTCCAGCAACACCGCCGCAACCCGCGAAAGCGGTTTCGTCACCCCTTATGCCGGCGTGGTCTACGACCTCAACGACATCCATTCGGTGTACGCCAGCTACACCAAGATCTACAAGCCACAGTCGATTCGCGACAGCAGTGGCGCGACCCTGGATGCACGTGAGGGCGACAACTACGAAATCGGCTTGAAGAGCGAGTTCCTCAACGGGCGGGTCAACACGGCCATCGCGCTGTACGAGATCAAGCAGGACAACCTGGGCGTGCTCGCTGGCGGCTTCGTACCTGGCACTGTCCGCGAACGCGCCTACAAGGCCGTCTCCGGTGCCACCACGCGCGGCATCGACATGGAGATCTCGGGTGAAGTAATGACCGACTGGAACGTCAGCGCCAGCTACAGCCACAGCCTGACCAAAGATTCCGATCACGAACGCATCAACACCATTGCGCCGGCCGACATGGTCAAGCTGTGGACCACCTATCGCCTGCCGGGCGAACTCAATCGCCTGACCATCGGTGGCGGCATGAACTGGCAGAGCGGCATCAGCCTGACCGACACGCCATGGCAGATCGGCCAGAAAGTGAAGGCGACCGAGGATGCCTATGCCGTGTTCAATGCCATGGCCCGCTACGATGTCACGAAGAATCTCAGCGCCACGGTCAACGTCAACAACCTGTTCGACAAAAAGTACCTCAGCTCGCTGGACCCGACCTTCTACACCGGGTTCTACGGCGAGCCACGCAACGTGATGTTCACCACCAAATACAACTTCTGATTCAGCCCGCCTAAGCAAAAGCGGCCGGTCCCTCACGGGGCCGGCCGCTTTTGTCGTTTCTGCGCCCGTTTAGCCAGCGAGACCCTTCAGCCAGTTGGCAACGGACTGGTAAATCTCATCGACCTGCCCCACGATCCCCGACATCCGCAGAAAATCATGGGTCAGACCCTCGGCCCTGGCGAACGTCACCGGCGTCCCCCCGGCCTGCAGCCAGTCACGGTATGCCAAGCCTTCGTCATGCAGCGGATCGTACTCGGCCACCCACAGGTAGGTGGGCGCCAACGGTGCCTGCACGCTCGCCAGCAGCGGCGACGCACGCCAATCCAGGCGCTGCTCGGGCTGTGGTGCATAGTGCTGGTAGAACCAGTCCAGGGTCGGAGTTTCCAGCAGGTAACCTTCGCCATGCTGGCGATGTGAATCACGCTGACGCGAGATATCGGTAACGGGATAGAACAACAACTGCGCCAACGGTTTGAGGGCCAGTGCTGCAGGCTGTTCGACCGCCGTGATCGACAGCACGGCAGCCAGGCTGGCCCCGACGCTGTCACCGGCGAACACCACCCGACGGCTATCCAGGCCCAGCGCGCCGGCCTGTTCGGCCAGCCAGTTGGCGGCATCGAGGGCATCGTTCAGCGGTACGGGGAACGCGTGCTCGGGCGCCAGTCGGTACTCCGGCGCCAGGACCGCGAACTCGCCCATGCTCGCCAGCCGGCGGCACACCGAATCGTGCGAGTCGAGGCTACCCACCACATAACCGCCGCCATGCAGGTAGAAGATGACCGGTTGCGGGGCGCCGTCAGCCCCCCCGGTGCGGTACAGCCGTGCCGCCAGCTGGGCGCCGTCGCGCGATGGGATGCTCAGTTCGCTCACGCTGACGTTGCCGGGGGGGCTGGGGTCGAGCACTTGCGAACTGGCGGCGAACTCGGCCCGGGCTTGGGCCACGTCCATCGCGTGCATGGGCAGGCTCTTGCCGGTCAGCCGGCCGAATTCGACCAGTTCCAGAAACGCCGCCAGGTCAGGGTGCAATGCCATGTTCAATCCTTGTTTGAAAAGTCAGTGACAGGGGCGCGTCACGCGCGCCCCTGGATTTCGGTGGTCTGCTCCAGGCACTGTCGGACATCGCGCAGCAGGCGTGGCTGCTTGAGCATCTCGAAGTGCGAAGCATTGAACGGCGCGCCAAAGGCACTGCCAAACCGCTGTTCGTAGGCTTTTGCCAGCGCACTGCAAGCGCCCTCGGCCCACCAGAACGTGGCCTGGCATTCGATCGCTGGCAACGGCGCCAGGCGCCGCGACAACGCCTTGAGGCGCAGCGCCACGGAGAAGGCATGCACCAACTCCTCGGCGCCGAAGCGCGGTGTGTCGTCACTGCCCAGCACCTCGGCCTGCAGGCTCGCCACCAGTGCCTCAAGGGCCTGACTGGAATCGTCGGCAGACAGGTCGAAGGCCGGCAGGCGCTGCGGTGGCAGGTCGAGGATGATCGACAGGAAGTTGCGCAATTCCTGGGTCAAATCATCTTCCGGCCCTTCATCGCCCGGCACGAAGCTATCGACCACACCGACGAACTGCACGACCTGGCCTTGATCCTCCAGCGCCCGGGCGACCAGCAGGGCCAATGGCCCACCCAACGACCAACCGAGCAAGTGATAAGGCCCCAGTGCCTGGTGCTGGCGAATGTGCGCGGCATAATCTTCGGCCATGGCTTCAAGCGAACTGTCCTGCCAGGCCTTGTCCAGCAGCATGCGGCACTGCACCCCAACGACCGGGCGAATGCCTTCGAGCTGACGCGCCAGGGGCTCGTAGTCGAATACCGTGCCGAAGCCTGCGTGCAGGCAAAACAACGGCTCGCAGCCCGCCACCGGGCGATTGAGCGGCAGCAGCGGTGACAACACTGACGGCGCATCGTCGACATACCCGGAAAGCTCAGCGATGGTCGGCTTGCTCATCATGTCCCGCAGCTTCAGTTCAAAGCCCAGTTCCGGCTGGTTACGCACCCGCGACAGGACCTTCAAGGTGCGCAGCGAATCACCGCCCAGCTCGAAGAAGTTGTCCGTCACGCCGACTTGCTCCAGTTCCAGCACGTCCTGCCAGATCGCCGCCAAACCGGCTTCCAGGGCGTTGCGAGGGGCAACGTACTCACGCCCCTTGAAGGTTGGATCCGGCAGCGCCTTGCGGTCGATTTTCCCGTTCGGGCTCAGCGGCAACTGTTCAAGGACCAGAATCTGGCTCGGCACCATGTAGTCAGGCAACACCTGCTGCAAGGCCTTGCGCAGCTGCTCACCCAGCTGCGCATCGCCACTGGCGGCGACATAGCCGACCAGCTGTTTGCCGCCCTCGATATCCCTTGCCACCACCACCGCATCACGCACCTCGGGCTGAGCCCGCAGGCGCGCTTCGATTTCGCCCAGTTCGATACGGAAACCACGGATTTTCACTTGATGGTCCAGGCGGCCGAGGAAGTCGATCACACCGTCGGCACGGCGTCGCACCAGGTCACCGGTGCGGTACAAGCGGCCGCCGTCAGCGAACGGATCGGCGACGAAGCGTTCGGCGGTCAGGCCAGCCCGGGCGTGGTAGCCACGGGCAAGCCCCTCGCCACCGATGTAGAGCTCCCCAGGTACGCCATGCGGCAGCGGATTGAGGCTGGCATCGAGCACGTGCAGGGTCCGTTCGCCCACACGGGTACCGATCGGCGCATAGGCCGCCTCGCAGTGCTGGTCAGCATCGACCACCCACAGCAACGGCGTGACCACGGTCTCGGTCGGGCCGTAACCATTGGTCAATTGCCGTGGCCGCAGGGTGCGCTTGACCAGTTCGAAGTTGGCATCGGCCACCGCATCACCGCCAAAGCAGTAGATTTCCACCGGCGGCGGGTTGTCATGGGCCTGCCCATACTCGGCCAGTTGCTGCAAGTACGCTGGCGGGAAGCAAGCGATGGTGATGGCCTGCTCGTGCAGCACGAGCCAGGTTTCCTCGGGTGTCCACAGGCGGTTGTCACGCAGCACCAGCTGGCCACCGGCGGCCAGGGTCGAGAGCCAACGCTCCTGGGCGCCATCGAATGCAAACGACATGAACAGCAGCTCACGGGTGGCCGGCGTCATGCCGTAGCGCGCGATGATCGCCTGGCAATGCATGGCCATCGGCCCGCGCGCCACCGCCACGCCCTTGGGTTTACCCAACGAGCCGGAGGTGTAGATCAGGTACGCCAGGTTGTCTTCATCGATGGCCACTGCGGGCGGCAGTGCCGGCGCGTGGTCCAGGTCGAGGCTGTCGAGCTCCAGCGTGCTGACCCCATCGGCCACTGGCAGGCGATCGACGACCGCCGACTGACTGACCAGCAGGCTCATCGCCGAATCCTCGATGATCCATTGCAGGCGATCACGTGGGTAGTCGATATCGATCGGCACGTAGGCGGCGCCGGTCTTGAGGATCGCGTAGAACGCCACGATCATCTCCACCGAGCGCTCCAGGGCAACGCCAATGCGCACTTCCGGGGCGGCACCGGCAGCGATCAAGGCCTGAGCCAAGCGATTGGAGCGCGCATCCAGTTCGGCAAAGGTCAGGGTGCGGCCGGCACAGCGCACGGCGACGTGCTCAGGCTGGGCATGCACATGCCCGGCAATTTGCTGCAACAGAGGCAGACGATCAGGGTTTTCAGCCAGGTGATTGGCCTGGGCCTGCTGCTGCTCGGCAGCGTCATCGAGCATGCCAAGGCTGCCAAGCGCTGCCTGCGGGTCGGCCAACATGGCCTGCAGCAGGCGGGCGAAGCTGTCCTTGATGCCTTCGCAACTGGTGCGGCTGAAACGGCTGCGCCAATAGAGGAACTCGATCTTCAGCGTCTCTTCAAGGTGAACGGCCAGGTCCATGGCGTAGTTGGTGACATCACGGCCCTCGCTGGCGCCAAAGCGCAACGCACCTTCCCCGGCCGCCTGCAGGCGTTCATCCAGCGGATAGTTCTCGAACACCACGATGCTGTCGAACAAGGCCTGACCGCTCTGGCCCGACCAGCGCTGCACGTCGGCCAGCGACACGTGCTCATAGTCACGCACTTGCAGGTTGTAATTCTGCAGCGCCTGCAGCCAGTCGCCAAGGCGCTGTTCAGGTGCCGGCGCCTGGACGATAGGCAAGGTGTTGATGAACAGGCCGAGCATATCTTCGGCACCCGGCAAGCTGGTCGGGCGCCCCGCCACGGTCGCGCCGAAGCAGACTTGCGACTGCCCGGTGTAACGCTGCAGCAGCAGCAGCCAGGCACCCTGAATCAGCGTGTTGGGCGTCACGCGCAGGCGCTGAGCCTGATCGCGTAGTACCCGGGTTTGTGCCGCGTCCCAGTTCAGGTAGACAGCATCGTAGCCATCAGCATCGGCAGGCGCGGCCGGATGCAGCCCGGTGGCCAGCGTGGTGGGGCCTTCCAGGCCTTGCAGCTTGTCTTTCCAGAACTGCTCCATCTGCGCTTGCGGCTGGGCCACCAGCCAGTCGATGTAGTCGCGGTAGCTGCCACGCTTGTCCGGCAACGATTGCCCGTCATAGACGGCAAGCACCTCGCCGAGCAAACGCGAATGGCTCCAGCCATCCATGAGGATATGGTGGCTGCTCCAGATAAGCTGCTGGCGCTGGTCATCCAGGCGCACCAGGGTCAGCCCCATCAGCGGTGGCTGCAACAACTCGAAGCCGCGGGCGTAGTCCTGCGCGGCCAAGGCCTGAAGGTCGGCGGCACTGACCTCGCGGTCACGCCAGTCGAGCTGGCGTACCCGCAACTCGGCACGCTTGGCCACCCATTGCAACGGTTCGCTCAGGTGGCTGTCGGTCCAGAAGCCCGTGCGCAGGATCTCATGACGTTCCACCATGCACTGCCAGGCGGCGAGGAAGCGCTGGTTGTCCAGGCCTTCGACCTCGACACTGGTCTGGCTGACATACAGGCCTTCCTGGGCGGCTTCGAGGGTGTGGAACAGGATGCCCTGCTGCATCGGCGACAGCGGGTAGAAGTCCTCGACGCGCGCGGCCGGCATCGGCAGGTTGTCCAACTGGGCCTGGGTCAACCCCGCCAACGGGAAGTCCGACGGCGTCAGGCAGTGCTGGTCGGGTGCCAGGCAATGCTCGACCAGCGTGCGCAGTTCGGCCGTGTAGGCGTCGGCCAAGGACTGGATGGCAGCCGAATCGAAACGCTTGCCGCTAAACGCCCACTCCAGTTTCAAGGCGCCGTCGAAGACCTGCCCGTTGATGGTCAGCGCATTGCTCAGCGGCGCCTGCTCGCTGACCTGGCGGCCAGCACTTTCGCTGGCCGGGACGAACAGCGCGCCCTCGTCATCGGCGAAGCTGCCGTCGAACTGGCCCAGGTAATTGAAAGTGATCCGCGGCTGCGCCAGCGCTGCCAGTGCCTCGCGGCTAGCGGCATCGCCCAGGTAACGCAAGGCGCCGTAGCCGATGCCCTTATCGGGGATCGCCCGCAGTTGCTCCTTGATCGCTTTGATCGAATCGCCCAGGCCTGCGGCCACCGGCAATTTCACCGGGAACAGGCTGGTGAACCAGCCCAGGGTGCGGGTCAGGTCGATGTCATCGAACAGTTCTTCGCGACCGTGGCCTTCCAGCTGAATGAACGCGGCGTGCTCGCCAGTCCAGTGGCAGATCACCCGTGCAAGGGCCGTCAGCAGCAGGTCGTTGACCTGGGTGCGGTAGGCGGCCGGCGCTTGCTGCAGCAACTGGCGCGTCAACGCCTTGTCCAGCTGTACCTGTACCGTCTGCACATCGCTGACGCGCTCGCTACCCTGGGTATTTTCGCCCGGCAAGGCGTTGCTGGCGCCCTGCAGCTGGCCCTGCCAGTAAGCCAATTGCTGCTGCAGTTCAACGCTGCCCGCATGGGCTTGCAAACGTTGCGCCCAGGTCTGGTATGCCGAGGTCTTGGCCGGCAGTTTCACCTCCTGGCCAGCCAGGCACTGCTGGTAGGCCTGCTGCAGGTCCTCGAACAGGATCCGCCACGACACACCGTCCACCACCAGGTGGTGGATCACCAGCAGCAAGCGCTGGCTGCCGTCTTCCAGGCTCGCCAGCACCGCCCGCAGCAGTGGGCCTTCGCTCAGGTTCAGGCTGCGTTGCGCTTCGTCGCACAGCGCCGTCAGCTGCGCCGCGTCGGCGACGCTGGCCTGCCACAGCAAGTCCGGCGTGCTTTCGCCGTGCACTGCCTGCCAGCCTTGCTCGCCTTCGCTGAAGCGCAGGCGCAGGGCGTCGTGGTGCTGCACCAGCGCCTGCAGCGCTTGCTCCAGGGCCGCGCCCTGCAGTGGCGACTGCGGCATCAGCAGCACCGACTGGTTCCAGTGCTGACGCTCAGGGATCGCCGTGGCGAAGAAGCCCTGCTGCACTGGCAACAGCGGCGTGCTGCCGGTCACCGGGCCCTGGTCGATCTGCACGGCCGCTTCGGCACTGCGCACCACCTGGGCCAGGGCACGGATGGTCTGGTGCTGGAACAGCTCCTTCGGCGTCAGGTGCAGGCCCAACTGGCGTGCACGGCTGACCACCTGGATCGAGATGATCGAGTCACCGCCCAGCTCGAAGAAGTTGTCGTCCAGGCCTACTTGCGCCAGTTTCAGGACGTCTTGCCAGACGCCCGCCAGTTGCTGCTCCAAGGCGCTCTGCGGCGCCACGAAGGCCTGGCTGCTGGCCGCTTCCGGCAGCGGCAGGGCCTTGCGGTCGATCTTGCCGCTGGGGCTCAGCGGCAGGCTGTCGAGCAGCATCAGGTGGGCCGGCACCATGTATTCCGGCAGGCTGGCCTTGAGCGCTTCGCGCAGCGCCTCGACCGGCGCCTGGGCCACCACATAACCGACTAGCTGCTGGCCGCTCGGCCCGGGTTGGGCCATGACCAGCGCCTTGCTCACGCCGGGCTGATCCAGCAGGCAGGCTTCGATTTCGCCCAGCTCGATGCGGAAACCGCGGATTTTCACCTGGTGGTCCACCCGGCCGACGTATTCGATCACGCCGTCGGTGCGGTAGCGCGCCAGGTCGCCGCTGCGGTACATGCGCCCGCCGTTGCCGGCGAACGGGTCCGGCAGGAAGCGCTCGGCACTCAGCCCGCTGCGGCCGAAGTAACCCCGCGCCAGCAGCTCGCCACCGATCATCAGCTCACCGACCACGCCGGTCGGCACCGGCTGGCCGGCATCGTCGAGCAGGTAGATGTCGCGGCCCGGCAGCGCCGTGCCGATCGGCAAGGTCGCCGGCACCGCTTGCTCGCCCAGCACATAGGGCGTGCACTCCAAGGTAGTGGCGGTCACCGTGGCCTCGGTCGGGCCGTAGGTGTTGAACAGCCGCACATGGCCGAGCCCGGCCTTGTGCCAGGCCGCCATGCCTTCCGGCGGCATCGCTTCGCCGCCGGCATGGATCTGCCGCAACTGGCCATAGTCACGCGGGCCGATGGCCGCAAACTGCTGGGCCAGCAGGTTCCAGTACGCGGTCGGCAGCAGCGCCACGCTGATGCCGTGGGCCAGGGCCTTCTGGTAGAAGGTCTCGCTGTCCCACAGCTCGTTGCCGCGCAGCACCACGGCCGCGCCGCACAGCAGCGGCGAGTACAGCTGCTCGACGAAGGCGTCGAAGTTGAAGGTGGAGAACTGCAGCACCCGATCGCTTTCGACGATGTTCGAATACCACTGGGCGACGTACGCGTGCTGGGTCAGCGACACGTGGTTGATCGCCACGCCTTTCGGCCGCCCGGTCGAGCCGGAAGTGAAGATCACATAGGCCAGGTTGTCGCCGTGCACGCGGTTGTCGGGGTTGCTTTCCGGCCAGCCGGCGTCGTCGAGCTGGTCCAGCAGCAGGCACGGCACCTGCTCGGCAAAGCCCAGCTGCTCGTGCAGGCTCGACTGGGTCAGCAGCAGGCGCAAGCCGCTGTCCTCGATCATGTGCTGCAGCCGCTCACGCGGGAATTTCGGGTCCAGCGGCACATAGCCGCCACCGGCCTTGAGCACCGCCAGCAGGGCGATGATCATCGGCGCGTCGCGCTCCACGGCGATACCGACCAGCACCTCTGGGCCGACCCCCTGGGCGATCAGGCGATGGGCCAGGCGGTTGGCCGCTGCGTTGAGCTGGGCGTAGGTCAGTTGCTGGGTTTCGCTGATCAATGCCAGATTGTCCGGCACGCGCTGGGCCTGCTGCTCGAACAATACATGGGTCGGCTGCAGGCTTGGGTATTGGCCTTCGGCCAGGCCCCAGTCCTGGATCGGCGCGCGCTGGCGACCGCCTTCGAACAGGGTCAGTTCACCCAGGCAACGCTGGGCCGAACCTTCGACCATCTGCGCCAGCAGGTGCGCCAGGTTGGCACTGACCTGGGCGATGCCTTCGGCGGCGAAATGCTCGCGGGCGTAGGTGTAGTGCAACCACAGGCTGGCACCGGCGTTGACGCTGACAGTCAGCGGATAGTTGCTCTGCTCGTGGTTGCCAATGCTGCCGAAACGCAGGTCCACCGGCGCCGCCTGCAGCGCTTCGGACACCGGGTAGTTCTCGAACACCAGGATGTTGTCGAACAGTGCCTCACCGCCCTGCCCGGCCCAACGCTGGATGTCGTACAGCGGCGTATGCTCATGCTCGCGCAAGGCCAGGTTGAGCTGCTGGACCTGTTGCAGCCATTGGCTCAGCGGCTGCTCCACCTGCGGGCTGGCGAGCACCGGCAAGGTATTGATGAACAGGCCGATCTGTTGCTCAACGCCTTTGATGGCCGCCGGCCGACCGGCCACGGTGGCACCGAAGGCCACGCAATCCTGGCTGCTGTAGCGTTGCAACAGCAGCAGCCACGCGGCCTGCACCACGGTGTTGAGGGTGACTTTCTGCTGCCGGGCGAACTCGCCCAGGCGCTGCGTCAGTCGCTCTTCCACGTCATGGAAGTGTTCGCCCTGGCCATGCCCAACCTCGACCGGCTTGAGGGCCTGAGCGAGGCGGGTCGGTTCTTGCAGGCTGGCCAGCTGACCGCTCCAGAAGGCTTCGCTGGCCTGGCGGTCCTGGCCCAGCAACCAGCCGATGTAATCGCGGTACTGGGTCGCCCCACGGGCAACCGGATTGCCGGCATAGCGCTGCAGGACTTCGCCCAGCAACTGCGAGTTGCTCCAGCCGTCCATAAGAATGTGATGGCAGGTGTAGATCAGGTGATAGTCATCCTCGCCCGTGCGTGCCAGCACCAGGTTCAACAACGGTGCGGCCTCAAGGTCGAAGCCGCGCTCCAGCGCTTGGCTGGCCAAGGCGTCCAGTGCGACGTCAGGCGCCGCGTGGTCGCGCAGGTCATGCAGGGTGAACGGCAACTCGACGTGGCGCAGCACCACCTGCAGCGCCTGCTCGAACTGCCAGCTGAAGCCGGTGCGCAGGATCGCGTGGGCATCCAGGGACGCCTGCCAGGCCTGGCGGAATGCCTGCGGATCGAGGCCGCCGATGTCCAGGCGCATCTGGTTGATGTAGTCGCCACTGCCCTGTTCGTAAAGGCTATGGAACAGCATGCCCTGCTGCATGGGCGACAGCGGGTAAATGTCCTCGATGTTGGCGGCAGGGATCGGCAGGCTGTCCAGCTCGGCCTGGGTCAACGCCGCCAGCGGGAAGTCGGACGGCGTCACGCAGTAATGGTCCGTTTCCAGGCAATGCTCGACCAACGCTTGCAATTCGATTGCGTAGTTATCGGCCAGGGTCTGGATGGTCTGGCTGTCGAACAGCTCATGGCTGAACGTCCAGTCCAGGCTCAGGCAACCGTCATACACACGGCCATTGAGGACCAGCCAGTTGTCCAGCGGGGCATCAAGGCTCTGTTCACGCCCGCCGCGTTCGCTGGCCGGGACGAACAGCGCGCCCTCGTCATCGGCGAAGCTGCCATCGAACTGGCCCAGGTAATTGAAAGTGATGCGCGGCTGCGCCAGTGCTGCCAGTGCCTCGCGGGTAGCGGCATCCCCCAGGTAACGCAGCACGCCGTAGCCGATGCCTTTGCCTGGGATCGTCCGCAGTTGCTCCTTGATCGCCTTGATCGAATCGCCCAGGCCTGCGGCCACCGGCAGTTTCACCGGGAACAGGCTGGTGAACCAACCCAGGGTGCGGGTCAGGTCGATGTCGTCGAACAGCTCTTCGCGGCCGTGGCCTTCCAGCTTGATCAAGGCGGCCTGCTCGCCGGTCCAGCGGCAGATCACCCTTGCCAGTGCGGTCAGCAGCAGGTCGTTAACCTGGGTGCGGTAGGCCGCCGGGGCCTGCTGCAGCAACTGACGGGTGTGGGTGGCGTTCAGACGGGTCTGCACGGTATGCGCGTGATGCCCTTGCAGGCCTGCACCGGGTTTGGCATCCGGCAAATCACTGCACTGGCCTTGCAACTGTGCTTGCCAGTAACCCAGCTCCTGCTGCAGCTCAGCGCTGCGCGCATGGTCCTGCAAACGTTGCGCCCAGGTCTGGTATGCCGAGGTCTTGGCCGGCAGTTTCACCCCCTGGCCAGTCAGGCACTGCTGGTAGGCCTGCTGCAGGTCCTCGAACAGGATCCGCCACGACACACCGTCCACCACCAGGTGGTGGATCACCAGCAGCAAGCGCTGGCTGCCGTCTTCCAGGCTCGCCAGCACCGCCCGCAGCAGTGGGCCTTCGCTCAGGTTCAGGCTGCGTTGCGCTTCGTCGCACAGCGCCGTCAGCTGCGCCGCGTCGGCGACGCTGGCCTGCCACAGCAAGTCCGACGTGCTTTCGCCGTGCACTCCCTGCCAGCCTTGCTCGCCTTCGCTGAAGCGCAGGCGCAGGGCGTCGTGGTGCTGCACCAGCGCCTGCAGCGCTTGCTCCAGGGCCGCGCCCTGCAGTGGCGACTGCGGCATCAGCAGCACCGACTGGTTCCAGTGCTGACGCTCAGGGATCGCCGTGGCGAAGAAGCCCTGCTGCACTGGCAACAGCGGCGTGCTGCCGGTCACCGGGCCCTGGTCGATCTGCACGGCCGCTTCGGCACTGCGCACCACCTGGGCCAGGGCACGGATGGTTTGGTGCTGGAACAGCTCCTTCGGCGTCAGGTGCAGGCCCAACTGGCGTGCACGGCTGACCACCTGGATCGAGATGATCGAGTCACCGCCCAGCTCGAAGAAGTTGTCGTCCAGGCCCACTTGCGCCAGTTTCAGGACGTCTTGCCAGACGCCCGCCAGTTGTTGCTCCAAGGCACTCTGCGGCGCCACGAAGGCCTGGCTGCTGGCCGCTTCCGGCAGCGGCAGGGCCTTGCGGTCGATCTTGCCGCTGGGGCTCAGCGGCAGGCTGTCGAGCAGCATCAGGTGGGCCGGCACCATGTATTCCGGCAGGCTGGCCTTGAGCGCTTCGCGCAGCGCCTCGACCGGCGCCTGGGCCACCACATAACCGACTAGCTGCTGGCCGCTCGGCCCGGGTTGGGCCATGACCAGCGCCTTGCTCACGCCGGGCTGATCCAGCAGGCAGGCTTCGATTTCGCCCAGCTCGATGCGGAAGCCGCGGATTTTCACCTGGTGGTCCACCCGGCCGACGTATTCGATCACGCCGTCGGTGCGGTAGCGCGCCAGGTCGCCGCTGCGGTACATGCGCCCGCCGTTGCCGGCGAACGGGTCCGGCAGGAAGCGCTCGGCACTCAGCCCGCTGCGGCCGAAGTAACCCCGCGCCAGCAGCTCGCCACCGATCATCAGCTCACCGACCACGCCGGTCGGCACCGGCTGGCCGGCATCGTCGAGCAGGTAGATGTCGCGGCCCGGCAGCGCCGTGCCGATCGGCAAGGTCGCCGGCACCGCTTGCTCGCCCAGCACATACGGCGTGCACTCCAGGGTGGTGGCGGTCACCGTGGCCTCGGTCGGGCCGTAGGTGTTGAACAACCGCACATGGCCGAGCCCGGCCTTGTGCCAGGCCGCCATGCCTTCCGGCGGCATCGCTTCGCCGCCGGCATGGATCTGCCGCAATTGGCCATAGTCACGCGGGCCGATGGCCGCAAACTGCTGGGCCAGCAGGTTCCAGTACGCGGTCGGCAGCAGCGCCACGCTGATGCCGTGGGCCAGGGCCTTCTGGTAGAACGTCTCGCTGTCCCACAGCTCGTTGCCGCGCAGTACCACGGCCGCGCCGCACAGCAGCGGCGAGTACAGCTGCTCGACGAAGGCGTCGAAGTTGAAGGTGGAGAACTGCAGCACCCGGTCGCTTTCGACGATGTTCGAATACCACTGGGCGACGTACGCGTGCTGGGTCAGCGACACATGGTTGATCGCCACGCCTTTCGGCCGCCCGGTCGAGCCGGAGGTGAAGATCACGTAGGCCAGGTTGTCGCCGTGCACGCGGTTGTCGGGGTTGCTGTCCGGCCAGTTGGCCTCGTCGAGCTGGTCCAGCAGCAGGCACGGCACCTGCTCGGCAAAGCCCAGTTGCTGGTGCAGGCTCGACTGGGTCAGCAGCAGGCGCAGGCCGCTGTCCTCGATCATGTGCTGCAGCCGCTCACGCGGGAATTTCGGGTCCAGCGGCACATAGCCGCCACCGGCCTTGAGCACCGCCAGCAGGGCGATGATCATCGGCGCGTCGCGCTCCACGGCGATACCGACCAGCACCTCTGGGCCGACCCCCTGGGCGATCAGGCGATGGGCCAGGCGGTTGGCCGCCGCGTTGAGCTGGGCGTAGGTCAGTTGCTGGGTTTCGCTGATCAACGCCAGGTTGTCCGGCACGCGCTGGGCCTGCTGCTCGAACAATACATGGGTCGGCTGCAGGCTTGGGTATTGGCCTTCGGCCAGGCCCCAGTCCTGGATCGGCGCGCGCTGGCGGCCGCCTTCGAACAGGGTCAGCTCGCCCAGGCAACGCTGGGCGGAACCTTCGACCATCTGCGCCAGCAGGTGCGCCAGGTGGGCGCTGACCTGGGCGATGCCTTCGGCGGCGAAATGCTCGCGGGCGTAGGTGTAGTGCAGCAAGATATCGGCCCCGGCGCTGACACTCAGGGTCAAGGGGAAGTTGTTCTGCTCACGGCTTTGCACCTCACCAAAGCGCAGCGCATCCGGCGCACCTTGCTGCAGCGCTTCGGACACCGGGAAGTTCTCGAACACCAGCAGGGTGTCGAACAACCCTTCACCGCCCTGCCCGGCCCAGCGTTGGATATCGCTCAGCGCACTGTGCTCGTGATCACGCAGCGCCAGGTTGATGCCTTGCAGGCGTTGCAACCAGCCATCGAGCGCAAGCTCAGGTGCAGGCTCGGCCACCACTGGCAAGGTATTGATGAACAGGCCAACCTGCTGTTCGATGCCAGCGAGTGCCGTTGGCCGGCCGGCCACGGTGGCGCCGAAGGCCACGCAATCCTGGCCGCTGTAGCGTTGCAGCAGCAACAACCACGCGGCCTGCACCACAGTGTTGAGGGTGACTTTCTGCTGCCGGGCGAATTCGCTCAGGCGGCGGGTCTGGGCCGCGTCCAGGCGTAGCTTGTGCTCGCCCTGGCCACCGATCAGCGCGGTACTCGGCTTGATCACCCGGCTCAACCAGGTCGGCTCGGCCAAAGGCGCCAGTTGCTCGCGCCAGAATGCCTCGCTGGCCTGGGTATCCTGACGTTGCAGCCAGCCGATGTAGTCGCTGTATCGCCCCACTGCAGCCTGGGTGGCTTGGCCGGCGTAATGCTGCAGCACTTCACCCAGCAACAGCGAATTGCTCCAGCCGTCCATGAGGATGTGATGGCTTGTATAGATCAGCTGATGGCTGTGTTCGCCAGTGCGCGCCAAGGTCAGGCGCAAAAGCGGTGCCTCGCCCAAGTCAAAACCGCGCTCGCGCTCGGCCTCGACCAGCCGGGACAATACCAAGGGCTGGTCATCGCTATTACGCAGATCGACTTCGACGAAGGGCACGGACAGTTGTTTGCGCACCCACTGCAGGGGCCGCGCAAGGTCGCCTTGCCAGATGAACCCGCTGCGCAGGATGTCATGGCGCTGCACCACCGCCTGCCAGGCCTGCTGGAAGCGCGCCGGGTCAAGCCCGTCGACCGTCACGCACAGCTGGTTGATGTAGTCGCCCGACGCGTGTTCATAGAGGCTGTGGAACAGCATGCCTTGCTGCATCGGCGACAGCGGGTAGAGATCCTGCACGTCCTGCCAAGGCAGCTGCAGGTTGTCCAGCTGCGCCTGGTCGAGCGTCGCCAGCGGGAAGTCCGACGGCGTCACGCCGACACTTTCCGGGGTCAGGCAGTGGGCGATCAGGCCCTGCAGTTCCTGCTGGTAGGCCTCAGCCAGCTGCTCGATGGTGGCGCGCTCGAACATCTGCTCGCTGAAGGTCCAGCCCAGGCGCAACTCGCCACCGTAGACCTGGCCGTTGATGCTCAACCAGTTGCCCAGCGGTGCGGCGGCGCCTTGTTCAGCACCGGCGTCTTCGCTGGCAGGCACGAACAACGCGCCCTGCTCGGCGGCAAAACTGCCGTCGAACTGGCCGAGGTAGTTGAAGGTGATGCGCGGCTCCGCCAGGCCACTCAGGGCCGCGCGGCTCTCGGCGCTGCCCAGGTAGCGCAGGGCGCCGTAGCCAATGCCCTTGTCAGGGATGGCGCGCAGCTGTTGTTTCACCTGCTTGATCGCCTGGCCCAGCGTGTCGTCGCTTGCCAGTCGGACCGGGAAGGCGCTGGTGAACCAACCGACGGTACGGGTCAGGTCGACTTGTTCGAACAGGTCTTCGCGGCCATGGCCTTCGAGCTGAATCAACGCCGAAGCCTCACCGGTCCAGCGGCAGATCACCCGTGTCAGGGCCGTCAGCAGCAGGTCGTTGACCTGGGTTCGGTAAGCGGCCGGGGCCTGCTGCAGCAATTGCTGGGTCTGCTTGCCATCCAGGCGCGTATGCACCGTCTGGGCGTGGCGCTTTTCCAGGCTGGCGTGTTCACGTGCCTGGGGTAGGCCGGTAGGTGCGTCGGCCACCTGGGCCTGCCAATAGTCCAGTTGTCGGGTCAATGCTTCGCCGCTGGCGTGGGCCTGCAAGCGCTCAGCCCAGTGCTTGAATGCGCTGGTCTTGGCGGGCAGTTTGGCGGCCTCCCCTGCCAGGCACTGCGTATAGGCCTGCTGCAGGTCGTCGAACAAAATCCGCCACGAAACGCCGTCCACCACCAAATGGTGGATGACCAGCAACAGGCGCTGGCTGCCATCGTCCAGGGTCGCCAGCACGGCCCGCAGCAAGGGGCCATTTTCCAAATCCAGGCTGCGCTGGGCCTCGTTGCACAGCGCGGTGAGTTGCTCGTCACTGGCGACCGTGCCTTGCCACAGCAACGGTTCCCGGGCAAAGGCTGCCTGTTGCTGTGCCAGGTCACGGTGCCAGGCCAGGCCCGTTTCGGCGTCGAAGCGCAGGCGCAACGCATCGTGATGCGACACCAGCGCCTGCAATGCCGCCTGTAGCGCCTGAGGGTCCAGCGCCTGAGCCGGCTTGAGCAGCACCGACTGGTTCCAGTGGTGCGCGTCGGCAATGTTCTGCTCGAAGAACCACCGCTGGATGGCCAACAACGGCATGCTGCCTTCGACCGGCCCTTGGTCAATCCGGGCCACCTCGCCGAAGCGGGCGATGCCGGCCAAGGCTTGCACGGTCTGGTGCAGGAACAGGTCTTTCGGGTTGAGCGCAATGCCCGCCTGACGTGCGCGGCTGACCACCTGGATAGAGATGATCGAATCCCCACCCAACTCGAAGAAGTTGTCGGTAACGCCTACCTGCGGCAGCTTGAGCACGTCCTGCCAGATTTGCACCAGGGTCTGCTCGACCTCGCCGCTGGCCGCGACATGATGGCGCTGCAGTTGGGAGAGGTCCACCGCTGGCAGTGCCTTGCGATCGACCTTGCCATTGGGGGTGAGCGGCAAGTGCTGGAGGAACTGCACGTGCGCCGGCACCATGTAGTCCGGCAGATCGACTTTCAGCAGGGCCTTGATCTGCTCGCGACGCTTGGCCTGGGCCTCGCTGTCAGCCGCCAGCTCCCGGGCATCGTCCACCACCACATAGCCCACCAGTTGCTGACCGCTCGGGCCAGCCTGGGCGACCACCACGGCGTCACGCACGCCCGGCACCGCCAGCAAGCGTGCCTCGACTTCACCCAGTTCGATACGGAAGCCCCGTACCTTCACCTGGCGGTCGATGCGCCCCAGGTAATCGATGATGCCGCTGCCCCGTTGGCTCACCAGGTCACCGCTGCGGTAGAGCCTGGCGCCATGGCCGAACGGGTCCGGCACGAAGCGTTCGGCAGTCATCGCCGGGCGCTTGAGGTAGCCGCGGGCCAGGCCCTGGCCACCGAGGTACAGCTCGCCGGGGATGCCCAGTGGCAACAGGTTGAGGTCGGCATCGAAGACATACGCCCGGCGCTCGCCGACGCGGTCACCGATCGGTGCATAGGCGGCGCCGCACGGGTCTTGTTCGGCAGCCTTCCAGATCAGCGGCGTGACCACTGTTTCGGTAGGGCCATAGCCGTTGATGATGTAGGTCGGGCGCAGCGCACGGCGGGCCAGGGCATAGCTGGCCTCGGCCACCGCGTCGCCACCGAAGCAGTAGACCCGCACCGGCGGCGGATTGCCATCGCGTTCGGCATGTTCGGCCAACTGTTGCAGGTACACCGGCGGGAATGCCGCCACGGTCACGCCATGGGCGTGCATGGCGTCGTAGGTCTGCTCCGGGGTCCACAGCTGCGGGTCGCGGATCAGCAGCGAGGCACCGTGGGTCAGTGCGGTCAGCCAGCGTTCGTGCGCACCGTCAAAGGCGAACGACATGAAGTGCAGTTCGCAGTCGCTCGGGCTCATTTCGTAACGGGCACCGATGGCCCGGCAATGCATGGCGATCGGACCATGGGCGACCGCCACGCCTTTGGGCAGGCCGGTGGAACCCGAGGTGTAGATGACGTACGCGAGGTTGTCGGCAGCCACCGCGACCGCAGGCGCATGGTTGGGCTGCGGGGTCAGGTCGATCTGGTCCAGCGCCAGCGTCGCCAGGCCTTCTGGCACCGGCAGGCGCTGCAGCAGCGGGCTGTCGCTGAGTAACAGGGCCATGCCGCTGTCCTGCATCAGGTAGGCCAGGCGCTCACGCGGGTATTCCGGGTCGAGCGGAGTGTAGGCGCCGCCGGTCTTGAGCACGGCGAGCAGGCTGACGACCATCTCCAGGCCACGCTCCAGGGCGATGCCCACCAACACCTCCGGGCCGACGCCTGCACTGATCAGGGCATGGGCCAGGCGGTTGGCCTGCTGGTCGAGTTCGGCGAAGCTCATGCGCTGCCCGGCAAACAGCAGCGCGGTAGCGTCCGGGGTTTGCGCCGCCTGCTCGGCGATGCGCTCGTGCACCAACGGGCCCTCGATGTGGCGCAGGTCCGGTGCGTTGCGCTCGCTCAGCAGATGATAGAGCTCGGTTTGCGCCAGCAGCGGCAGCTCGGCGATGCACTGAGCTGGGTTGGCGACGATGCCACGCAGCAAGGTCAACCAGTGGCCGCCCAGGCGCGCGATGGTCGGGGCGTCGAACAGATCGCAGGCGTAGGTCAGCGAGGCCCACAGGCCGTCTTCCCCCTCGACGGTGTCCAGGGTCAGATCGAAGGAGGCGGTGTGGCTCTCCCAGAACAGCCCTTCGATGCTCAGCCCCGGCAGCTGCCGGGCACGGTTGTCGCGGGCCTGGCGGTCCTGGCGCTGGTGGTTGTACATCACCTGGAACAAAGGGCTGTGGCTCAGGCTGCGGTCCGGCTGCAGGGCTTCGACCAGCTGTTCGAAGGGCAGGTCCTGCTGGGCCTGGGCACCGAGTACCGCCTGCTTGACCTGCTGCAACAGCGTGCGGAAGGCCAGCGGCCCCTCGACCTCTGCGCGCAGCACCTGGGTGTTGACGAAGAAGCCCAGCAGGCGGTCGGTCTCGACCCGGTTGCGGTTAGCGCTGGGCACGCCGACGCGGATGTCGGTCTGCCCGCTGTAGCGGTGCAGCAGCACCTGGAACGAGGCCAGCAACAGCATGAACAATGTCACTTGCTCTTGCTGCGCGACGGCTTGCAAGGCTTCGCTGAGCGCACTGTCCAGCGGCAGGTCGAAGCGCGCCCCGCGTTGACTGGGCTGGGCCGAACGCGGGCGGTCGGTGGGCAGCTCCAGCACCGGCTGGCGCTCGCCCAGTTGCTCGCGCCAGTAGGCCAGCTGCTGCTCGCTGCCCCCGGCCTCCATCCAGCGCCGTTGCCACACGGCATAGTCGGCGTACTGGATGGCCAACGCCGGCAGGGTGACCGGGCGCTGCTCGGCAAAGCCCAGGTAGAGTTGCATCAGCTCATCGACCATCACCTGCATCGACCAGCCGTCCGAGACGATGTGGTGCTGGACCATTACCAGCACATGCTCGTCGGCAGCCAACGCCAGCAGACCGACCCGCACCAGCGGGCCGCACTCCAGGTCGAAGGGCTTGGCCACCTGCTGCTCGATCAACGCCTGGATGCACGCCTCGCGCTCATCCACCGCGCTGCCAGCCGGCAGTTCGAGCCGTTCGATGGCCAGGGGCAATTGGGCCTGCACCTGCTGACGCGGCCGCTCGCCATCGAGGACGAAGGTGGTGCGCAAGGTTTCGTGGCGCGCGACCAGGGCATCGAACGCCTGTTGCAGGGCCGCGACCTCCAGCTGGCCACGCAGGCGCAGTGCGGTGGGTATGTGGTAGGCGCTGGAGCCCGGCTCCAGCTGCCAGAGGAACCACTGGCGCTCCTGGGCAAACGACAACGGCAGGCTGTCGAGCTCGTCACGGATCTCGGGGATCGGCAGGTTGGCCGGCGAAACGTTTTGCTCGGCCATTTTTGCCAGGTACTGGCGACGCTTGTCCAACGGCAAGGCGATGAAGCGTTTGGCAATGCGCAGGGCGGCGGAACGGTCCATTACACCTCCTCCATTTCGTCGAGCAGGCTTTCCAGCTGGTTGAGGGTGGCGTTGTCCACGCCTTCACCGCCTTGTTCCAGCTGATGGGCCAGTTCGCCCAGGGTCGGGTATTGGAAAATCAATTGCGCAGTTGCCTTCATACCAAGCTCGAGTTGAATGCGTGAAACCAGACTCACGACGAGAAGAGAGTGACCGCCCAGGTCGAAGAAGTGGTCGTTCAGGCCGACCTTCTCGAGCTTGAGCACGTCCTGCCAGATCGCTGCCAGCTGGCATTCGACCGGGCTTTGCGGCGCCACATAAAGATGTTGTTGCTGTGCCACTTGCGGCACGGGCAGGGCCTTGCGGTCCAATTTGCCGTTGGGGCTGAGCGGCCATTGTTCGAGCAGCACCCATTGGCTGGGCACCATGTACTCGGGCAGGTTGGCTTTGAGGTGGGCCTTGAAACGCTCGCGCAGCAGCGCCTGGCGTTTTGCCTCAAGGTCCGCTTCGGCGGCCAGCACATAGCCCACCAGTTGCGCGCCGGCGGCGCCAGGCTGGGCCAGCACCACGGCTTCACGCACCTCGTTCAGGTCGAGCAGGCGTGCTTCGATCTCGCCCAGCTCGATGCGCTGGCCACGGATCTTCACCTGGTGGTCCAGGCGACCGAGGTACTCGAGGGCGCCGTCGGCGCGGTAGCGCACCCGATCACCGGTTCGGTACAGGCGCTCGCCATCGCCCAAGGGGCTGGCGACGAAGCGCTCTGCGGTCAGCGCCGGGCGGCGGTGGTAGCCACGCGCCAGGCCGACGCCACCGAGGTACAGCTCCCCGGCCACGCCCGGCACCACCGGCTGCAGCGCAGCGTCCAGCACGTGGGTCTGCAGGTTGGCGATCGGCCGGCCGATCGGCACGTTGTCGCTGCCCTCCTCCACGCAGGTCCAGTGGGTCACGTCGATGGCGGCTTCGGTCGGGCCATACAGGTTGTACAGCGCCGCCTTCGGCAGGCGCGCGAACACCTGGGCCTGGGCATCCAGCGGCAGTGCCTCGCCACTGCAGACGATGCGCCGCAGGCTATGGCAACCGCCCAGGTCCGGCGACTGCAGGAACACCTGCAGCATCGACGGCACGAAGTGCAGCGTGCTGATCGCGTGCTGCTCGATCAGCTCGACCAGGCGCGCCGGGTCGCGGTGCGCGCCCGGCTCCGCGACCACCAGTTGCGCACCGGTCATCAGCGGCCAGAAAAACTCCCACACCGACACGTCGAAGCTGAACGGCGTCTTCTGCAATACCCGGTCGCCAGCGCCCAGGCCGTAGGCCTGCTGCATCCAGTGCAGGCGGTTGCCCAGGGCCAGGTGGCGGTTGCCGGCGCCTTTCGGCTTGCCGGTGGAACCGGAGGTGTAGATCACGTAGGCCAGGTGTTCTTCGCTCAACGCGACCTGCGGGTTGGCGCATTCGGCAAGCTCGCCTTCAGGCGCGTCCAGCAGCAGGGTCGGCAGATCGGCCGGCAGCGGCAACTGCAGGCCGCGCTGTTGCAGCAGCAGCGCCATGCGGCTGTCGTCGATCATGTAGGCCAGGCGCTCTTCGGGGTATTCCGGGTCCAGCGGCAGGTAGGCGCCGCCGGCCTTGAGGATCGCCAGCAGGCCGATGACCATCTCCAGCGAACGCTCGGCGGCGATGCCCACCAGCACATCCGGGCCGACGCCACGGGCGATCAGCGCATGGGCCAGGGTGTTGGCGGCGTTGTTCAGCTGGCGGTAGCTGAGCTGGCGGGCGCCGAACACCAGGGCGGTGGCTTCGGGGCTGCGCTCGACTTGCTGTTCGATCAGGCGCTGCACGCGGCATTCGTCCGGGTAGCGCTGGGCGGTCTGGTTCCAGGCGTGCAGGGTCTGTTCTTGCGCGGTGTCCATCAACGCCAGCTCGGCCACCCGCGCCTGCGGCTCGGCGAGCATGCCGCGCAGCAAGGTCTGCCAATGGCCAGCCATGCGCTCGATGGTGCTGGCGTCGAACAGGTCGGTGGCGTAAGTCAGGGTAGCGCCGAGGCCATAGGCGGTCTCGAAGGTGTCCAGGGCCAGGTCGAACTGCGCGCTCTGGTGCTCGCCACTCAAGGTCTCGACCTCAAGCTGCGGCACCTGGAAGCCCTCGCCCAGCTGCTGATCGAGGGCGTTGCGGTGGTTGAACATGACCTGGAACAGCGGGTTGTGGCTGAGGCTGCGGGTCGGCTGCAAAGCTTCGACCAGTTGCTCGAACGGCAAGTCCTGATGCTGTTGGGCACCCAGGGCCGCCTGGCGCACCTGTTCGAGCAGCGCGTCGACGGTCAGCGTGCCATGGAAGCGCGCGCGCAGGACCTGGGTGTTGACGAAGAAGCCGATCAGCCGCTCGGTTTCCAGGCGGTGGCGGTTGGCCACTGGCACGCCGACGCGGATATCGTCCTGGCCGCTGTAGCGCTGCAGCAGGGCCTGGAACGAGGCGAGCAGCAGCATGAACAGGGTCACGTTGTGCTGCTGCGCCAGATGCTGCAGGCCGGCGGCCAGGTCGGCCTCCAGCGTCAGCGCCAGGCGCGCCCCACGGTAGCTCTGCAGCGCCGGGCGGGCATGGTCGGTGGGCAGTTCCAGCACCACAGGTTCCGCGCCCAGCTGCTCGCGCCAGTACACCAGCTGCCGCTCGCGTTCACCGGCAGCCAGCCAGTCGCGCTGCCAGTGGGCGTAATCGAGGTACTGCACCGGCAACGGCGGCAGCGCGGGCTGGCTGCCGTTGGCCAGGGCGGCGTAGCTCTGCATCCATTCGTCGACCATCACCTGCATCGACCAGCCATCGGAGACGATGTGGTGCTGCACCAGGGTCAGCACATGGTCGCGGGCGCCCAGGCGCAACACGCCAATGCGCAGCAGCGGGCCGTTGATCAGGTCGAAGGCCTGTGCGGTCTGCGCCTGGATGAAGGCCTGAACGCGCGCCGCATCGTCACCGTCGCCAGCGGCCGGTTGCACGCTGATCGGCAGGCGCAGCTGCGCATGGATGACCGGCCGCACCTGGTCTTGTTCCTGGATGAACGTGGTACGCAAGCTCTCGTGGCGCGCCACCAGCACGTTGAAGCTGTCTTCCAGGGCTTGCAGGTCGAGATCCCCGCGCAGGCGCAGGGCCATCGGGATGTGATAGGCGGTGCTGTGCGGCTCCAGCTGCCAGAGGAACCACTGGCGCTCCTGGGCGAACGACAGCTGCAGCGGCTGGTTGCGGTCGATGGCTACGATCCCCGGTGCGCGGCTGCCTTGCAGCTCACCGAGGGCCTGGGTGAAGGCCTGCAGCGTGCTGTGCTCGAACATCAGCGCCAGCGGCACTTCCAGGTCGAGTTCCTGGGCCACGCGGGACACTACCTGGGTGGCAAGCAGCGAATGCCCGCCAAGGTCGAAGAAGTGATCGGCCAGGCCTACCTGTTCCAGGTGCAGCACCTGCGCCCAGATGGCCGCGACCTTGCATTCGAGGTCGCTCACGGGCGCCTGGAATTCGCGGCGCGATTGGGCCAGGTCTGGCGCAGGCAATGCCTTGCGGTCGAGCTTGCCGTTGGGGCTCAGCGGCATGGCGGGTAGCCACACCAACTGCGCGGGCACCATGTAGGCCGGCAGGCGGCTGGCCAGTTCGGCCTTGAGCTGCTCTTGCCAGGCCAGCTGGTCGACGGGCTGGCGTGGGTCGGCGACGTAACCGACCAGGTGCTGGCCCTGGGCGTCGCGCTGGGCGACCACCACGGTTTCACCGGCACCGGCCACTTCCAGCAGGCGTGCTTCGATCTCGCCCAGCTCGATGCGCTGGCCACGGATCTTCACCTGATGGTCCAGGCGACCGAGGTATTCGAGGGCGCCGTCGGCGCGGTAGCGCACCAGGTCACCGGTGCGGTAAAGGCGCTCGCCATCGCCCAAGGGGCTGGCGACGAAGCGCTCTGCGGTCAGCGCCGGGCGGCGGTGGTAGCCACGCCCCAGGCCGACGCCGCCGAGGTACAGCTCACCGGCCACGCCCGGCACCACCGGCTGCAGCGCAGCGTCCAGCACGTGGGTTTGCAGGTTGGCGATCGGCCGGCCGATCGGCACGTTGTCGCTGCCCTCCTCCACGCAGGTCCAGTGGGTCACGTCGATGGCGGCTTCGGTCGGGCCATAGAGATTAAACAGCGCCGCCTTCGGCAGGCGCGCGAACACCTGGGCCTGGGCATCCAGCGGCAGGGCCTCGCCACTGCAGACGATGCGCCGCAGGCTATGGCAACCGCCCAGGTCCGGCGACTGCAGGAACACCTGCAGCATCGACGGCACGAAGTGCAGCGTGCTGATCGCGTGCTGCTCGATCAGCTCGACCAGGCGCGCCGGGTCGCGGTGCGCGCCCGGCTCCGCGACCACCAGTTGCGCACCGGTCATCAGCGGCCAGAAAAACTCCCACACCGACACGTCGAAGCTGAACGGCGTCTTCTGCAGCACCCGGTCGCCAGCGCCCAGGCCGTAGGCCTGCTGCATCCAGTGCAGGCGGTTGCCCAGGGCCAGGTGGCGGTTGCCGGCGCCTTTCGGCTTGCCGGTGGAACCGGAGGTGTAGATTACGTAGGCCAGGTGTTCTTCGCTCAACGCGACCTGCGGGTTGGCGCATTCGGCAAGCTCGGCTTCAGGCGCGTCCAGCAACAACGTCGGCAGATCGGCCGGCAGCGGCAGGTGCAGGCCGCGCTGTTGCAGCAGCAGGGCCATGCGGCTGTCGTCGATCATGTAGGCCAGGCGCTCTTCGGGGTATTCCGGGTCCAGCGGCAGGTAGGCGCCGCCGGCCTTGAGGATCGCCAGCAGGCCGATGACCAACTCCAGCGAACGCTCGGCGGCGATGCCCACCAGCACATCCGGGCCGACGCCACGGGCGATCAGCGCATAGGCCAGGGTGTTGGCGGCGTTGTTCAGCTGGCGGTAGCTGAGCTGGCGGGCGCCGAACACCAGGGCGGTGGCTTCGGGGCTGCGCTCGACCTGCTGTTCGATCAGGCGCTGCACGCGGCATTCGTCCGGGTAGCGCTGGGCGGTGTGGTTCCAGGTGTGCAGGGCTTGCTGAGCGCTGGCGTCGAGCATCGGCAACTCGCCAATCGCCTGGCCAGCATCGGCAACCATGCCACGCAGCAGGGCCTGCCAATGGCTTGCCAGACGCTCGATGCTGGCGGCCTCGAACAGGTCGGCGGCGTACACCAGGGCCACGGCGATGCCCTGCGGGGTCTCCAGGGTTTCCAGGGACAGCTCGAACTGCGCGCCGCCGCCGTCAAGCAGCAGCTCGCGGGCCTGCAACTGCGGCAGGCTGCTGCCAGTGGCGGTGGCGCCGAGGGTGCTGAGGTGGTTGTACATCACCTGGAACAGCGGGTTCTGGTTCAGTGCGCGCTGCGGGTTGAGCACTTCGACCAGGCGGTCGAACGGCAGGTCCTGATTGGCCTGGGCACCCAGGGTCACGTCCTTGACCGCTTGCAGCCACTGGCCGACGGCAAGCTCCGGCTGCGGGCACAGGCGCATCACCAGGGTGTTGACGAAGAAGCCGACCACGCCTTCCAGCTCCTGGCTGTTGCGGTTGTTCACCGGCACACCGATGCGCAGGTCCTGCTGGCCGCTGTGGCGCTGCAGCAACAGGGCGAAGGCACCGAGGAACAGCTGGAACAGGGTCACGCCCTGGGCCTGCGCCAGTTCGCGCAGCTGCCGCTCCAGGTCCTGCGGCAGGCGCAGGTCGAGGCGTGCGCCCCGGTCGCTGACCTGGGCGCTGCGTGGGTGATCGGTGGGCAGCTCCAGCACCACCTGCTCGCCGCCCAGGCGTTCTACCCAGTAATCCTGCTGGCGCTGCATCTCGCCGTGTTCCAACCATTGGCGCTGCCAGTGGGCGTAGTCGGCGTACTGCACGGCCAGCGGCTTCAGGGCAGGTTCACGGCCGGCGTTGAAGGCGCTGTAGAGTTCGACGAACTCGTGCACCAGCAGGCTCATCGACCAACCGTCGGAGGTGATGTGGTGCAGGGTCAGCACCAGCACCCACTCTTCGGCGCTGCGTTCGAGCACCTTGACCCGCATCAGCGGCCCCTGGTGCAGGTCGAACAGGCGGGTGATCTCGGCACGCACCGCCAGCTCCAGCTGAGGCTGGCTGGCGTCGGGCAAGGCGGTCCATTGCAAGTCCACGGCAGTGGCCGGCTGGACCTGCTGATAAAGCTGGCCATCGTGCTGAACGAAGGTGGTGCGCAACGATTCATGGCGCGCCAGCAGGCCATCGACTGCCTGCTGCAGGGCCTGGCGGTCGAGGTTGCCCTGCAGGCGCACGGCCAGCGGGGTGTGGTAGGCCGTGCTGTGCGGTTGCAAGGTCCAGAACATCCACTGGCGCTGCTGGGCGAAGGATGCCGGCAGGCGCTCGCTGCGCGGCAGGGCCGGGATCGCCGCTTGCTCGCGATAACGTTCGCAGTGCGCCAGCGCCTCGGCCAGTTCGCCCAGGTTGGCAGTGTCGAAGATGGCCCGCAGCGGCAGGTCCAGACCCAGCTGGCGGCGGACCCGCGAAACGATCTGCACGGCCAGCAGCGAATGGCCGCCCAGGCTGAAGAAGTTGTCCAGCAGCCCCACTTCCGACACCTTGAGCACCTGCTCCCAGATGCCGGCCAGGGCTTGCTGCTGCGCCGTTGCAGGCGGCACATGGGCATGCGCCGTGCGCTCCAGGGTTGGCAGCGGCAGCGCGCGGCTGTCGAGCTTGCCGTTGGCGGTCAATGGCATGGCCTCCAACGCCTGGAAGACGCTGGGCACCATGTAGTCCGGCAGGCGCGTGGCCAGCCAGGCCTTGAGTTCGTCCTGCTGCGCCTGGCCATTGCCGTCGGCGTATACCACGTAAGCCACCAGTTGCGCCTCGCCGGCCTCACCGACCAGCAGCACGGCGGCATCGCGTACCTGCGGCGCCGCGCGAAGTACCACCAGGACCTCTTCCAGGTCGATGCGGTAGCCGCGCAGCTTGACCTGGCGGTCGACCCGGCCGAGGAAGGCGAGCTCGCCACTGACCAGACGGCGTACCCGGTCACCCGTGCGGTACAGGCGTGCCCCCGGCGCGCCAAACGGGTCGGGCACGAAGCGCTCGGCGGTCATGCCGGGGCGGCCGTGGTAACCACGGGCAAGGCCCGCGCCGCCGATGTACAGCTCGCCATGGCTGCCCGGTGCCTGCAACTGCAGGCCAGCGTCCAGCACATGGGTGCTGAGGTTGGGCAACGGAAAGCCGAGCACGATCGGGGTGCCTGCCGCAGTCAGGTTGTGGGTCAGCACGCCCACGGTGGTTTCGGTGGGGCCGTAGTGGTTGACGATGTCGCAACGGCCCAGCGCGCGTACGCGCTCGACCAATGCCTGGGAGCAGGCCTCACCCCCGACCACCAGGCAACGGGCTGGCAGCACGCGTTCCGGGCGCTCGGCACCGAGCAACGCTTCCAGGTGCGACGGCACGATCTTCAGCACGTCGATACCGTGGGCCTGGACATAGTCCCCGAAGCGCAGCGGGTCGAGCGCGACGTCCTGCTCGATGACATGCAGCACGCGCCCGGAGCACAGGGCGCCGAACAACACGGTGTGGCCGAGGTCGGCTGCCAGGGTGGAAACCACCGCCATGCTGCTCGCGCCGTCCAGCGGCAAGGCCTGGGCGATGCCCTGCAGGTAGTTGCCCAACGACGCATGGCTGACGGCCACGCCCTTGGCGGTACCGGTGGACCCTGAGGTGTAGATGACATAGGCCAGGTGCCGGCCATCGACCTTGCGCTGTGGGCCCTGGGCGCTGCGCTCGGGGCGTGCCGGGTCGAGCAGCAGCGTGGTCACCCCAGCCACCTGTGGCAGGCTGGCCTGCAGCGCCTGCTGGGTCAGCAGCACGCCGATGCGGCTGTCTTCGATCATGTAGGCCAGGCGCTGGGCAGGGAATCCCGGATCCAGCGGCACATAGGCCGCGCCGGCCTTCCACACGGCCAGCAGGCCGATCACCATCTCCAGGGACCGCTCGGCAGCCAGGCCCACGCAGACTTCCGCGCCCACACCCAGCTCCACCAGCTGCTGCGCCAGCGCATTGGCACGGGCATCCAGCTCGCGGTAGCTCAGGCTGTGTTCGGCGAACACCAGCGCCTGCGCCTCGGGCACGCGCTGCACCTGAGCTTCGAACTGCTCAAGGGCGGTCGACGCTGCAGCCGCCGGGCGGCCATTGGCCTGTTGCAACAGTTGCTCGGCCTGCGCTTCGTCGAGCATTGGCAACTGGTCGAGCACCTGATCACTCGCACCGACCATGCCGCGCAGCAGCTGCTGCCAGTGGCCGGCCATGCGCGCGATAGTGGCGCCCTCGAACAGTTCGCAGGCGTAGGTCAGCGAGGCGTGCAGCTTGCCGCCGCGCTCGAAGGTGGTCAGGGTCAGGTCGAACGGCGTCGAACGGCTGCTCCACTCCAATGGGCGCAGCTCCAGGCCGTCACCGACCGCCATCACTTCGACGTCGGCGACATTCGGCAAATGGTTGTACATCACCTGGAACAACGGGTTGTGGCTCAGGCTGCGGTCCAGGTCGAGGGCTTCGACCAGTTGCTCGAAGGGCAGGTCCTGGTGCGCCTGGGCACCGGTGGCGGTCTGCTTGACCGCCGCCAGCAGGCTGGCCACCGATTGCTGACCGTGCACGCGGGTGCGCAGCACCTGGGTGTTGACGAAGAAGCCGATCAGCCCCTCCACCTCGGCGCGGTTGCGGTTGGCGATCGGCACACCGACGCGCAGGTCGGTCTGGCCGCTGTGGCGGTACAGCAGCAGGTTGAACGCCGCCAGCAGCACCATGAACAAGGTGACGTTGTGCTGGCGCGCCAGCGCCCGCAGTTGCTCTGCCAGGGCTTCGTCAATGACCAGTTCATGGCGCTGACCCCGCTGGCTGGCCACGGCCGGGCGCGGGAAATCGGTGGCCAGTTCGAGCAACGGGTGCTCATCGCCTAGTTGCGCGCGCCAGTAGTCGAGCTGACGCTCCTGCTCACCGGCCTCCAGCCACTTGCGCTGCCACAGGGCGTAATCCTGATACTGGATGGGCAACGCCGGCAGCTGGGCTTCACCGCCTTGCACGAAAGCTTGGTAGCACTGCACGAACTCATCGATCAACACGTTCATCGACCAACCATCGGCGACGATGTGGTGCAGGGTCAGCAGCAGCACATGTTCCTGCGCCCCCAGCACCAGCAGGGTGACGCGCAGCAGCGGGCCATTGGCCAAATCGAACGGGCGCAAGGCCTCCTGTTCGGCCAACTGGCGCACGCGGGCGTCCTGGGCATCGGCACTCAGTGCCTGCAGGTCGACCTGCTCGACCTGCAACGACTGTGTGGCCGGCACTTGTTGCACCAGCCCGTCAGCGTCTTCGGCGAACACCGTGCGCAGGGTCTGGTGGCGTGCCACCAGGCCGGCAAACGCACGCTCAAGGGCCGGCACATCCAGTGGCCCGCTCAGGCGCACGGCGCTGGGCAGGTTGTAGGCCCCGCTATGGCGATCCAATTGCCAAAGGAACCACATGCGCTGCTGGGCATAGGACAGCGCATGACGATCGTCGACCTCGACATCGGCGGCGATGGGGAACTGGGAGAAGTCGATGCGCTCAGCGCGCAAGCCATCCAGGAACAGGCGGCGCTTTTCCACTGGCAGCTCAATGAAACGGCGGGCAAGCTTCAGGGACTTCTCGGCATTCATCTGCGATCTTCCATACAGTTGGGTATCGAGCGTTGGCTCGGCTATCCCTACGGGACGTAAGTGGGCGCAAAAAAATTAGCCGAGCACGCGCCAGCGCTGGCGGCAGGCGCTTTCGCCCGGCACTGGCTAAATCGGCGCCGGCCCTGTTCGTCATTCCTGCACAACGAAAGACCGACAGGGGTTACCGTGGACCTTCAGAGCATCCTCAGCAAACTGTTCGCCAACGCCCATGCCGTGGGCATCGAAGGCGTGTATCAGTTCGTCTTTGGCCAGGGCCGGGCGTTCTGGTCCGAAGTGCGCGAGCAGAGCCGTACCGGCGCGGGCCGCCATGCCGCGCCCGATGTCACCATCGAAGTCGCCGAGCGCGACTTTCTCGGCATCATGGGCGGCACCGCCAACGTCGAGGAGCTGTTCGCCAGCGCGCGCCTGAAGATCACCGGCAACATGGGCCTGGCCACGCTGCTGCCGCAGATCATCAACAGCGCGCGACAAGGGGCGACGACCAGCAAAGTGGCGATGAACCAGCGCTACCCGACCCCGGCACGCATCAGCGAGAGGATCTCCGCTTCACAACCGGTACAGCGCGAAGTGTCCCGCATCAGCCGTGCGGACATGTCCGTCGAGCGCTTTCGCCGCGATTACCTGCCAATCGGCATGCCGGTGGTGCTCAGCGACGCCCTGCAGGACTGGCCGCTGTTTACCATGGGCCGCGAGGCGTCGCTGGAACACTTCGCCGAATTGCAGGGCATCACCCGCCACGGCGACTATGTGAAGAAGACTTTTTCCAGCGACCGCGATTTCCGCTCGACCTCCATGGCCGACTTCATCGCCTCGCTGGACACGCCGGCCAAGCCAGGCGACACCCCTGCCTACATGGGCAACAACATCGTGCCGGAAAAACTGCTGACGCTGATCCGCTTTCCGGACTACTTCGAGCACTCGCGCTTCATCGCCCCGCGCATCTGGATCGGCCCTAAAGGCACGCTGACGCCGCTGCACCGCGATGACACCGACAACCTGTTCGCCCAGGTCTGGGGCCAGAAGTCGTTCATTCTCGCAGCGCCTCATCATCGCCCGGCCCTGGGCACCTGGTCGACCAGCCCCAAGGGCGGCCTGGACGGCTGCGACTTCAACCCCGACGCCGCCGATTACCAGCGCTTCCCCGCCGCCCGCGACGTGCCGTTCCTGCGCGTGGTGCTGCAGGCTGGCGACTTGCTGTTCCTGCCTGAAGGCTGGTTCCACCAGGTGGAGTCGGTGTCCACCTCGCTGTCGGTGAACTTCTGGGTGAATTCCGGGCGCGGCTGGTGAGGCCAGCCAGCGGTTAATTTGCGCAGGCGTCGGCTCGTTCATAGGGAAAGACGCCTGCAAGAGACCGCCCGCATGCCCAGCCCCGCCCGCATGACCCAAACGCTCCAGCAAAGCCTGCGCCGCCTGATTGGCGGGCGCACTTCAGCCGTCACCGGTTACCGCGTGTTCGACCTGGCGCTCAGCCACCGCATCAGCCTGAGCCCATCGCTCACGCGCCTGGTGTTCACCGGCCCCGACGTCGCCGAAATGAACACCCTGGCGCCCGACCAGCGGGTCAAGCTGTTTTTCCCCGCCGCCGACGGCTCATTGCCCCGCTTACCCATCGAACAGCACTGGAAAGCCGCGCACAACGCGCTGCCACCCGAGCAGCGCCCGCCCATGCGCACCTACACCATTCGCGCCCTGCGCCGTGAAACGCTGGAGGTGGATGTGGATTTCGTCCTGCACGGCGTGAACGGCCCGGCTTCGGCCTGGGCCACGCACGCCAAGGTCGGCGACTGCCTGCAGATGGTTGCGCCGAACCTGGCCTTTGCCGGCGACCCCGGGGGCTATGAATGGAAGCCGCCGCACGGCGTGCGCAATGTCCTGCTGGTGGGCGACGAAACGGCGCTACCGGCCATTGCCGGGATTCTCGAACAGTTGGCCGACCAGCAACCCACCTTGGCCGTAGAGGCGTTCATCGAAGTGCCGCTGCAAGCCGACTGCCTGCCCTTGCGCCACAGCGCCGCGACGCGCCTGCACTGGCTGCCCCGCGAGCTGCTGCATGGCGAGCATGGCCAGGCCATGCGCCATGCCGTGAGCGAACTGGCCACACTCGCCCAGGGTCGCAGCGCCGAGGTCAAGCTGGAGGACGTGGATATCGACACGCGCATTCTTTGGGAGCAGGCCAGCACGCGTGACAGCGCGTTCTATGCCTGGGTGGCGGGCGAGTCGGCCACGGTGATGGACATCCGCCGCTACCTGATCAAGGAGCGCGGTTTGCCGCGCGACTGCCTGACCCTGATGGGCTACTGGCGCGCCGGGCGGACGTTCGACTAATGGGCAGTGACCGGGGGCCGCCTTGCGATCCCCGGTACATTTAGACGGCTGCCGCCAGCGCCTCGGCAAAGCGCTGCGCGACTTCGTCGATCTGCTGGCCACTGATGATCAGCGGCGGCAGGAAGCGCACCACCGCACCATGGCGCCCGCCCAGCTCCAGGATCAGCCCGCGCTTGAGGCATTCACGCTGCACCTTGGGCGCCAGTTCACGGTTGGCCGGTGGATGGCCAAGTGCATCACGCGCGCCTTGCGGGTTTACCAGCTCGACGCCGAGCATCAGGCCACGACCGCGGACATCACCCAGTTGCGGATAGTCCTTCTGCAGCACCTGCAGATGCCCACCCAGGCGCTGGCCCATGGCTTCGGCATGCTCGGCCAGGCGGTGCTCGACCAGGTAGTTGATCACCGCAGAGCCTGCGGCCATGGCCATCTGGTTGCCGCGGAAGGTGCCGGCATGGGCGCCTGGCTTCCAGGTGTCGAGCCAATCACGGTAGACCACCACCGCCAACGGCAGGCTGCCGCCGATGGCCTTGGACAGGGTCACCACATCCGGCACGATACCGGCGTGCTCGAAGGCGAACATCCGCCCGGTGCGGGCGAAACCGCTCTGGATCTCATCGACGATCATCGCCACGCCGGCCTGCTCGGTGATGCGCCGCACGCCTTTGAGCCATTCGATATCGGCAGGCACCACCCCACCCTCGCCTTGCACCACTTCGAGGATCACTGCAGCGGGCAACGGCACGCCGCTTTCCGGGTCGAGCAGCAGGTTTTCCAGGTAATGCAGGTTGGCCTTGACCCCGGCTTCGCCACCCAGGCCGAACGGGCAACGGTAGTCGTAGGGGTATGGCATGAACTGCACGCCGTTGCCGAGCAAGGCCCCCAGCGGCTGCTTGGGCCCATGGCTGCCCATCAGGCTCAACGCGCCCTGGCTCATGCCATGGTAGGCGCCCTGGAAGGCCAGCACCGTGCTGCGGCCGGTGGCGCTGCGCACCAGCTTGAGTGCGGCCTCCACGGCGTCGGTGCCGGTCGGCCCGCAGAACTGCACCTTGGCCTCGCGGCGCAGCGCTTCGGGCAGGATGCCGAACAGGTCCTGGACGAAGCGGTCCTTGACCGGGGTGGTCAGGTCGAGGGTGTGCAGCGGTATTTCATCGGCCAGCACACGCTGGATCGCCTCGATCACCACCGGGTGGTTGTGGCCCAGGGCCAAGGTGCCAGCGCCGGCCAGGCAGTCGATGAACTGACGGCCTTCGACATCCTCGACATGAATGCCACGGGCGCGCTTGAGCGCCAGCGGGATGCGTCGCGGGTAGCTGCGGGCGTTGGATTCCTGTTGCTGCTGGCGTTGCAGCAAGGGTGAGTCAGTGAACTCGTACAGCGGCTGCGGCGCGCTGGCGGGCGGAACCTGGGCAAGGCTGGAAGCGGTGGACATGGGTAAATCCTCGCAAGCAAGCGAATGTGCGGGTAGTTATCGCTTGGAAAACGCTTGGCTGCGGGGAGGATTTAGCCGTTTTTGTGGGATTTTTCAGTCTTCTGATTAGGACTTTTCGCGAGATCTCCCGCGAAAAGGCCGAATCAGATCGATAAGGTCAAACGCCCGAGCGCGCTGGCACTTGCAGCAGCACCCGCAAACCATCGCTCTGGCTGTCGAAACGCAGACTGCCGGCACACCGCTGCACGATCGCCTGGACGATCGCCAGGCCCAGCCCGCAACCGCCGCTCTGGCCATGCCGCCAGAAGCGTTCGGTCAGGTGCTGCAGATCATCGTCGGCAATCCCCGGCCCATGGTCGCGCACCATGAAGCCCACTTGCCCATCGGCCATCTGCACCTCCAGCTCCACCTCGGTATCACCGCCATGGCGCAGGGCGTTGTCCAGCAGGTTGCGCAAGGCTGCCACGGCCAGGGGCGCGGGCATGCCCAGGTAGATGCGCGTGGCCTCCTCCGGCAGTCGCAGGACGATACGCCGGTTATCACCCCCACCGGCATCCTGCATCGCCTGGCGGGCAACCTGCTCGGCGCTGCATTGCACGCCGTCTTCGAACGACAGGCTGCCTTCCACCCGCGCCAGCATCAGCAGTTGCTCCAGGGTGCGGTGCATGCGGTCGGTGCCCTGCTCTGCGTGCTCCAGGGCCTGCTCGCGCACCGCGCCGTCGGTCATGCGGGCGACCTGCAGATGGGTCTTGATCGCAGTCAGCGGGCTGCGCAGTTCGTGGGCGGCGTCGTCGGTCAGGCGCCGCTCGCGCTCGATCGTCTGGGCGATGCGCAGGAACAGCTGGTTCTGGGTATCGAGCAACGGTTGCAGCTCGCTGGGCAAGCCTGCCACCTGCAGCGGCTCGACGCTGTCGGCTCGACGCCGGCGCAGGGCATCGCGCATGCGGTTGAGCGGTTCCAGGCCCTTGCCCAGGCCGATCCACACCAGCCCGAGGCTGCCGAGCAAGGCCATCAGCACCGGTGCCGAGGCAGCCAGCAGGATCGACTGGTTCAGTGCCTCCCGCTCCATGTGGCGATCGGCGGTGGTGATGCGCACATCGCCATGGTTGTAGGTAAAGGTGCGCCACGACGCGCCGTCGATGGTCTGGTCACGGAAGCCGCTGCGCTCATCGTCCATGGCGCCGTCGTGCTTGTGGTTGCTGGCGAGAATTTCGCCGCGCAGCGAACTCACCTGGCAGGCCATGCCATCGGGCACGCTGAACTGGTCGGCGGAAAAGTGCGCATCCTCGCCTTTGGCAGCCAGCGGCTGCGGCAGCTGGTCGATCAGCCCGGCGACCATGCGTGCCGAGGCCACCAGGCGCTGGTCGAGGGAGAACATCATCTGCTGGCGCAGGTCGCGCAGCATCCAGGCCGCGGCCAGCACCCAGATGATGATGAAGGCACTGCCGAGGATCAGGCTCAGGCGAACCCGCAGGCTCATGATGCCGCCTCCTCGGGCGCCTGCGCCGGGCCAAGGCGGTAGCCCAGGCCGCGCACGGTCTCGACGATGCTGTTGCCGAGCTTGCGGCGCAGGTGGTGGATATGCACGTTGAGGGCATTGCTTTCGACTTCGTCGCTGAAGCCGTACACGCAGTCCTTGAGCTGCTCGCTGGACAGCACCCGGCCGGGGTTCTGCAGCAGCGCCTGGAGCAACGCCTGCTCGCGCCGCGACAGGTCGACATGCACGCCAGCCAAGGTCGCATCGCAGCTGCTCGGGTCGTAGCGCAGCGGACCATGCTCGATCACGTTCACCGCCCGCCCGGCTACACGGCGCAACAGGGTATGCAGGCGCGCGGCCAGTTCGCGCAGGTCGAAGGGTTTGAGCAGGTAGTCATCGGCGCCGGCCTGCAGGCCATCCACCCGGTCGGTGACCGCATCGCGGGCGGTCAGCACCAGCACTGGCAGGTCGACGCCCTGCTGACGCAAGCGGCGCAACAGCTTGAGACCGTCTTCGTCGGGCAGGCCGAGGTCGAGGATCATCACGTCGAACTGCGCGGCCTGAAGCATCGCCCGGGCACTGGCGGCGTTGGCCACGCGGTCGACGGTCAGGCCCTGGGCGGTGAGGCCGGCGCAGATGCCGCTGGCGATCAGGTCGTCGTCCTCGCAGAGCAGAACGTGCATGGTGGGGCTCCCGGAGTGGTGTGGCTGGGATTGCACTATGGGGGGATTAAGGGGGGATTATGGGCTTTTTTTGGTTGTGGGGTGGTTTTCAGGTGTTTGTCTTGAGGGGTGTGGCGCCCTTGAGATCGAGCGCCGCCCGCGCGGCGCATCGCGGCTAAAGCCGCTCCCACGGTCTACCTTTGGCCAATTTTGTCAGTGATATCTCCGCCGTCAGCCTTGGTGCATGGCTTGATATCGAGTTGTACACACAAGGCGGACAGCGAAAATGTCATAGGCAGAACTGGCCGAAGGTAGACAGTGGGAGCGGCTTCAGCCGCGAAGCGCCGCGCGGGCGGCGCTCGATCTCAAGGGCGCCGAAGCAATCACGCCATGCACCCCAGAACCCACCACAATCCCCACCAATCACCGACGATAAAGACTTTTCCTACAACCTTCTCAGAAATGATTACGCTCGATCCATGATGTGATTTCCCCCTGCACTTACCTGTCAGGGAGACACACATGTTTCTGAACCACCTCGTGCCATCCTGGCACGAGACCGAATCACGCATCATCGATGAAATGGGCTATCAGACGAGGAAATTGAAGTGGATAGGATATTTTCCAGATTCATTGAAAATTTTGGCCCAGCGATCGACCGCCGAGAAGTACCCACCTCGACAATTGAACGATACAAAAACAAACTCCCACCCAAATTACTTGAGTATTGGTCAGAGCACGGGTGGGCTGGCTATGGGGAAGGAATTTTCTGGCTGGTAAATCCACAAGAATATGAAGCCGTGGTCTCATATTGGTTAGAAAACACCAAACTTAGCTCGTACGACACCTACCACTTAATTGCAAGAAGTGCCTTCGGAGACCTATACCTTTGGGGTGAAGCCACTGGCTTTTCGTTAAAGATCACAAGCGTTAGCTCTCAATTGGTATTCTACAAAAAGGAATTCACAAAAGAACAACTCAACGCAGAAATCCAAGGCTTCATACTTTCGAGGAAAGTCGATTCTAATGACTTCAACGATCTGTTCAAGCCTGCGCAAAAAAAACTCGGCAATCTCAAATATGTCGAGATGTACGGTTTTGTCCCCGCACTAATGCTTGATGGATCCGACTCGCTGGATCATCTCAAAAAAGTCAGCGCCGTCGAGCATTTAGTCTTTCTGGCACAGCTAACAGACCTTGAGCCCTACCCTTTCTCCGCCACACCGACGTAGGAGCGGATTCATCCGCGATGCGCCGCGCGGGCGGCGCTCTATCTCAAGGGCGCCAAAGCAATCGCGCCAAGAACCCAAGAACCCAAGAACCCAAGAAACCACCACAATCCCCACCAATCAGCGACGATAAAGACTTTTCCTACCGCCTTCTCAGAAATGATTACGCTCGATCCATGATGTGATTCCCCCTGCACAAACTTGTCAGGGAGACACACATGTTTCTGACCCACCTCGCGCCCTCATGGCACGAGATCGAATCACGCATCATCGACGAAATGGGCTATCAAGGAGGTGCCCATTTCGTCGATCAGTACAACCAACCGGTCGCCTCACTGGCGCTCAATATTCGCCGAATCCGGGCCGTCCAATCCGCTTTCAACCAAGCCGAATGGCAAGCCGCACAACTCTTGCGCCAACGCTTCGCCGACCTGGACATCGCCAGCATCCTCGACGAACTATTGGTTGTGGTCCGGCAGATGGCAATGATCGTCGTCGGCAGTGCCGTTACCGGCGGCGCCATCGGTGCCGGGATCGGTGCCTTTGGCGCAGGTGCCGGGGCTTTTCCCCTCGCCGGGGTCGGTGCCGCAATGGGCCTGAAGGTCAGCGGCTGGATCCTCGGCATACTCGGCCTGTCGTCCATCGCCGAGTTCTTCATCGAAGGCTTGCCGCGCATAGGCGGGTACTACCTGGACGGCATCCGCAGCGCCTGGGAAGGCACGCACGACGAAGGCTTGAGCCCGTTCGGCCGGGATGATCCGAATGCGATATCGCGGGCCGCGCATTCAATTGCCCTTGGCCATGTGGAAGTCGTGGTGCTGTTGCTGGGGGCCATTGTTTCGCACCTCACTCGGGGGCGCGGCGATGCCCGGATGCTGGCGCAGGAAATGGCGGCCAGCAACAAGGGGGCGCGGCTTGGGCAATGGATGCTCAAGCATGAAGAGGGGTTGAAGACGCGGCCGGACTTGCAGATGCCGGAGCGGCGCAGGGGAGCGGTTGATGATCCACAGCCCGCGCCGGCTAATCGGCCTGCGGGGAAAGACAAGGAGCCTTCGACAGGCAAGCCCGGTAGCATGCCGCTGCATACGGTGGCGTGCTTCAAGGCTGACAACTTGCCTGCCTCCAAGCATGGGGAGTTTGAGCGGCAACTGAAAGGGCAACAGGATGGATTGAACCGGCTAACCATTGCAGAATTTCTGGAAAACGTTGCTAACCCTGTGAAGCGTGACCCAAAGCTTGCAAAAAAAGCACGGCAAGACTTGCACATAGAACTAAAGGATAGAATTCACAAAGAATTATCGAAAACAATGGGACCGCGCGAAGCAAAAAGATTATCAGAAATACAAGCAAAGGAAACGATGTCAACGCTCGCAGCCCTGCATAATCCAGACTTAGCTGCAGGCGGACGGGACGCTATCTCGGACTTTGGCGACAGGCAGGTTAACTCGAGCATTGGACCTCAGTGGCGAAGTAGGATAGGCAAACTTAGGCAGTCCGCCGAAAAAATGGCGGCTACCGGTGGTCAATCAGGCCTTCTAAATGTAAAAACTACACAAGTGCTAGCACAGGCGGGAATTATCACATGGACGAAGCATTTTCAGTTTTTATTGAAACAGTCGGAGAGCCAACCTATAGACAGGAAGTGCCGACATCAACCATAGAGCATTACAGAGGAAGATTGCCGGCTCAACTTCTGCAATACTGGGCTGAGCATGGGTGGTGTGGCTACGGCAATGGAATGCTATGGACAGTGAACCCACAAGAATATGAGGGAGTGGTGGAGTCACTTCTTGAGAGCGCAAACTTACAGACGCACGACAAGTTTCACCTCACCGCTCGCGGAGCATTTGGAGACCTTTACCTTTTTGGTGAGAACACAGGGTTCTCATTAAAAATTGCAGCACACATTGGGCGATACATAGGAAACAGAGATAAAGTAACTCCGGCGGACATGGGCAGACTTGTGCAGAGCTTTTTTGCGAGTAGAGACTTAGGCTCGAATGATTTCGACAACATGTTTGAGCCTGCCACAAAGCGCCTCGGCGCGTTGGGACCGGATGAGATGTATGGCTTTGTTCCCGCCTTGGCGTTCGGCGGGTCCATTCGTTTAGAAAATCTAGAAAAACTCAAGACAATTGAGCATTTGTTCTTAATATCTCAGATTTGCACAATCGAACCCTACAGCTTCTCCGACTTTTAAACACATAAGGAACTAACCAATGAACGCAGTCTTCTCCATCTTCCTCGAAACCCTCGGCAACCCCATCGGCCACCAACCCGTCCCGCCTTCCGCCCTCGACCATTACAAGAACAAACTTCCCAACCAACTCCTCGACTACTGGAAAGAACACGGCTGGTGCGGCTACGGCGACGGTCTTTTCTGGCTGGTCAACCCGGGCGAATACGAAGCCGTAGTGGACGCCTGGGTGGGAGGTACCCCCCACGACAACTATCACCTCATCGCCCGCAGCGCGTTTGGCGAGTTGTACCTGTGGGGAGAAAACACCGGCACTATCCTGACCATTGCGGCCTACCACTCCCGATACTTCTTGAGTACTCCAAGCGCCAACAGCGAAGAACGCGACAGCAAAATCCAGAGCCTGCTCATGTGGGCCATGACGGAGAACATCGGCCTGGATCTTTTCGACGAGGCCCGAGAAACGTTGGGCGATTTGGAAGCTAACGAGATGTACGGCTTCGTGCCTGCCCTGGTGCTGGGAGGTTCTGCCACGCTGAAGGGTCTGCAGCGACTCGACGCCGAAGTGCATCTGATTCTGCTCTCGCAGATGGCTGAACTTCAGCCGTACGAACTCGACGAAGAGGAAGAAGAAAACGATTAGGCGCAACGAATGCGCTCAGCGATAAACCGCATCAGGCCGATCCACGTCCTGCAGCACGCCGGGGTCTTGCACTTCAAGCCTGTTGCAATACGCCAGATGGGCCTTCACCACAGAACGCGCCCCTTCATCACCCGTCAGGCGTGAAAGTGCCGGCCAGAAATCGCGCCCGAACAACACCGGATGCCCCTGCTGCCCGTCATGCCGTGGCACGACGATGGTGGATGCACCCGCAGCAGCAATCAGCTGGCTGAAGGTGGCCGGAGCGATCCACGGCATATCACCCAGCAATATCGCCACCGCCGATGCATCACTGTCGATCAGCGACGCAGCACCGGCTGCCAAACTGTGGCCCATGCCCAATGCAGCCTGCGGGCTGGCAATGACCCGGCAACCGGCAGGCAACCCAAGGTCATCCCCGCGCTCACCTTCGCGCAGCACTACCCGTACATCACTGAACACCGAGCAAGCCCGTTCGACGCTGTGCAGCAGCAAGCTGCGCCCATCGGCCAGCGTGGCGCGGCGTTTATCGCCACCGAAACGCACGCTGCTCCCCGCCGCCAATACCAGCGCAACGACGCTCACAACGCTGCCCGCTCAATGCCGTTACGCATGCGCAGGATATCGGCCAGCACTGCTAAAGCGATCTCAGCCGGAGTCTTGCTGCCCAGGTTCAGGCCGATAGGCGCATGAATGCGCGTCAGCTCGTCGCTGTTCAGGCCGCCAATGCGCTGCAGCCGCTCGCGACGCTTGTCGGAGGTGGCTTTGGAGCCCATCACGCCAATGTAGAACGCCTCGGTACGCACTGCTTCAAGCATGGCCAGGTCATCGATTTTCGGGTCGTGGGTCAATGCAACCACTGCTGTGTCGGCATGGCAACCCCCGTTGGCGATGAATTCCGACGGCAGTTCGCGGCGCACCTCGACACCCTCCAGCACCACACCTTCGAGCACCTCGTCACGCGGGTCGCAGAGGATGACTTCAAAGCCCATCCCCTTACCGAACTCGGCGCAAAAATGCGCGACGCTGGAGTAACCCGCCAACAGCAGGCGCTGGGCGGCGCCGACCCGCAGGCACACGCGGCTGCTTTCACGTTCCACACGCGGGCCTTGGGTTACATCATTGGTGAGCTGACGAACGCCCTGCGGCAGGCTCACTTCGCGCACCAGCCGACGCTGCCCCTGCAGGGCACTTTGCAGGGCCCGCAGGTGCCCCTGCACCTCGCAATCGGCCGGGAGGTTTTCCACCAGTACGTCGAGCACGCCGCCACAGGGCAGGCGAATGCTCGAACGTCGGTCGCTGCCATCGCCGTAACGCACGATCGCCAGCGGCTCGGGAAACTCGCCCAGTGCTACACGTTCGAGAAAGTCGTCCTCGACGCAGCCGCCCGACAACGAACCCACCCATTGCCCGCCGTCATTGACCGCCAGCAACGAGCCCGGCGCGCGAGGCGCCGAGCCGTAGGTGGCAAGCACCGTGCACAACCACACCCGCTGGCCGCAGCACGACCACTGCAACGCCTGGCGCACGACCTGCAGATCAAGATGTTGCACGCATCACTCTGCCTTCAGCTCGGCGAGCTGCTGCACACTCAGGTCACCGGGCAATCCACCCCAGGCCTGACGCAGGTAGTTGACCATATCCGTAACCTGGTCATCGTTAAGCTTGTCAGCGAAGCCCGGCATCGGCTGCATGCGTTCGAAGCCGGTGAACTGCTGCTCACGGATGCCGTCGACGATGGCCTTGACCAGGTTGCGCGAGTCTTCCTGGCGCAGCACCGTGTTGCCCTGCATGGCCACGGCGATATGCGGCTTGCCCTCGCCGTCGACGCCGTGGCAACCGGCGCAGACGTTGAGGTACTGCTGGCGGCCGCGCTTGGCGCTGTCGGTGAGCTGGTCCAGCGGCACCGCCTTGATGACCTTGGCCGCTGGCGGCTGGTCGCCGAGCAGGTAGGTGGCCATCGCCGACAGGTCGGCGTCTTCCAGGTGCTGGGTGCTGTGGTGCACCACCGGGAACATCTCGTTGAACATGCTGCCCTGGGCACTGATGCCGTGCTTCAGGAAAGTAGTCAGGTCGGGCTGGGTCCAGCCGCGCTCAGCCAGGTCCTGGGCCAACAGGCTAGGCGCCAGGTAGCCGTTGAGCAGGCCGCCGGTCAGGCGCTGGTGCTGCTGCAACGCGCCGATCGGGTTACGCGGGGTGTGGCATTCGCCGCAGTGGCCCATGACCTCGACCATGTACTGGCCGCGCTGCCACGCCGGGCTCTTGCCCTCGGTGGGCTGCAGCTGCACGCTCTTTCCGTACAGCATGTTCCAGCCGGCCAGGCCCATGCGCACGTTGAACGGGAAGCTCAGCTTGGTTTCCGGGGCCGGACGGTTGATCGGCGGCACGGTCATCAGGTAAGCCAGAATCGCGTCCGAGTCTTGCCGGCTGATCAGGTGGTACGAGGTGTAGGGCATGGCCGGGTAGAGGTTGGCGCCATCCTTGCGCTTGCCTTCGGTGACGGCGGCGAAGAACTCGTCGGCCGAGTAGTTGCCGATGCCGTATTGCTTGTCCGGGGTGATGTTGCTGCCATAGATGGTGCCGAACGGCGAATGGATCGGCAGGCCGCCCGCATAGGGCGCGCCACCTTCAGCGGTGTGGCAGGCCATGCAGTCGGCGGCACGGGCGAGGTATTCGCCGCGCTTGATCTGTGCCGGGTCATCCGCCTGGGCAGCCATCGACACGGCGAGGCCAAGCGCCAGCGCCAGGCTGGAACGTACGAACGCCATGTTCAACCCTCCTTGACCAGGCCGAGGTCGTTGAGGACCGTGCGGGTGGCGTCGTAGTAACGCACATAGCCGGTGCAACGGCAGATGTGGTGCCCAAGGCTTTCTTCGATGCGGTCTTCCAGCTCGCTTTTCTTCACCGGCTGGCGCTGGGCGTTTTCCACCAGCACGGTCGCCGCGTTGACGAAGCCCGGTGCGCAGTAGCTGCACTGGAAGGCGAACAGGTCGACGAACTTCTGCTGGATCGGGTTCAGCGTGACGTTGCCGGCCTCGTCCTGCTTGGCATGGCTCTCGACGGTGCGGACTTGCTTGCCTTCGAAGTAATGGGCGCCGGTGATGCAGGTGCGCACTTCCTCGCAGGTGCCGTCGGGGTTGTCGACGATCACCACGCAGGCGTGGCAGATGCCCTGGCCGCAGCCCAGGCGCGAGCCCGTGAGGTTCTGGTGTTCGTGCAGGTAGTCGATCATCGCCAGGTCATCGGGGACCTCGACCGGACCGACAGGTTGACCGTTGAGGGTCAGTTGAAGCGGACGGTTAGCCATTGAGGGCCTCCTTGATGCGGGCTGGAGTAATCGGAAGGTCACGCACACGCTTGCCGATGGCATGGGCCACAGCGTTGCCGATGGCACCGACCACCGGGATCATCACCACCTCGGCGATGCCCTTGGACGGGTCGGTCGGCGACAGCGGCGGGAGGATCTCGGAAGTCTGTTTCCACACCGCCACGTCCTTGGCGTACGGCAGGCGATAGCGGTTGAAATTCCAGTCGCCCTCCCCCGGGCCGCCTTCGTGCAGTGGCATCTCTTCGGTCAGCGCGTGACCGATACCCATGGCGATGCCGCCTTCGAGCTGGCCCTTGACCAGTTCCGGCACCAGCACGCGGCCGCATTCGACCCAGCTGTGGTGGTTGAGGACCTGAACTTCGCGGGTGCCCTTGTTGACCTTCACTTCGACGATGGTCGCCACCGGGCTGTAGTAGGTCACCATGGCGTTGTTCAGCTGGGTGGCCGGGTAAGCCGCGTTCTGCCGGTCGAGCAGGTGGAAACCGTTGCTGGTCATCTGCGCTTTCTTGGCGTTCGGCGCACCGTCGCCATACTTCACAGCTACCGCATCGAGCGGGAAGCGCTCGCGCACGCCGTCGATGACGAAATCGGCTTCGGCCCAGCTCCAACGGTTGAAACCGTGCACGCTGACGCCGGTGACCAGGCCCATTTCATGGGCTTTCTTGGCAAGCTCGGCGAACGGGATCGGTGCCAGGCCGTTGCCGGTCAGCTCACCATTGACCCACACCGCGTTCTCGCGGCGCACCACCAGCGGGTTGGCCTGGCCGCCGAACGGGCCTTGGCGCCACAGCGACAGGGCGGCGGGCCACAAGCCGTGGTTGAACAGCACGCGCGCCGCTTCACGGGTGGCGTGGCTGAAATAGAAGGCCGAGTTGGTCGCCGACGATGGCGACGCCAGCTTGCCGACCCAGCGCGGGTCGCGCAAGGCAGCGTCCTGCTCGGCCTGGCTGATCAGGTAGGGATTGCCGCTGGTGGTCAGTTGCAGTTCCGGCCACTCGGTGGCGGCGGTTTTCACCTCATCGGCCGAGCGGCCGAGGAAGTCGCTGACCACCAGGGCCTGGGAGGTGGACATGCCGGTGCCCAGCTCGGTACCGATATGGCGCAGGCTGATGCGGCCATCGGCGGTGAACTCGACGGCGGCCATCGGCGCTTCGGAACCGGTGCCGAAGTCCTTCTGACAGATGGCGAAACCGACGCCGTACCAGTGGTCCTTGTCCTTGGCGTCCATCTCGCGCTTGCGTGCGTCACGGTTGCGCCACCAGTCGTGGGCGGCGGCCTTGTCGAGGATCTCGTGCAGGCGCAGGGCACCGGCCGGGACCGCGCCCTGGGTGTTCTTCATACCCGATTTGAGCGCGTTGGCACGGCGCAGGTCGATGGCATCGACGCCCAGTCGCCCGGCCACTTCGTCGACCATCATTTCGGTGGCGGCCATGGTCTGCAGGGTGCCGTAGCCACGCATGGAGCCAGCCTCGACGCCACGCGAGTGGTAGGCAGTCACGGACAGGTCGTTCTGCGGCATGTAGTAGATCGACTGCGCCGCCGTGGCGCCAACTGCGGCCACGGATGGGCTGTAGTTGATGCGGCCACCGCCGTCGCAGCTCATGTCGGCGCGGAAGATCTTGAAGCTGTTGTCCTTCTTGTCCACGGCCAGTTGGTAGCGGATGTCGAAGGCATGGCGCTTGATGCCGCTCTGGAACTGCTCGTAGCGGTCGTTGGCCAGGCGGATCGGCACACCGGCGCCATACAACGCAGCGACCGCAGCGTAGAAGACGAAGATGTTGTTGTCCTTGGAACCATAGCCCACGGTGTAGCCCGGGTGCATGTTGAGGTTTTTCAGGGCGAAGCGCGACGGCTTGATCATGTGCACGCATTCTTGCGCCACTTCGAACGGGCACTGGGTGGCCACGACGAAATGCAGCGTGCCGGTGGCGGCGTCGTACCAGCCGTTGCCGTTGTCCGGCTCCAGCGCGGCCGGCTCGATGGACGGGGTTTTGTAGCGTTCGTCGAACACCAGCCAGTCTTCGGGCGGGCTGTCCAACTGCTCGCTAATGCGCTTGGCGTAGAAAAGGCCCTGTTCGGTCAGATCGCCATGCTGGTTGGGCTGCTTGGACCACACCGGTTTGCGGTTGAGGATGGTCGGGAACAGCATGGTGTTTTTCAGGCTGGAGAACTCGTCCTCGTCGAACGGCGTGGCACCGCCCACGCGCACGAAACGGAAGCTGCCGTACGGGTCACGCTGGTACAGCGGAGCCTGGGCGCCGTAGCGGATTGCCTTATCGTTGAACTGCAGCTTGCGTTTGGCCTGGCGGAAACGCTCGAAATCGTTCCAGATCAGGATCGCCACCGGGTGGCCGATGAACATCGGTACCTTGCCGGGGGGCAGCAGCGGGTCGGGCGAATGGGCTTCGGGCCAGGCGATGCCGTCCTGTTCCAGGTCGGCGGAGGTGACGATGCGGTCCGGTTGCAGCTCGGCGCCCAGCAAGCCGAGGTCGAAGCCAGCATAGATACGGTCCGCCTTGGTGGTCTTGAGCAGCATGGCGTGGCCTTGCTGGGTGGGCCAGCCGGGCATGTCTTTGGCGCGGATGTCGCGGGCGAAGACTTTGTTGCCGCACACCTTGGACAGCGCATCGTTACGGAAACGCGCCTTGCCGTCGTGGTTCATCCACTTCTGCGGCGAGGTGGTGACGCGGTCCTCCATCAGCGCGGCGAACGCCTGGCTGCCGAGCGGCGCCATCGTCACGCCGACACCGGCGATCAGGCCACCTTGCAGGAAGGAGCGCCGGGAAATATCACGGTTGGACATGCTTGATCCTCTGGGCAGAGCGGTGTCTGCCCATCTTTTGATTCTTGTGTCGGAGTACTCGGAAGGGGCCAGCCCGCGGGGAGCAGCATGAAGCTGACCATAAAGTCAGTTTTATACAGGAAATTTTACCTGTCCGCAAAGTCAAGCTGACAGTATGTCGCGGTGTTTCACCTGCTGATCCAGGCAAAGGCTTGCAACGATCCGGGTTAACCTTGGGTTAATCGTTAAAGGCCAGCATGGCCCCACTTCTCGTACTGCCAAGGCGAAGACATGCGCGTTTTCCTGCTCTTCCTGACATTGCTGCTGGCCGGCCCGTTGCAAGCCAACCCGTTTGAAACCAAGCCCGATTTTCTGCCGGTGAACCAGGCGTTCGTCCTGACCCACGACCGCCAGGCGGATGGGCAGATGCGCCTGTTCTTCCAGATCAAGCAGGGCTATTACCTGTATCAGAAGCGCCTCAAGTTCGATGGCCTGCCCGCCGAGCAGCACCCGCAACTGCCCCCTGCCCTGAATCACCACGACGAGTTCTTCGGCGACAGTGCGGTGTATCGCGACCAGCTTGAACTGCTGCTGCCGGCCAATGCCCAGGGCCAGTTGCGTCTAGGCTGGCAAGGCTGCGCCGATGCCGGCCTGTGTTACCCGCCGCAAACCTCCGTGATCGACCTGGGCGGCAGCGCCGCAGCGGTTGCCGACCAGGCCAGCGATCAGGCCCTGGCCAGCGGCCTGCAAAGCGCCAGTTTGGGCTGGAGCCTCCTGGCGTTCTTCGGCCTTGGGTTGCTGCTGGCCTTCACACCGTGTTCGCTGCCCATGCTGCCAATCCTGGCTGGCCTGGTGTTGGGCAATGGCGCCAGCGCGCGGCGCGGCTGGCTGCTGGCTGGGATTTACGTGTTTAGCATGGCCCTGGTATATGCCGCGCTGGGCGTGGTCGCCGCGCTGCTGGGCGCCAGTTTGCAGGCCTGGCTGCAACAACCTTGGTTACTGGGCAGCCTGGCAGCGTTGTTCGTGCTGCTGGCGTTGCCCATGTTCGGAGCATTCGAACTGCAACTGCCGGCTGCCGTGCGAGATCGCCTGGACCGCGCCGGGCAAGGCACCCGTGGCGGTAATCTATACGGCGCTGCTTTGCTGGGCGCGCTATCCGGGCTGCTGCTTGGCCCGTGCATGACCGCGCCGCTGGCCGGTGCGCTGCTGTTCATCGCGCAGAGTGGCGATGTGCTGCAAGGGGCACTGGTGCTGTTCAGTCTCGGTTTGGGCATGGGCCTGCCGCTGCTGTTGCTGGTGACCCTGGGCAACCGTTACCTGCCGCGCCCAGGCGCCTGGATGAATCGGGTGAAAGGCGTGTTCGGCTTCGTGTTCCTGGCCATGGCCCTGTATACGGTGCGCAGCCTGTTGCCCGCGCCACTGCTGCTGGCCTTGAGCGGCGCGTGGCTGGTGGCCCTGGGCTGGGCCATGTGGCCGGCCCTGCAGCGTTTGCCGGCCTTACGCGCCGTGCCGCTGCTCGGTGCGTTATGGGGTGGCCTGCTGCTGGTCGGCGCTGCTGCCGGGGGCGATGACCTGTGGCAACCGCTGCGACCGTTCGCCGGCAGCGGTGCACCGGCGGCCGCGCAGCACGCAGAAGACGCCTTCGTAACCGTCAGCAACCCGCAAGATTTGCAACGTGAGCTGGATGCCGCCAAGGCGCGCGGCCAGTGGGTGATGGTCGACTACTATGCGGACTGGTGCGTGTCGTGCAAAGTCATGGAAAAGCAGGTGTTCGCCCGCCCTGACGTGCAAGCCAGCCTGGCCGGCGTGCACCTGCTGCGCCTGGACGTGACCGCCGATACACCGGCCAGCCACGCCCTGTTGCAGCGCTATCAAGTCCCCGGCCCGCCGAGCATTCTCTGGCTCGGCCCGGAAGGCGAGGAACGCCGCGCGCGGCGCCTCACCGGCGAGGTGGATGCGGCCGCGTTCCTGCAACACTGGACGCAGACCAGGAGCCAAAGTTGATGCTGACGGTAACCCTGGGGCCGCTGACCATGGCCCTCAACCATTTGCTGATGCTGGCTGCCCTGGGCATCGCCACTCTGATCGGCTGGTGGGTCGCCAGGCGTGGCGGCGAGAGCCCGGAATCGGCGCTGTTCAACCTGTTCCTGATCGGCCTGCTCTGCGCCCGCGTGGGTTTCGTGCTGGTCTACTGGCCGATGTACCGCGACGACCTTGTGCAGGTCATCGACATCCGCGATGGCGGCTTCCTGCTCTGGTCGGGGCTGATCGGCATCGTCCTTGCCACCCTCTGGCAAGGCTGGCGTCACCCTGGGTTGCGCCGCCCACTGGGCTGGGCTCTTTTCAGTGGCGCGCTGTTCTGGGGCCTGGCCAGCCTGGGCAGTCACCTGTACAGCAAAGGCACCGAGCTCCCCGAGCTGAGCCTGCGCAATGCCAGCGGGCAATCGGTCGCGCTGCACAGTTATCGCGGCAAACCGCTGGTGATCAACATCTGGGCCACCTGGTGCCCGCCCTGCCGACGGGAAATGCCGGTGCTGCAACAGGCCCAAGGCGAATACCCCCACGTCACTTTCCTGTTCGTCAACCAGGGCGAGACCCCGGAAAACGTCAGCACCTTCCTCGCCACCACCGGCCTGAGCCTGACCCACGTGCTGTTCGACGGTACGGGCGTGCTGGCCCAGCAGGTCGGCTCGATGGCGCTGCCCACCACCCTGTTCTACGACGCCAACGGGCGGTTGGTCGGCAGCCATCTGGGCGAGCTGTCCCGGGCCAGCCTGCACCACGCCCTGGAACCTTTCGACCGGGCCACCGCGCCCACCCCTGCCGCACAAGGAAACTGACATGCGATTGACTGCCCTGCTGCCCCTGTCCCTGGCCCTGCTGGCCGCCCCACTGGTGCAGGCCGAAGCGCTGCCCAAGGCGATCCAGCAACTGCAAGCCAAGGGCGCCGTGATCAAGGGCAGTTTCGATGCGCCCAACGGCCTGCGCGGCTATGCCGCCGAGTACCAGAACAACGGCATCGCCTTTTACCTCACGCCCGACGGCAAGCACGTGCTGGTCGGCAGCCTGTTCGACGAACAAGGCAAAGACCTGAGCGCCGAGCCACTGGAAAAGCTGGTGTATGGCCCGATGTCCAAGGCCATCTGGGCCAAGCTGGAAAAGACCAGCTGGATCGCCGACGGCAAGGCCGATGCCCCGCGCAAGGTCTACCTGTTCAGCGACCCGAACTGCCCGTACTGCAACATGTTCTGGCAACAGGCGCGGCCTTGGGTGGAGTCGGGCAAGGTGCAGCTGCGGCATATCATGGTCGGCATCATTCGTGAGGACAGCCCGGGCAAGTCGGCAGCGCTGCTGGCGGCCAAGGATCCTGCCAAGGCGTTGGAGCAGCATGAGAAAGCTGGCAAGGCGAGCAACTTGAAGGCATTGGACAAGGTGCCCGAGGCGGTGCAGCAGAAGCTGGACGGGAACCTGGCGTTGATGGAGGAGATGGGGTTGCAGGCTACTCCGGCGATTTTCTATCAGGATGAACAGGGGAATCTGCAGAGCCAGCAAGGGGCTCCGCGGCCGGAGATGCTGGGGAAGATTCTCGGTAAGCGTTGAGGTGCATGTCTTGGTTTCTTTAGCGCCTGTGAGATCGAGCGCCGCCCGCGCGGCGCTTCGCGGCTGAAGCCGCTCCCACATTTATTGCAACGTGCCATGGCCTGATAGGCCATAGTTACCAGCCTTGTTGGCACGACGCAATATTTCGGCTGGCGCTGCCGCCGCCTCGCACATCTTCAGTCATGCACCAAGGCGAACAACCGTGGCCTCACTGACATAGGCACGTTGCAACAAATGTGGGAGCAACTTCAGCCGCGAAGCGCCGCGCGGGCGGCGCTCGATTTCACAGGCGCAGCAATAGCATCGACATGCGACAAGGGGCACAAAGCCCCTGCGTACCCCTCCAAGCCCCTCCAACTCCGCCATCAGATCACTCAACCGATCCACCTTGCCCTCATCCAGCGCACCGCCCTGCAACCCGCGCACGTACTCAGCCAATTCCTCGACCGTACTGCACTCGAACATCGCCCGCAGCGGCACATTGAACTGCAACTGCTTCTGCACCCTCGAGGCAATCTGCGTCGCCAGCAGCGTAGGGCATCTACTCCAGCCAAATTCCATCCGGTAAAACTTACGACTCGACATTCAAGCGCGGTCGAGCGCGCGAGTATAACTGCACGACACAATTAGCAACACTTGAGCCAACCCAAACATCAATTGCAGATAAATACCTTATCGCACGCACCACTCAGAATCCCCCTACAACAACTCAAGAAAATAAAAAGCAAACAGCGAAAAAATCAGCCACATGTAGGAAAAAACTTAAGAGCATTCTCACATTAGCTGTTAATTACAAACAACCACAAGCACAGCAATTACTTACTCATTACATCGAATCATTGACATAGGTGATGCGCACCTCTACACCTCTACATAGGCACCCAACCATGGCCCATTCCCATGAAACTAACTCTCACACTGCTCACCCTCAACGCCCACAAAATCCTTATCATCACCAGAGTACTGATAACGGAGCACACCCGAGAACCCACCGCGCTATTATGGTCCGCGATTGCCCCGTGTATATTATTCGTCATGACCACTCAGTCGAACCACACCCCTCAGCCCTATATCAACGCGGCCGCGTGGTTCTATTCATATATCTCAGCAAGCATCGCCTTTTTCGGATTCAGTTTTTACTTGATAGGCAGAAGAGAAAGCGGCTTTATCCGCTCATTCATTTATGAACGCACAGCAATAAGACGCTTCTTAATCGCGCACACTCTCAGCTACTCAGCCATCAGCCTCTTTTATGCCTTATTATTTTACCTGGCAACAAAACCCTTCTTTGGAGGTTATTCACTGGGCGAACTGCTGTATTTACTAGCCTGCTTCTACACCAGCTACCTTCTCTTTACATCCATCGGCCTTGGCATCGTTTCATTGCCGATCAAATTCAACACCGCCAGCACTCTATTTTCCCTTATGTCATTTCTCATGCTGATTTCAGGATATGCAGGCACTCTTCAAAGCCAAGACGTTTCGCATACGTTAGCGCAATACAACCCATTGCACTTCAGCACTCAGCTCTTTCTTGAAAAGTCTGTTCCAACCCAGAGCCTCCTCATTGCATTGACGACTTCATTCGCCGCACTTTACCTCACAGCGCGCTATTTCAGAATTCAACCCATCTGGAGTCGATACTGATGCGCTTACTGAACATAGAAGACCTAAGCTTTAGCTACCCCCACACAGATATAATCGACCACATAACGCTCCACGCAAACCAAGGTGAAATGATAGGTCTACTGGGTTGCAATGGCGCTGGCAAAACAACCCTCTTTGACCTGATATGCGGCATAAAAACATCCTCGCATGGTAAAATTACAAACGTCGCAAAGCGGCCGACTTATCTGACTCAGATCATTACTCCCCCACCTTTATTACGAATGAAGGATGTAGGTAATCTAATCAGCAGCCTCAATGCGAATAACACTCCCTGCCACACCACACGACTCTCGAAGTTGATCCAATGGTCGCCGTCCTTAGCTAATCGATACGAGGCTATATCCCAAAAAAAATCCTCCACCTGTAGTTATGGAGAAATCCGCAGTTTCTTCACACTTACACTACTGCTTTTGAATAGTGATCTGATCATCCTGGACGAGCCCACAGCTGGTGTTGACCCAGAATTCCGCCATTACATATGGCTCGGCATCAAAAACGCCTGCAAAGAAGGCGCGAGCGTGTTGATTTCCTCACATTACACCGAGGAAATCACTAACAACTGTGACCGTTTTTACATGCTTGCCAAATGTCGTTTGGAAGCATTCAACAATGGAAAGGAGTTCATGGCACGTCACCGTGCGGCTTCGCTTGACGAAGCATTCATCAATGCCTCGATGTGACACTTCACTGGCGAAAAGGGGCGCATAGCGCCCCCTTCGTCCCTCAAAGCCCCTCCAACTCCGCCATCAGATCACTCAACCGATCCACCTTGCCCTCGTCCAGCGCGCTGTCCTGCAACCCGCGCACGTACTCAGCCAACTCCTCCACCGTACTGCACTCGAACATCGCCCGCAGCGGCACATTGAGTTGCAGCTGCTTCTGCACCCGCGAGGCAATTTGCGTGGCCAACAGCGAATGCCCGCCCAGTTCGAAGAAGTTGTCGTGCACCCCTACCCGCTCAGCCTTGAGCACGTCGGCCCAAATGCCGGCGAGCACCTCTTCCAGCTCGTCACGCGGTGCCAGGTAGGCCTGGCTGTGCTGGCCGCCGATGTCGATGGCCGGCAGGGCCTTGCGGTCGAGCTTGCCGTTGGCGTTGTGCGGCAGGTTGTCGAACCAGCCCCAGTGCAGCGGGACCATGTATTCCGGCAACTCGGCGCGCAGGCGTTGCTTGACCTGCTCCAGCAGCACAGCGTCGGCGCTGATGCCTTGGTGAGCCACCAGATAGCCGACCAGGTGCTTGCCGTTGACGCCCTCCTGCACACCCACGGCGGCATCGCGGATCTCGGTTTGCTCGTGCAGGCGGGCTTCGATTTCGCCCAGCTCGATGCGATAGCCGCGGATCTTCACCTGGTGGTCGATGCGCCCCACATATTCGAGCACACCATCCGGCCGTTGCCGTGCCAGGTCACCCGTGCGGTACAGGCGTTCGCCTGGTGCGCCGTGCGGGTGCGGAATGAATGCCAGAGCGGTGCGTACGGGGTCGCCGACATAGCCTCGGCCCACGCCGGTACCGGCGACGCACAACTCGCCCACCGCGCCCAGCGGCACAAGGGTTTGATCCTCGCCGTACAGGTACAGGCGGTTGTTATCGGTCGGTGTGCCGATCGGCAGGTAGCTGCCCTGGGTCGAGGCCAGGTCGACGCGGAAGAACGCCACGTCATCGGAACACTCTGCCGGGCCGTAAGCGTTGACCAGGCCGATGTCCGGGTAGCGCTGCAGCCATTGCGCGGCCAGCTCCGGCGGCATGGCTTCGCCAGTCGGCAGCATCCAGCGCAGGCCGTCCAGCGCCTGGTGATCGTTGGCCAACATGCCCTGGATCAGCGAAGGCACGCTTTCCAGCACGGTGATGCCGGCGGCCTGTACATGGGCCAGCAGGCCCTGCGGATCGTGGGCGATGGCGTTCGGCACGATCTCGACCTTGGCGCCGAACAGCGGCGCGGCAAGGAACTGCCAGACCGAGATGTCGAAGCTCTGCGAGGCGGTCTGGGCGATCACGTCGTGCTCGCTCAGCGCCAGGTACGGTACCTTGCTCAGCTGGTTGTTGAGCATGCCGCGCTGCTCGACCATCACGCCCTTCGGCAAGCCGGTGGAGCCTGAGGTGTAGATCACATAAGCAAGGTTGTCCGGCCCGCTGTGGATACCTGGGTTGTGGCTGGCGACGTTGCTCGCCTGCACTTCTTCCCACACCAGTAGTTGCGGTCTGGCCACGCCAGCCAGCTCATCGAGCAGCAAGCGCGCCTGTTCGGCACAGGCGGCGCTGCACACCAGCACCGGCGTGCGGCTGAGTTCGACGATGCGCTGCAGGCGCGCCGACGGCAGGCCTGGGTCCAGCGGCAGGTAGCCAGCGCCGGCCTTGAAGCTGCCGACGATCATGCCCAGCAGCGGCAGGCCGCGCTCGGCCAGCAGCGCGACCGGTTGATCGAGGGTCACGCCCGCAGCGACCAGGGCATGGCCCAGGCGGTTGGCCGCGAGATTCAACCCGGCATAGTCGTAGCTTGCCTCCAGGCAACGGGCCACGGTGCGCTCGGGGTGCGCGGCGACCTGCGCCTCGAACTGCGCCACGTAGCTCTGCTCCAGGGCATAGGCGTGTTCGGTGCGGTTGCAGTCGTTGAGCAGGAAGCGCTGTTCGTCCTCACCCAGCAGCGGCAGTTCGCTCACCTCGCCTTCAAAGCCTTGCACCAGCGCCAGTAGCAGGCGCTTGAACTCGGCCAGCAGGCGTTCGACGGTTGGGTAGTCGAAGTAGCGCTGGTCGAACGACAGGTGCAGGCCCAGGTCGTCGCCTGGGTAGCACACGGCGGTCAACGGGAAGTTGGTGTGGGTACGGCCCGAGTCGGAGCTGGCGTTCAGGTGCTGGGCGTGGTCGAGCACGGCGGTTTCCACCGGGGCGTTCTCGAACACGAACAGGCTGTTGAACAGCGGCTGGCCTTTGGGCAGCTCGCTGCATTCCTGGATGGTCACCAACGGCAGGTATTCGTACTCGCGCAATTCCATGTTGCGTTCCAGCAAGCCTTGCAGCCACTGGCGCACGCTGCGGCGCTGGCCAAGTTCCGGCAGTTGCACACGCAAAGCGATGCTGTTGATGAACAGGCCGACGGTGCGCTGCATCTGCGGCATGCTCACCGGGCGCCCGGCCACGGTCACGCCGAAGGCCACGTCGCGTTCACCGCTGTAGCGGGCCAGCACCAGCGCCCAGGCCGCCTGGGCGAAGGTGTTGATGGTCAGCTGGTGGGCCTGGGCGAGTTCGCGCAGGCGCACGCCGTCGCTGACGTCGAGGCGGGTGTAGCAGTCGCCGACGACCATGCCGTCACCGGCGTGGTCATTGCGCAGCGGGCGGTCGCTGGGGATCGCCGTGGCATGTTCGAAGCCGGCCAGGTTGGCCTGCCACCACCCACGTGCTTCATCGAGGTCCTGGCGTTGCAGCCAGCCGATGTAGTCGCGGTAGCGCGGTGGCACCGGCAGCTGAGCCTGGCGGCCTTCGCCGAGGGCCTGGTAAAGCTCGAAGAAGTCGTTCATCAGCAGCGAACGGCACCAGGCATCGATGAGGATGTGGTGGTTGCTCATCATGAACCAGTAGCGCGCGTCGTCCACGCGCACCAGGCGCAGGTGGAACGGCGCCTCGCGCAGCAGTTCGAAGCCCGCTTCGCGCTCCTGCTTGTGCAGGGCTTGCAGGCGCTGCTCCTGGGTCGCCTCGTCGAGGCCGCGCCAGTCCTGGTAATCCACCGGCGTGTTGCCCGGTTTGTGGATGATCTGCAGCATCGCTTCGCCGGCACTCCAGCTGAACGATGCGCGCAGCGCCTCGTGGCGCGCAACCACCGCCTGCCAGGCCTGGGCAAAACGTTGCGGGTCAAGGGCGCTGTTGATGCGGTAGCGGTCCTGCATGTAGTAGATGCCGGTGCCCGGCTCCAGCAGGGTATGCAGCAGCAGGCCCTCCTGCATCGGGGTCAGCGGGTAGACGTCCTCGATCTGCGCGGCCGGGATCGGCAGCGCGTCGATCTGCTCCTGGGTCAGGTGCGCCAGCGGGAAGTCCGAAGGCGTGAAGCTGCCGTTGCCCTCGGCCAGGCAGTGGCTGACCAGGGCCAGCAGTTCCTGACGATAGGCCTCGGCCAGGTTGGCGATGGTCTGTTCGTCGAAACGCTCACGGCTGTAGGTCCAGCGCAGTTGCAAGGCACCGCCGTAAACCTGGCCGTCGACGCTGAGCCAGTTGGGCAGCGGCGCGTCCAGGTCGTGGGCCAAACCTGCCGGGGCGTCTAGCGGCTGGAACAGCGCGGCAGCGTCGAACTGCTGGTCGAACTGGCCGAGGTAGTTGAAGGTGATGCGTGCCTGGGGCAGCGCGGCCATGCTTTCACGCCCGGCGGCGTCGGCCAGGTAGCGCAGCACGCCGTAGCCCTGGCCTTTGTGCGGCACCTGGCGCAGCTGCTCCTTGATGCGCTTGATCGAGGTGGCGCGGGCGCTGTCGCCCTCACCGGCCTGCGGGTTCAGTCGCAGCGGGAAGGCATTGGTGAACCAGCCAACGCTGCGGGTCAGATCCATGTCTTCGAACAGGCCGTCGCGGCCGTGGCCTTCAAGCTGCACCAGCACCTCGTCGTCGCCGGTCCATTGGCACAGGGTGCGCGCCAGGGCGGTCAGCAGCAGGTCGTTGACCTGGGTGTGGTAGGCCGCCGGGGCCTGCTGCAGCAACTGGCGGGTCTGCTCGACGTCCAGGCCGATGGCCAGGGTGTCGGCGTGCCGGTGCCGGTTGCCGCCTTGCGGGTGATCACACGGCAGTTCGTGGCGCACATCCCCGAGCTGGCCTTGCCACCAGTCGAGTTCGTCGCGCAGCGAGTCGCTGCCAGCATAGCTGACCAGGCGCGCGGCCCAATCGGCCATGGCGTGGGTCTTAATCGCCAGCGGCTGGCCACGGTAGAGCGCCTGCAGGTCTTCGAGCAGCACGCGCCAGGACACACCGTCGACCACCAGGTGATGGATCGCCAGCAGCAGGCGCTGGGCGCCCTGCCCGTCACTGACCAGCAAGGCGCGCAGCAGCGGCCCCTGTTCCAGGTCGAGGCTGCGTTGCACGTCGGTGTACAGCGCCTGGCAGTCGTCGAGGTCGGCCACCGTGGCGGTCCACAGCAGTTGCTCGCCGGTCGATGCGGCGAAGTCGCCCTGCCAGCGGCCATTGGCCTGGGTGAAGCGCAGGCGCAGGCTGTCGTGGTGCTCCACCAGTGCATCCAGGGCGCGCTCCAGCAGGGCGCTGTCCAGCAGCTGGCGCGCTTCGAGCAAGACCGCCTGGTTCCAGTGCTGTGGCTGGGCCACCTCACTGTCGAAGAACCAGTGCTGAATCGGCGTCAGGGCGCTACGTCCCTGGCGCTGCGCCTGCTCGATGCTGCTTGGCGCTTCGCTGCGGCGGACCACGGCGGCGAGGGTCTGGATGGTCTGGTGCTGGAACAGATCACGCGGGGTGAACTGCAGGCCCAGCTGACGGGCGCGGCTGACCACCTGGATGGACAGGATCGAGTCACCACCCAGCTCGAAGAAGTTGTCCTGCACGCCCACGCGGGAGACGTTGAGCACCTCGCGCCAGATCTGCGCCAGTTGTTCCTCCAGCGCGTTGGCCGGCGCCTGATAGTGCTGGCGCGCCTGTTCCAGGTCGGGCATCGGCAAGGCGCGGCGGTCGAGCTTGCCGTTGCCCATCAACGGCAGGCTGGCGAGCAGCACCAGGTGCGCCGGCACCATGTAATCCGGCAGGTGCTGGCGGGCATCAGCCTTGACCGCCTCGCGCAGCTGAGCCTGGGCCTCGCTATCGGCGCCGGCCTGCTTGCACACCAGGTAGCCCACCAGTTGCTTGCCACCGGGCAGGTCGAGAGCGAGTACTACCGCCTCGTCGACATCGGCATGCTCCTGCAGGCGGCTTTCGATTTCGCCGAGCTCAATGCGGAAGCCGCGGATCTTCACCTGCTGGTCGGCACGGCCGATGTACTCCACCAGGCCGTCGGCGCGCAGGCGCACCAGGTCGCCGGTGCGGTACAGCCGCCCGCCGTCATGGCTGAACGGGTCGGCGACGAAGCGTTCGGCACTGAGGCCGGGGCGGTCGTGGTAGCCCTGGGCCAGGCCGGCACCGCCGACGTACAGCTCACCGATGCCGCCTTGCGGCAGCAGCGCCAGGTCCTCGTCGAGGATATAGGCGCTGCGGGCACCAATCACCCGGCCGATCGGCACGCTGCCGGCGTCGGCGGGCAGTGTGTCGGGCGCTACGCACGCCAGCGGCATGACCACGGTCTCGGTCGGGCCGTAGGCGTTGATGAACTGCTGCGGGGCGAAGGCTTGGCGGATACGCGTCAGGTGCTCGCCGGTCAGCGCTTCGCCACCGGTGATCACCAGGCGCACCGGCAGTTGCTCGCCCTGCCCGGCCAGGTACTGGGCCAGCTGGCTGCCATAGCTTGGGGTGAAGCCAAGGACGCTGACCTGCTGCTCGCGCACCAGCTGGCAGATCTCTTCGGCGCCCCATTGGCCCTGGGCACGCAGCACCACGCGGGCACCGCACAGCAGCGGCACCAGCAGGCGTTCGCTGGCGGCGTCGAAGTTGATCGAATAGAAGTGCAGTTCGCAATCGTCGCTGCGCATGCCGAAGGCGTCGATCACCGCTTGGCAATGCATGGCGATTTCGCCGTGGCTGACTACTACGCCCTTGGGCTTGCCGGTGGAGCCGGAGGTGTAGATCAGGTAGGCCGGGTGTTGCGGCAAGTTGAGGTTGTCCAGCGGCGCATCGCTGTAGGCCGACAGGCTCGCGGCATCGTCCTCCAGGCTCCAGCTGGCCACGCCGCCGGGCAACTCGCCGAGGGTTTCGAGCAGCGCGCGCTGGCTCAGCAGCAGGCCGATGCGGCTGTCCTCGATCATGTAGCGTAGGCGGTCGAGCGGGTACTCCGGATCGAGCGGCACGTAGGCGCCGCCAGCCTTGAGAATGGCCAAAAGGCCGACGACCATCTCCAGCGAACGCTCCAGGGCCAGGCCCACGCGCACCTGCGGGCCGACACCACGCTCGCGCAGGGCGCGGGCCAGGCGGTTGGCCTGCTGGTCGAGTTCGGCATAGCTCAGATGCTGGCCAGCGAAGGTCAGCGCGCCGGCCTGCGGCGTGCGCGCGGCCTGGGCGGCGAACAGGCCGTGCAGGGTCTGGTCGAGGGCGTAGTGATGTTCGCCCTGCAACTGGCCGATCATCACTTGCTGTTCGGCGTCGGCCAGCATCGGCAGTTCGCACAGGCGCTGCTCGGGGTCGTCCAGCAGGCCGATCAGCAGCTGCTGCCAGTGCTCGGCCATGCGTGCGATGCGCGGTTCGTCGAACAAGTCGCGGCTGTAGGTCAGGCAGCAACCCAGGCGGCCGTCGAGGTCGGTGACTTCCAGGTACAGGTCGAACTTGGTGGCGCTGGCGTCGTTGACCAGGTAGTCCACCTGCATGCCGGCCAGGTCACGGCTTTGCTGGAAGGCCCAGCGCTGCACGTTGCACATCACCTGGAACAGCGGGTTGTAGGCACTGCTGCGCGGTGGCTGCAGAGCTTCGACCAGCTGGTCGAACGGCAGGTCCTGGTGCGACTGGCCTTCGATGGCGGCCTGGCGCACCTGGTCGAGCAATGCGCCAGCGGTCATCTGCCCGTCCAGCTCGCAACGCAGCACTTGAGTGTTGAGGAAGGCGCCAATAAGCCCCTCGCTTTCCGGACGGATGCGGTTGGCCACCGGCGCGCCGATGCGCAGGTCGCGCTGGCCGCTGTAGCGGTGCAGCAAAGCGGCCAGGGTGGCGGTCATGGTCATGAACAGGGTCAGCCCGCGCTGGCTGTTGAACGCATGCACGCGGGCGACCAGCGCCGGGTCGAGGTCAAAGCGGTACAGCTCGCCACGGTGGCTTTGCACCGCCGGGCGTGGGCGATCGGCGGGCAGTGCCAGCACCGGGTGCTCATCGCCCAAACGGGCTTTCCAGTAGGCCAGCTGGCGGGCGCCCTCGCCGCTTTCCAGCCATTGGCGCTGCCACACGCTGTAGTCCAGGTACTGCACCGGCAGCGGTTCCAGTGGCGACTCGCGCTCGTCGACGAAGGCTTCATACAGCTCGCCCAGTTCGCGGGCGAAGATGTCCATGGCCCAGCCTTCGGTGACGATGTGGTGCAGGGTCAGCACGAAGTAGTGCTCGCGCTCTTCGGCCTTGACCAGGCAGGCACGCAGCAGCGGGCCGCGCTCCAGGTCGAAGGGTTGGTGCGCCTGCTCGTCGGCCAGCTGCTGCAGGCGCTGCTGGCGGGTGGCGGCCGGCAATGCACTGAAGTCTTGCCAGTCGAGCTTCACGGCGCTGTGCTCGGCCACGCACTGGTAGGCAACGCCATCGATGGCGGGGAACGTGGTGCGCAGGGTTTCGTGGCGCACGATCAACGCCTGCAGCGCACGTTCGAAGGCATCCACATGCAGTGTGCCGCGCAGGCGCGCCATGCCACCGACGTTGTAGGCCGGGCTGTCCGGCTCCATCTGCCAGAGGAACCACATGCGCTGCTGCGAGTACGACAGCGGCACGGCCTGGCGGCGGTCGACGCGGGTGATCTCGCCTTGCTGGTTGCGCTGGCCTGCCTCGCGGATGCGGGCGATCTCGGCGCAGAAGGTGCCTAGCTCGCTGGCCTCGAACAGTACTTTCAGCGGCAGTTCGACGTCGCACGATTGGCGGGTGCGCGAGACGATCTGGGTGGCCAGCAGCGAGTGGCCGCCGAGGGCAAAGAAGTCGTCGTGCAGGCCGATGCGCGGCAGGTTGAGCACTTCGCGCCAGATCGCCGCGACCTGCTGTTCAAGCGCCGTTTGCGGTTCGACATGCTCACGCTGTTGCCAGACCGGAGCCGGCAGGGCCTTGCGGTCGACCTTGCCGCTGGGGCCCAGCGGCATGTGTTCAAGCGCGATCAGCTGCGCCGGCACCATGTAGGCCGGCAGCCGCTCGGCCAGGTTGGCCAGCAGCGCGTCGGCCTGAGCCGGGCCGCTGTAGTAGCCGACCAGCTGCGCGCCGACGGCGTCCTGATGGATCAGCACCAGCGCCTGTTCGACATCCGGCTGACTGAGCAGGCAGGCCTGGACTTCCTCAGGCTCGACGCGGAAACCTCGGACCTTCACCTGCTGATCGAGACGACCGAGGTAGTCCAGGGCTTCAGCCTGCCAGCGGGCACGGTCGCCGCTGCGGTACAGGCGCTCGCCATTGCCATCAGCCTGGGGCACGAAGCGCTCGGCGGTCAGGCCTGGGCGGCCCAGGTAGCCTCGGGCCAGGCCCGCGCCACCGAGGTACAACTCGCCCGGCACGCCTGGCGCCGCCAGCTGCAGGTCGGCATCCAGCACGCGGCAGATCACGTTGCCCAGCGGGCGACCGATGGGCGAGCGCTGGCCGTCCTCGGCCTGGCAGTGCCAGTGGGTGACGTTGATGGCGGTTTCGGTCGGGCCGTAGCGGTTGTGCAGCTGCACCTGCGGCAGCAGTTGCAACACGCGGTCGCGCAGGTTCGCCGACAGCGCTTCGCCGCCGGAGAACAGCCTACGCAGGCTGGTGCAGCCAGCAGCCAGCGGCTCTTGCACGAACACCTGCAACAGTGGCGGCACGAAGTGCAGCGTGGTGACCTGATGCTGCTGCACCAGCGCGGCGATGCGCTGCGGGTCGCGGTGTTCACCGGGGCCGGCGAGCACCAGTTTGCAGCCGGTGATCAGCGGCCAGAAGCACTCCCACACCGACACGTCGAAACTGATCGGCGCCTTCTGCATCAGCACGTCGCTGGCATCCAGCGTATAGGTGGCCTGCATCCACTGCAGGCGCTCGGCCAGCGCCGCGTGGGTATTACCCACGCCTTTGGGCTGGCCGGTGGAGCCGGAGGTGTAGATGACGTAGGCCAGGTTGTCGCCGTGCAGGTGCAGGCCCGGCGCGTGGCTTGGCCAGCTGTCCAGGTGCAGCTGGTCGAGGGCGATGGCGCTGACGCCCTCGACCTGCGGCAAGCTGGCGAGCATGCCGCTGTTGCTCAGCAACAGACTGGCCTGGCAATCGCGCAGCATGTAGGCCAGGCGCTCGGCCGGGTAGTCGACGTCCAGCGGCACATAGGCGCCACCGGCTTTGAGGATGGCCAGCAGGCCGACCAGCAGTTGCGGTGAGCGCTCGACAGCGATGGCCACGCAGGTGTCCGGGCCAACGCCCTTGTCGCGCAGGTAATGCGCCAGGCGGTTGGCCTGCTGGTGCAATTCGGCATAGTCAAGGCTGCCGCCTTCCCAGGCCAGCGCAGTGCGCTCGGGGGGCTGGCGCGCTTGTTCGTTGAGCTGTTCGACCACCAGACGCTGCGGCACCGGCGCCGGTGCCTGGCCCCAGTTCAACAGCTGCTGACGGCCTTGCTCGCTCAGCAAATCGACGTCGCCCAAGGCCAGCTGCGGTTGCGCGCTCACCTGTTCGAGCAGCGCCAGCAGGTGCTGGGACAGGCGCTTGACGGTGCCTTCGGCAAACAGTTCGGCGGCATAGTCGAAGGCTAGGCTGAGGCGGCCCTGGTGGTCTTCCTCGCTGTGCAGTTGCAGGTCGAACTTGGCTTCGCGGCTGTGCCACGGCAGCTCTTCGGCCAGCAGGCCCGGCAGGCGACGCAACGCCGAGAGGTCGCGTTGCTGGTGATTGAACATGACCTGGAACAGGCCTTGCTCACGCGCCTCGGGCAGCGCTTCGAGCAGTTGCTCGAACGGCAGGTCCTGGTGGGCCTGGGCGTCGAGGGTGGCCTGGCGCACCTGGGCCAGCAGTGCGCTGAACGGCAGGCGGCCATCCAGTTGCGCACGCAGCACCTGGGTGTTGATGAAGAAACCGACCATGCCCTGGGTTTCCTGCCGCGGGCGGTTGGCGTTGGGCACGCCGACGCGGATTTCGCCCTGGCCGGTGTAGCGGTGCAGCAGGCCTTGCCAGGCGGCCAGCAAGACCATGAACAGGCTCGCTTGCTGATCGCGGGCCAGGCCCTTGAGGGCTTCGCTGAGCGCAGCGGGTACTTTGAGGTTCAAGCGCGCGGCGCGGTGTGCCTGCTGGCTGGAACGTGGCTGGTCGGGGTGCAGGTCGAGCACCGGCAGGGTATCGCCCAGCTGGGCCTTCCAGTACTCCAGCTGACGTGCACTTTCACCCTCGGCCAACCACTGGCGCTGCCAGTTGCCATAGTCGGCATAGCCCAACGGCAGGGGCGCCAGCGATGCCTCCAGGCCTTGGCAACGGGCAGCATAGAGCCTGGCGAATTCGTCGAGGAGGATGTTCAGCGACCAGCCATCGGCGACGATGTGGTGCAAGGTCACCCACAGCTGATGGTCCTCATCGTCCAACTGCGCCAAGGTCACACGCAGCAGCGGCCCTTGGGTCAGATCGAACGGTTGCTGGGCTTCGGCTTCGCGGCGCTCGGCCACTTCGCTGGTCGTCAGCCCTTGCAGGTCGAGGCGGTGCAGATTGAAAGGCAGCTCGGGCAGGATGCGCTGCAGGGCCTGGCCGCCTGCTTCGCTGAACACGGTGCGCAGAGCTTCATGGCGTGTAACCAGCGCCTGGAACGCAGCCTCCAGCGCGGCCTGATCCAGCTCGCCGCGTAGGTGCAGGCCGGCGGGAATGTTGTAGGCCGCCGATTGCGGCTCCAGTTGCCACAGCAGCCACAGGCGGTTTTGCGCCAGTGACTGCGGCAGGGCCTGGCCACGGCTTAGGGTCGCGATGGCTGCCGTTTCACCACCGCCCTGGGTGATGATTGCCGCCACGGCGGCGCTGTAATCGGACAGTGTCGGCGCTTCGAACAAGGTGCGCAGGTTCAGCGCGACCCCCAGCTCATCGGCCAGGCGCGCGGTGACCTGGGTGGCGGCGATGGAGTTGCCGCCCAGCAACAGGAAATGGTCGTCGGCGGCGACCGACTCGACGTTGAGAATCTCGCGCCAGATGCCGGCGATGCGGGCCTGCACGCCATCAGCGGCTGCAGCGGTCTCGGTCGGCCCGGTAACGCTAGGTAAGCGCGCATAGCAATCCAGGCTGCCATCATTCATGCGCAGGCGGCACGCCGACCGCTGCAGCTTGCCGCTGGAGGTCTTGGGCAGCGCGCCCGGGTTGAGCAGCAGGACCACGGCCGGCGCCTGCCGGCAGGCATCGGCGATGACCTGGCGCAGGGTCTTGATCAGCGCCTCGGGCTTCACCGCCTTCTGCACGTTGCGGCTGACTTCCACCGCCACGCCGATGCCCTCCTCGCCCTGGTCGTCGACGGCGAACACCGCGACACGGCCCTTGCGCAGCACGTCGACTTCACGCTCAAGGGTTTTTTCCAGGTCCTGTGGGTACAGGTTCTGTCCGCGCACGATGAGCATGTCCTTCAGGCGCCCGGTGACGAACACTTCGCCGTCGCGCATGAAACCCAGGTCGCCGGTACGCAGCCAGGTCTGGCCGTCCATTTCGACGAAGGTGCGGGCGCTGGCCTCGGGATTGCGCCAGTAACCCAGGGCGATGCTCGGGCCACCGGCCCAGATTTCGCCGACCAGGTTGTCATCCAGCACTTCCAGGTGCTGCGGCTCGACGATGCGCACCGCATGGCCGGGTTGCGGGTAGCCGCAGCTCATCAGCACGCTGCCCTTGCCGGTTTCGGCACGGTTGGCGGCAAACGCCTCGGCATCGATTTCCAGCGCGCCGATGCCCTGGCCACGGCGGCTGCCGCTAACGAACAGGGTGGCTTCGGCCAGGCCATAACTGGCAAAGAAGCTGCTCGGCGTAAAGCCGCAAGCAGCGAATTTATCAGCAAAGGTGTCCAGACTGTCCTGGCGGATCGGCTCAGAGCCCGAATAGGCCACGCGCCAACGGCTGAGGTCGAGGCCGGCCAGGGCCGCCTCGCTGACCCGCTCGCTGCACAGGCGGTAGGCGAAGTCCGGCCCGCCGCTGATGGTGCCGCCATACTCGCTGATCGCCTGCAGCCAACGCTGCGGGCGGGCGAGGAAGTAGCCGGGCGACATCAGCACGCATGGGACGCCGCTGAAAATCGGCTGCAGCAGCCCGCCAATCAGGCCCATGTCGTGGTACAGCGGCAACCAGCTGACGATCACATCGTCGGGGTTGAGGTCGATGCCGAAGCCATGGCGAATGAGTTGCTCGTTGGCCACCAGGTTGCCGTGGCTGACCTGCACGCCCTTGGGCAGCGCGGTGGAGCCTGAAGTGTACTGGAGGAAGGCGATGTCGTCGCCGGCCAGCGCAGGTTCGCGCCAGGCACTCGCCAACACAGGATCCAGGCCATCCACCGCCAACAGTTCGGGGGCGTTGTCGGCGGCCAGGGCTGGCAGGCCCTGCAAAACGTCGTGCAGCGCCGCCACGGTCAGCAGCAGGCGCGGCTCGGCATCGTCAATGATCGACAACAGGCGCTCCTGGTGATGCTGGCGCGTGGACTCCGGCGGATAGGCCGGCACGGCGATCACTCCGGCATAGAGACAACCAAAGAACGCTGCCACGTAGTCCGGCCCACTGGGGAACAGCAGCACGGCCCGGTCACCGAACGCGGCGCGGCTCTGCAAGGCGGCGGCGATGGTGCGCGCGCGCAGGTCCAGGTCGCGATAGCTGAGCACGGCCTGCTCGCCTGGAGCATCGGCCAAGAAGCGCAAGGCGATGCGGTCCGGGGTCTGCGCGGCGCGTTGCGCCAGAGCCTGGACCAGCGAAAGCGGGAGTTCGAAGGCGTCCGTCATGGAGTGTTCCTGCCAGTGTCTGGATAAGTCGGGCCGGTTGCCCCGCGCGAGGTCGGCGGGCAGCGTTCGGCGGCCGGATGTACAGAGGGGAACGGACGGGCGAGGGAAGAAATTACCGGGATGAGGCGGCTTTGTAGGCTGTGAAAGGTGAACCGCGTCACGCTCGCCTGCTTAGAACTGAAACTAACGGATACTCATTAACTTTCGTATTTGACAATCATTATCATTCTGAATAGTTTGTCGCACGTCGCAGGAAGCTTCCCCATGAGGGGTGCTCCTATCCCCCTCTGAGACAAGGTGATTTCCATGGCGGAACAACTATCCACAAGTAAGTGCGATTCACCATTACTCCAGGCGTTCGTCGACAACCGCAGCATCCTGGTCAAGATCGCGGCGCGCATCACCGGCTGCCGCTCGCGCGCCGAGGATGTGGTGCAGGACGCCTTCTTCCGGCTCAGCTCCGCCCCACAGATCACTTCTTCATTCAAGGCCCAGCTCAGCTACCTGTTCCAGATCGTGCGCAACCTGGCCATCGATCACTACCGCAAGCAGGCGATGGAACTGAGGTATTCGGGCAGCGAAGAAGAAGGCCTGAACGTGGTGATCCCAAACGCCTCGCCCGAAGCCACGCATATCAACCTGGCGGCGCTCGAACACATTGCCGAGGCGCTCAACGAACTGCCGCAGCGCACTCGCTACGCCTTCGAGATGTACCGCCTGCACGGCGTGCCGCAGAAAGACATCGCCAAAGAGCTGGGGGTGTCGCCGACGCTGGTCAACTTCATGATTCGTGATGCCCTGGTGCACTGCCGCAAGACTGCAAGCCGGCAAGCCTGATAGATCGGTGTCGCCCTTTTCGCGGGGCAAGCCCGCTCCCACAATGACCTTGCCAATGCCGATCCGTGTGGGAGCGGGCTTGCCCCGCGAAGACGGCGACACGGTCTCAGACTAACTTGCAGTGATCGAAAAACCGCTCCCGCCCCAGAATCATCAGCGCTGCGCGCTTGTGCGGGAAATCGAATTCCTTGTCGCAATGGAAGCACTGGTCGTGCATGTAGCCGATCATCTTGCCGTTGTCGGCACGCGGTTCGGCGACCACCCGTTGGGTGCGCGGGTCATCCAGGAACAGATAGTGCACCAGCGCCGACAGCCAGCTGGCCACCTTGTGCGGACCACGGTGCGCCTCCTCCCCCACCAGCATGTGGATGCCACGGTCGTAGTCGTCGGCCGGATAGAACGGCGCGATGCGGTCTTCCTTTGCCCAGTACGCCTCGAAGTAGGCGAACGGCTGATCGTCGAAGCAGCCGATCAAGGTCACGGTATGCGGATCGGCTTCCAGCTTGGCCAGGTACTCACGGTGCTGCTCCAGTGATCCGCCTTCCTGCCAGAACTGCTCCACCCGCGGGTTGTTCTGCCAACGATTGAAACGCTGCAGGTCCTGGTCGAGCTCCAGAGTGCGCAGCGAGACCCAGCTTCCCAGGCGTGCGTCAAAGCGCCGATAGACCTCGCCACGGGGCTTGGGCGCGCGACGTGGGTGGCGTTTGCCGTTGCTGATCTGCATCTGTTGCGGGTAGCCACCACTGATCGCCTGGCCAAGCCATGGCTGGGGCAACTGCCAGAACAGGGTGCGCTCGCACAGGTACACGCCCGCCTGCTCGGTCATCAACAGCAGGCCACTGGCGAGTGCCTCGGGTACTGCATTCGGCAGGTGCCAGGCCAGGCGCTGGCGGGTGGGGTCGCGCGACAGCAGCCAATAGCAGGCAGCCCACAGGGCTTGGTGCGGGCGTTCTGGACAAAGGCTTTCAACATGCGCCGCGAGGGTCTCGCCAGGTACCAGGCGTACCTGGATCAATGGCCGATCCTCGAGGGTCAGGCTCAACCAGCAATCACCTTCGTCGGCATTGAGGCTGCGCCAGCGTGGCGCTGTAAGGGGCTGTGAAGCGGCATCGAACGGCATGGGCAGGGCTCACAGTTAATGAAAAGGAGGCTCACTGCTGAAAACGTGGCGGCACACCGGGAATTTAGTCGAGGGGCGCGGCGACGGTGATCCGGTAGGGCTCGAAGATGCGGGTCAGCTCTCCGGCGTCGCGCAGTCGATGCATCAGCGCAGCAAACTGCTCGCCATTGATGGCAGCACCAGGGCGTAACAAGGCGTAGTGGTGATAGACCTGATCAATGCGCGTGGAAGGCATCAACTGACTTAAGCTGGCCGGGTTGCGCCTCAAGAAATCGCTGAGGTAGGAGCGGGTCACCAAGGCGATGTCGGCACGGCCGGCCTGGACCATCAGCAGGTTGCTGTCATGAGAATACGTCAGCGTGGCGTTGTAGGCCTTGCGCAGATAGTTGGGGTCGGAATTGAAGCTGGCGAAGGCGTAATGGTAGCCGTTGAACAGCGCCAGGCGTTTACCGGCCAGGTCGTCGAAGTAATGCTGGTCACGGCCATCGGCCTGCTTGGCAACGAACACTTCGGCATCTTCCAGGCCCATGTCCACTGTCTGGTGGGGGATCTGCTCCCAGCCCCATTCAGGGTTCTCGAAAATGGCCATATCGGTGCGGCCCTGCTGGAAATCACCGAAGCGCCGCTGGATCGAGGTGGGCACCAGCACGAAGCGGTAATCCTGCTGCAGGCGATTCAAGGCCTCGACCAATTGCGGCAACAGGCCGGTGTCGGCGCCTTGCTCGGGGCGCACGGTGTACGGCGGAAAATGCGCGGCGCCAATCTTCACATCGGTGACGACGGCTGCCCATGCCGGCACCGCCAGCCATACCGCAGCCAGCATCAACAGGGTGGACATAGCCTTCAGGCCGGGCGCTGGAGTCAAGACGGACACTCATCACGGTTCATACCTGGATGCGCCCTAAGCTAGGCGTTTTCCCTGCCAGGCACAACCGCTGGTTATGCCAAAGTGAGGGCATTTTGCCAGGGGATGCCGTGTGGCCAGACATTGGCTACGCTGCTCTAGCATGAATGGCGAGGGAGCCTGGTATGGGCCACTGGTTGGTGATCGACCTGGAAGCCACCACCGATGAGGGTGGCTGGCCGGTGACGGAGATGGAAATCATAGAAATCGGCGCCAGCCTGGTGACCCGTGAGGGCCGTGAGGTGGACCACTTCCAGCGCTTCGTGCGGCCGCGGCGGCGGCCGCAGCTGACGCCGTTCTGCCGCGAGCTGACGCACATCAGCCAGGCCGATGTCGACAATGCCGCAACATTCCCGGAGGTCTGGGGACGCTTCGAACGCTGGCTGGGCCACCACCGTGGGCAGTTGCAGGCGTGGGTCAGTTGGGGGGATTACGACCGCCAGCAGCTGCTGCAGGAATGGCAGCACCATGCGCTCGACAGCCTGCTGCGCAACCTGCCGCACATCAACCTCAAGCAGCGCTTCGCCAAGGCTCGTCACTTGCAGCGCCCGGCTGGGCTGAACGGCGCGCTGCAACTGGCCGGCATGCACTTTTGCGGGCAACAGCACCGGGCCCTTGAGGATGCGCGCAACACTGCGCGGTTGCTGCCTTTGAGCCTGCCCGCCAATGCGCCCTGAAAGCAGATGACGGGGCGGATGGGCTTGGGCATACTGGCCAGCCATTTTTAATCCCCCTTTTTCAGGAGTCGCCCATGTTCAAGGTCAACGAATACTTCGATGGTACCGTCAAGTCGATCGCCTTCGAAGGCACTGAAGGCCCGGCCACCGTCGGCGTCATGGCTCCGGGCGAATACGAGTTCGGCACCGCCAAGCGCGAAATCATGCACGTGGTTTCGGGCGCGCTGACCGTCAAGCTGCCGGGTAGCGACAATTGGGAAACCTTCAATGCCGGTGACAAGTTCAATGTGGCGGCGGACAGCAAGTTCCAGCTGCAGGTGAAGGTAGACACCGCCTACCTGTGCGAGTACCGCGACTAAGCGCAAGCCTGCACCGGCCTTTTCGCGGGCAAGCCCGCTCCCACAGGTACCCCACTGGGTCTTAATACAGTGGGGTACCTGTGGGAGCGGGCTTGCCCGCGAAGAAAACAACACTATTTCAACAAGAACCCCGCGACTTTCTCAGCCGCCGCCTGCAAATGCTGCTCATGACTGAACCCCGAAGCTTTCAGCGGTTTCAGGTCATGATCCCCCGCCACCAGCCAGCTCACCTCGATCGACGGTGACAGCGCATACCCTGCAACTGCCTCGCGATTACCCAGCGCATCGCGCTCGCCCTGGACGATCACTGTAGGGGTCTGCAACTCCGCCAAGTGCTCGACCCGTGGCTTCTCCGGCTTGCCCACCGCATAGAACGGATACCCCAGGCACACCAGCGCATCCGCGCCCAATTCATCCGCCAACAAGCTGGCCATGCGCCCGCCCATCGACTTGCCGCCAATCGCCAGCCTGCCCGTGACCAAAGGTCGCACCTGCCGGTACAGCTCGCGCCAGCATTCGAGCAGCACCTTCTGCGGATTGGGCGGGCGCTTGCTCCCCCCGGCCCTGCGCTCGGCCATATAGGGAAACTCGAAGCGGACCACGCCAACCCCAAGCGCCGCCAGCCTTTGCGCCATTTCGTCCATGAACCCGCTGTCCATCGGCGCCCCCGCGCCGTGGGCCAGGATCAGGCAGGCCGAAGTGCGGCTATCGCCTTGATTGCGTGGAGGATCGCAGCGCAAGCCTGGGACATTTGCGATCTTCGCCCATTGATCCCCGTCAATACCGGCACTTTGCCCATTAATCATGCTTGCCTCGTTTCATAGCCTGCCAAAATAACCGTGGATGGGAACCCATACATGAACACAACCAGCAGTACCGCCTATAACTACAAGGTGGTCCGCCAATTCGCCATCATGACGGTGGTGTGGGGAATCGTCGGGATGGGGCTCGGCGTCTTCATCGCCGCCCAGCTTGCCTGGCCTTCCCTCAACTTCGACCTCCCCTGGACCAGCTTCGGCCGCCTGCGCCCACTGCATACCAATGCGGTGATCTTCGCCTTCGGCGGCTGCGCGCTGTTCGCCACTTCCTATTATTCGGTGCAACGTACCTGCCAGACCACCCTGTTTTCGCCAAAGCTTGCGGCGTTCACCTTCTGGGGCTGGCAGCTGGTAATCCTGCTAGCGGCCATCAGCCTGCCGCTGGGCTACACCAGCTCCAAGGAATACGCCGAACTGGAATGGCCGATCGACATCCTGATCACCGTCGTCTGGGTCGCCTACGCCATCGTGTTCTTCGGCACGCTGATGAAACGCACCACCAAGCACATCTATGTGGGCAACTGGTTTTTCGGCGCCTTCATCCTGACCGTGGCGTTGTTGCACATCGTCAACAACCTGGAGCTGCCAGTCAGTCTGACCAAGTCCTACTCGGTGTACGCCGGCGCCACCGATGCAATGGTGCAGTGGTGGTACGGCCACAACGCCGTGGGCTTCTTCCTCACCGCGGGCTTTCTCGGGATGATGTACTACTACGTGCCCAAGCAGGCTGAACGCCCGGTGTATTCCTATCGCCTGTCGATCGTCCACTTCTGGGCGCTGATCACCCTGTACATCTGGGCCGGCCCGCACCACCTGCACTACACCGCCCTGCCCGACTGGGCGCAGTCGCTGGGCATGGTGATGTCGCTAATCCTGCTGGCACCCAGCTGGGGCGGCATGATCAACGGCATGATGACCTTGTCGGGGGCCTGGCACAAACTGCGCAGCGACCCGATCCTGCGCTTCCTGGTGGTGTCGCTGGCGTTTTACGGCATGTCCACCTTCGAAGGCCCGATGATGGCCATCAAGACGGTCAACGCTCTGTCCCACTACACCGACTGGACCATCGGCCACGTGCATGCCGGCGCCCTCGGCTGGGTGGCGATGATCTCGATCGGCGCGTTGTACCACACCATCCCGGTGGTGTTCGGCAAACAGCGCATGTACAGCCTTGGCCTGATCAACGCGCACTTCTGGCTGGCGACCATCGGTACCGTGCTGTACATCGCCTCGATGTGGGTCAACGGCATCGCCCAAGGCCTGATGTGGCGCGCGGTCAACAGCGACGGCACGCTCACCTACTCGTTCGTGGAAACCCTGGTGGCCAGCCACCCGGGCTTCGTGGTGCGTTTCGTGGGTGGCGCGATCTTCCTCAGCGGCATGTTCCTGATGGCCTGGAACACCTGGCGCACCGTGCGTGCATCGGCCACTGAAGCCGCCCCTGCCAACGCCCAGCTGGCCTGAGGAGACCCGCCTGATGAAACATGAAGTGATCGAGAAAAACGTAGGCCTGTTGGCCTTGTTGATGGTGTTCGCCGTCAGCATCGGCGGCCTGACCCAGATCGTCCCGCTGTTCTTCCAGGACGTCACCAACAAGCCGGTCGAGGGCATGAAGCCCTACACCGCCTTGCAGTTGGAAGGCCGCGACATCTACATCCGTGAAGGCTGCGTGGGCTGCCACTCGCAGATGATCCGCCCATTCCGCGCCGAGACCGAGCGCTACGGCCACTATTCGGTGGCCGGTGAAAGCGTATGGGACCACCCGTTCCTGTGGGGCTCCAAGCGTACCGGCCCTGACCTGGCGCGCGTGGGCGGCCGTTACTCCGACGACTGGCACCGTGCGCACCTGTACAACCCGCGCAACGTGGTACCGGAATCGAAGATGCCGGCCTACCCGTGGCTGGTCGCCGCACAGGTCGACAACAGCCACACCGACACCAAGATGCGCACCCTGCGCACCCTCGGCGTGCCCTATACCGATGCCGACATCGCCGGCGCCCGTGACGCGGTCAAGGGCAAGACCGAAATGGACGCGTTGGTCGCCTACCTGCAGGTGCTCGGCACCGCGATCAAGAACAAGAGGTGAGTGCGATGGAAATAGACATCGGCATGATCCGCGGCCTGGGCACCCTGGTGGTGATGATCGCCTTCATCGGCCTCACGCTGTGGGTGTTCAACCGTCGCCGCGACCGTGATTTCTCCGAAGCGCGCTTGCTGCCCTTCGTCGACGACCGCCTGCCCGCAGCCGGGCAGGCACCTGCTGCAAAAAGGAGTAACGGGCAATGACCACCTTCTGGAGTACGTACATCAGCGTACTGACCATTGGCAGCCTGATTGGCCTGACCTGGTTGCTGCTGTCGACCCGAAAGGGCCAGAGCAACAGCACCACCGACCAGACCATGGGCCATAGCTTCGATGGCATTGAGGAATACGACAACCCGCTGCCCAAGTGGTGGTTCTACCTGTTCGTCGGCACCTTGGTGTTCGGCGCCGGCTACCTGGTGCTGTACCCGGGCCTGGGCAACTGGAAAGGCATTTTGCCCGGCTATGAGAACGGCTGGACCGGCGTCAATGAATGGCAGAAGGAAATGGACAAGGCCGACGCCAAGTTCGGGCCGATCTTCGCCAAGTACGCGGCCATGCCCGTCGAGGAAGTGGCCAAGGACCCACAGGCGTTGAAGATGGGCGGCCGCCTGTTCGCCTCCAACTGCGCGGTGTGCCACGGCTCGGACGCCAAGGGCGCCTACGGCTTTCCCAACCTGACCGACAATGACTGGCGCTGGGGCGGCGAGCCCGAGACCATCAAGGCCTCGATCATGAACGGCCGCCACGGGGTGATGCCAGCCTGGGCCGAGGTGATCGGCGAACAAGGCGTGGCGGATGTTGCCGCCTACGTGCTGACCAACCTCGATGGCCGCAGCCTACCGGAAGGGGCCAAGGCCGACGCGGCCAAGGGCAAGGAAATCTTTGCCGGCAACTGCGTTGCCTGTCATGGGCCTGAGGGTAATGGCACGCCGGCCATGGGTGCGCCGAACCTGAATCATCCGCAGGCGTTTATCTATGGGTCGAGTTTTGCTCAGTTGCAGCAGACCATTCGCTATGGGCGCCAGGGGCAGATGCCGGCGCAGGTGGAGATACAGGGTAATGACAAGGTGCATTTGCTGGCGGCTTATGTGTTTAGCCTTTCGCAAGACGCTGAATCAGTGACTGCCAAGTAATACCTTGGGGCCGCTTTGCGGCCCATTCGCGGGACAAGCCCGCTCCCACAGGATCGCGCCATATCCAGATCCAGCGCAGAACCTGTGGGAGCGGGCTTGTCCCGCGAATGGATGCGAAGCAGCCCCGGCACTTCCCCGCCCTACCCCTCCCCTTGCACCCCCTCCGAACGGAACTAAGCTTGTTGCCACAGTGGGCTTCGCTATCAATCCAGCGAAGCAGACGCGGCGCATCGCCTGACGCCGCCCAAAAAAAAGCTTGACCGATCGATCAGAAAAAGGTGAAAAACGGTACACATTACAAATATTTATTTGTGTACAATCGCCCAGACCCAATTGCCGCGGGACGTCGGCAAACGGGCCCGGACACGGGTCGGCGTAGGTCGCCTTGCGTTGCCATAACCCTGGTGGTTATCGATACTGGCGCCGATTTTTCAACCAACAAGAACACCAAAACCGTGGAACCTTAGAATGAGCACAGCAATCAGTCCGACTGCTTATAACTATAAGGTCGTCCGCCAGTTCGCCATCATGACGGTGGTCTGGGGGATCCTTGGCATGGGCCTCGGCGTCTTCATCGCCTCGCAGCTGGTGTGGCCGCAACTGAACCTGGACCTGCCCTGGACCAGCTTCGGCCGCCTGCGCCCGCTGCACACCAACCTGGTCATCTTCGCCTTCGGCGGCTGCGCGTTGTTCGGCACCAGCTACTACGTGGTGCAGCGAACCTGCCAGACAAGGCTGATCTCCGACAGCATGGCCGCCTTCACCTTCTGGGGTTGGCAGGCGGTGATCGTCGGCGCACTGATCACCTTGCCGATGGGCTATACCACCACCAAGGAATACGCCGAGCTCGAGTGGCCGCTGGCGATCCTGCTGGCCATCGTCTGGGTCACCTACGGGCTGGTGTTCTTCGGCACCATCGTCAAGCGCAAGACCAAACACATTTATGTCGGCAACTGGTTCTACGGCGCTTTCATCGTGGTGACCGCGATGCTGCACATCGTCAACCACATCTCGCTGCCGGTGAGCCTGTTCAAGTCATACTCGGCCTACGCCGGCGCCACCGACGCGATGATCCAGTGGTGGTACGGCCACAACGCCGTGGGCTTTTTCCTCACCACCGGTTTCCTGGGGATGATGTACTACTTCGTGCCCAAGCAGGCCGAGCGGCCGATCTACTCGTATCGCCTGTCGATCGTGCACTTCTGGGCACTGATCACCCTGTACATCTGGGCTGGCCCGCACCACCTGCACTACACCGCGCTACCTGACTGGGCGCAGTCGCTGGGCATGGTGATGTCGATCATCCTCCTGGCGCCGAGCTGGGGCGGCATGATCAACGGCATGATGACCCTGTCCGGTGCCTGGCACAAACTGCGCACCGACCCAATCCTGCGCTTCCTCGTGGTGTCGCTGGCGTTCTACGGCATGTCCACCTTCGAAGGCCCGATGATGGCCATCAAGACCGTGAACTCGCTGTCGCACTACACCGACTGGACCATCGGCCACGTCCACGCCGGCGCCCTCGGCTGGGTAGCGATGATCTCGATCGGCGCGGTGTACCACATGATTCCCAAGCTGTATGGCCGGGTGCAGATGCACAGTGTCGGGCTGATCAACGCGCACTTCTGGCTGGCGACCATCGGCACCGTGCTGTACATCGCCTCGATGTGGGTCAACGGCATCACCCAGGGCCTGATGTGGCGCGCCATCAACGATGACGGCACGCTCACCTACTCCTTCGTCGAAGCCCTGCAGGCCAGCCACCCGGGTTACATCGTGCGGGCACTGGGCGGTGCGTTCTTCGCCTCCGGCATGCTGCTGATGGCCTACAACGTGTTCCGTACCGTCCGCGCTGCCAACCCGGTAGAAGCCGATGAAGCCGCCAAGATCGTCGTCGTGGGAGCGCACTGATGAAGCATGAAGCTGTCGAGAAGAACATCGGCCTGCTGGCGTTCTTCATGGTCATCGCCGTGAGCGTCGGTGGCCTCACCCAGATCGTCCCGTTGTTTTTCCAGGACGTGACCAACAAACCTGTCGAAGGCATGAAGCCGCGCACTGCGCTGGAAGTCGAAGGCCGCGACATCTACATCCGCGAAGGTTGCGTGGGCTGCCACTCGCAGATGATCCGCCCGTTCCGCGCCGAAACCGAGCGCTACGGCCACTACTCAGTGGCCGGTGAAAGCGTGTGGGACCATCCGTTCCTGTGGGGCTCCAAGCGCACCGGCCCGGACCTGGCACGCGTCGGCGGCCGTTATTCCGATGACTGGCACCGCGCGCACCTGTACAACCCGCGCAACGTGGTGCCGGAATCGAAGATGCCATCCTATCCGTGGCTGGTCGAGAACACGCTGGACGGCAAGGACACCGCGAAGAAGCTGGAAGTGCTGCGTACCCTGGGCACGCCGTACACCGACGCCGACATCGCCGGCGCCCGCGACGCGGTCAAGGGCAAGACCGAGATGGACGCGCTGGTCGCGTACCTGCAGGGTCTTGGCACCATCATCAAGAGCAAACGGTGACGCTGATGGATATCGGGATGATTCGCGGCCTGGGCACCGTCGTGGTGATGGTGGCCTTCGTGGGCCTGGCGCTGTGGGTGTTCAACCCACGGCGTAAAAAGGACTTCGACGAAGCGACCCAATTACCCTTCGCGGATGACCCCTCCGCCAGCAAGCACGTCGAGCAAGCAAAAGCGTCTGGGAGCAAACAACAATGACAACCTTCTGGAGTCTGTACGTCACCGTCCTGACCCTGGGCACCATCTTCTCGCTGACCTGGTTGCTGCTGTCGACCCGTAAGGGCCAGCGCGAAGAAGTCACCGACGAAACCGTCGGGCATGCCTTCGATGGCATCGAGGAATACGACAACCCGCTGCCGAAATGGTGGTTCTGGCTGTTCGTCGGCACCATCATCTTCGCCCTTGGCTACCTGGTGCTGTACCCGGGCCTGGGCAACTGGAAGGGCGTGCTGCCGGGTTATTCGTACCTGGATAACGACAAGCAGACCGAGTTCACCAATGGCCAGCCGGGCTGGACCGGCGTGCACGAGTGGGAAAAGGAAATGGCCAAGGCCGACGCCCGCTTCGGGCCGATCTTCGCCAAGTACGCAGCCATGCCCATCGAAGAAGTGGCCAAACAGCCGCAGGCGCTGAAAATGGGCGCACGACTGTTCGCCTCCAACTGCTCGGTGTGCCACGGCTCCGACGCCAAGGGCGCCTACGGCTTCCCCAACCTGACCGACAACGACTGGCGCTGGGGCGGCGAGCCGGAAACCATCAAGACCACCATCATGGGCGGCCGTCATGGCGTGATGCCGGCCTGGTCGGAAGTGATCGGCGAACAAGGCGTGGCTGATGTCGCGGCCTTCGTGGTCAGCAAGCTCGATGGCCGCACGCTGCCAGAGGGCGTGAAGGCCGATGCCGAGAACGGGCAGAAGATCTTCGCTGCCAACTGCGTGGCCTGCCATGGGCCGGAAGGCAAAGGCACCCCGGCCATGGGCGCGCCAAACCTGACCCACCCGCAGGCGTTCATCTACGGTTCGAGCTTTGCTCAGCTGCAGCAGACCATCCGTTATGGTCGCCAGGGGCAGATGCCGGCGCAGGAGCAGTTGCAGGGCAATGACAAGGTGCATCTGCTGGCGGCTTATGTGTACAGCTTGTCGCATCAAGAGCAGGTTGAGGCCAAGACCGAGTAGAGCGGGCCTGGCCTCTCGCGGATGAATCCGCGCCTACACGGGTTGCGCGATCCCTGTAGGAGCGGATTCATCCGCGATGAGGCCAGCTAAACCACCACCCACTGACCTGCATCAATTGACACCCGCCATAACACGATTAACACCACGAACCCAACGCGACTAAAGGTCGCAGTGCGTCCCCAGAGTGCCATCACCGGCGTATCATGGGCCACAGAGCGCTAGCAGAATGCGCGAGACTGCGGTCGGCACGCACTGGCCGCGGCGTTTTTCCACTGCCGTGGGACTTGATGATGAGCAAGCAAATTCCGGTACATGATGTCACCCCGCCTGCCAGCAAAGGGAAGGATTCCGTCGACCTCTACGCCTCTCGCGAGAAAATCTACACCCGCGCCTTCACCGGTATCTTCCGCCGCCTGCGGATGGTCGGCGGGGCGTTTCTGTTCCTGCTCTACTTCGGCACCGTGTGGCTGAACTGGGGCGGCCACCAGGCCGTGTGGTGGAATCTGCCCGAGCGCAAGTTCTACATCTTCGGCGCCACCATCTGGCCACAAGACTTCATCCTGCTCTCGGGCATCCTCATCGTCGCCGCCTTCGGCCTGTTCTTCGTCACCGTGTACGCCGGCCGCGTCTGGTGCGGTTACACCTGCCCGCAAAGCGTGTGGACGTGGATTTTCATGTGGTGCGAAAAAGTCACCGAGGGTGATCGCAACCAGCGCATGAAGCTCGACAAGGCGCCCATGAGCGGCAACAAGTTCCTGCGCAAGTTCGCCAAGCACAGCCTGTGGCTGCTGACCGGCTTCGTCACGGGCATGACCTTCGTCGGCTACTTTTCGCCGATCCGTGAACTGGTCATCGAATTCTTTACCGGCCAGGCCGACGGCTGGGCTTACTTCTGGGTCGGTTTCTTCACCCTCGCCACCTATGGCAACGCCGGCTGGTTGCGCGAGCAGGTGTGCGTGTATATGTGCCCCTATGCGCGCTTTCAGAGCGTGATGTTCGACAAGGACACGCTGATCGTCTCCTACGACCCGCGCCGCGGTGAAACCCGCGGACCACGCAAAAAGGACACGGACTACAAGGCCCAAGGCCTGGGCGACTGCATCGACTGCACGATGTGCGTGCAGGTCTGCCCTACCGGCATCGATATCCGCGACGGCCTGCAGATCGAATGCATCGGCTGCGCCGCCTGCATCGACGCCTGCGACAGCATCATGGAGAAAATGAACTACCCCAAGGGCCTGATCAGCTACACCACCGAGCACAACCTGTCGGGACAGAAAACCCACATGCTGCGGCCACGGCTGATCGGCTATGCGCTGGTGCTGCTGGTGATGATTGGCGCCCTGGCCACCGCCTTCGCCACCCGCTCGCTGGTCGGCTTCGACGTCAGCAAGGACCGCGTGCTTTACCGCGAGAACGCCCAGGGCCGGATCGAGAACGTGTACAGCCTCAAGGTCATGAACAAGGATCAGCGCGACCACGTCTACGTGCTCGACGCCGCCGGCCTGCCCGACCTGCGCCTGGAAGGCCAGCGCGAAATCCGCGTGGCCGCCGGCGACATCGTCAGCCTGCCCGTGCAATTGTCAGTCGCCCCCGAGAAGCTGCCCTCGACTACCAACGAAGTTACCTTCATCCTCAAAAGCGCCGATGACAGCGCCGCCGAGGTCGAAGCCAAGAGCCGTTTCATCGGCCCACAGATCCGCTGAGAGAGAATTTGCACAATGCCTGCCGCCACCGCCACCAGCCCCTGGTACAAGCACCTCTGGCCCTGGATCATCATCGGCATTCTCACCACCTCGGTGTGCCTGAGCCTGACCATGGTCAGCATCGCCGTGCGCAACCCGGACAACCTGGTCAACGACAACTACTACGAGGCCGGCAAGGGCATCAACCGCTCGCTGGACCGCGAACTGCTGGCACAGACCCTGAACCTCAAGGCCAGCGTGCACCTCGACGAACTCACCGGTGAAGTGGACGTGCGCCTGACCGGCAACAGCGACCCGCAGAACCTCGAACTGAACCTGATCTCGCCGACCCAGCCGGACAAGGACCGCAAGGTGCTGCTCAGCCGTGCCGAGCCCGGGCGGTATGTCGGCCAGCTGGATAACAAGGTTGATGGCCGACGCTTCGTCGAATTGCTGGGCAGCCAGGATGAGCATGTGTGGCGGTTGTTCGAGGAAGAGAAAGTCGAGCACGGCGTGACCTTGCAGCTGGGCGATGAAGCGCTGCAGGGTGCCGAGCATCAGCAATGAGTCACCCAACACTCTGCTACCACTGCGCCCTGCCCGTCCCTGCCGGCAGCCGCTTCACTGCCGTGGTGCTCGGTGAACAGCGGCAATTCTGTTGCCCGGGTTGCCAGGCAGTGGCCGAATCAATCGTCGCCGGCGGCCTGGAGCATTACTATCAACACCGCAGCGACAGCAGCGCCAACCCCGAAGCGCTGCCCAAGCAGGTGCCGGACGAGCTGGCCCTCTATGACCGCAGCGACGTGCAGCAGACCTTCGTCCACCACGCCGGCGAGCTGGCAGAGGCCACCTTGCTGGTCGAGGGCATCAGCTGCGCCGCGTGCGGCTGGCTGATCGAGAAGCACCTGCGTAACGTGCCGGGCGTGGCCGAAGCACGCCTCAACCTGTCCAACCACCGTCTGCAGCTCAGCTGGCAAGACCATCAGCTGCCGCTCTCCCGACTGCTGGCCGAGCTGCGCCAGATCGGCTACGCCGCGCACCCGTACCAACCCGACCTGGCCGCCGAACAACTGGCCCAGGAAAACCGCAGCGCCCTGCGCCGGTTGGGCGTGGCCGGGCTGCTGTGGTTCCAGGCAATGATGGCGACCATGGCCACCTGGCCGGAATTCAACATCGACCTGTCGCCCGAGCTGCACACTATCCTGCGTTGGGTGGCGCTGTTTCTGACCATCCCCATCGTCTTCTACAGCTGCGCACCGTTCTTCAAAGGCGCCGCACGCGACCTGCGCACCCACCACCTGACCATGGACGTGTCGGTCTCGCTGGCCATCGCCCTGGCCTTCGGCGCCGGGATCTGGACCGCCATCACCGGCAGCGGCGAACTGTATTTCGACACCGTGGGCATGTTCGCGCTGTTCCTGCTGACCGGCCGCTACCTCGAACGCCGCGCCCGTGAACGCACGGCGGCCGCCACCGCGCAGCTGGTCAACCTGCTGCCAGCCTCGTGCCTGCGCCTGGACGCCATCGGCCGCACCGAGCGCATCCTGCTCAGCGAACTGCAGCGCGGCGACACGCTGCAAGTGCTACCCGGTGCCGTGATCCCCGCCGACGGGCGCATTATCGAAGGCCGCTCCAGTGTCGACGAGTCGCTCCTGACAGGGGAATACCTGCCGCAGCCGCGACGCGTCGGCGACCGGGTCACCGGAGGCACCCTGAACGTCGAAAGTACCCTGAACGTCGAAGTCGAAGCCCTCGGCCACGACTCGCGGCTATCGGCGATCGTCCGCCTGCTGGAACGCGCGCAGACGGAAAAACCCCGCCTGGCAGAGATCGCCGACCGCGCCTCGCAGTGGTTCCTGCTGTTCACCCTGGTGGCCGCCGTGGTAATCGGCCTGTGGTGGTGGCACCTGGACCCGACGCGGGCGTTCTGGATCGTCCTGGCCATGCTGGTGGCGACCTGCCCTTGCGCGCTGTCGCTGGCCACGCCGACCGCACTGACAGCGGCCACCGGCACCTTGCACAAACTTGGCCTGCTGGTGACTCGCGGCCATGTGCTTGAAGGCCTGAACCAGATCGATACGGTAATTTTCGACAAGACCGGCACGCTCACCGAAGGCCGCCTGACCCTGCGCAACATCCGCCCACTCGGCGCACTCCCCGCCGACCGCTGCCTGGCCTTGGCCGCCGCCTTGGAAAACCGCTCCGAACACCCCATTGCCCGCGCCTTTGGCCGCAACGCCGCGCCTGCGGACGATGTGCAAACCGTGCCAGGCCTAGGCCTGGAAGGCTTGGTAGAAGGCCAACGCCTGCGCATCGGCCAAGCGACCTTCGTCTGCGCCCTGAGTGGCGCCGAAATCCCTGGTGTCCCGGAGCCTCGCGGCCAATGGCTGTTGCTGGGGGACCGCCAGGGCCCGCTGGCCTGGTTCGGCCTGGACGACCGTCTGCGCGAAGACGCCCCCAGCCTGCTGGCGGCCTGCAAGGCCCGTGGCTGGCGCACCCTGCTGCTGTCGGGCGACAGCTCGCCGATGGTTGCCGAAGTGGCCGCGCAGCTGGGCATCGACCAAGCCATCGGCGGCCTGCGCCCGGACGACAAGCTGGACCGGCTCAAGGCGCTGCAAGCAGCCGGGCGCAAGGTGCTGATGCTGGGCGACGGGGTCAATGACGTGCCGGTGCTGGCCGCCGCCGACATCAGCATCGCCATGGGCAGCGCCACCGATCTGGCCAAGACCAGCGCCGACGCCGTGCTGCTCAGCAACCGCCTGCAGGCGCTGGTCCAGGCCTTCGACCTGGCCCGCCGCACCCGCCGCAACATCGTCGAGAACCTGCTTTGGGCGACCCTGTATAATGGCCTCATGCTGCCGTTTGCCGCGCTCGGCTGGATCACCCCGGTTTGGGCCGCCGTCGGCATGTCGGTCAGTTCGCTGATCGTGGTCCTCAACGCCTTGCGCCTGACCCGGCTCAAGGGCGCTGCGACTACCAGCAGCCCCCCACAACCCGCCATCGCCTGATCAGGAGCCACCCATGCCAGCCCTCTATGTCATGATTCCGGCCGCCCTGCTGCTGGTAGGCGTGGCCGTTTACATCTTCTTCTGGGCGGTGGACAGCGGCCAGTACGACGACCTCGAAGGCCCTGCCCACAGCATCCTGTTCGATGATCAGGACCCGCGTCACCAGGCGGCGGTGAAACCCGAAGACGCCAAACCGCAAGACAAGGACCCTACCCCCCGTGCCTGACCTGCTGCCCCTGCTCGGCTCGGCGCTGGTCCTCGGTTTGCTCGGTGGCGGCCACTGCCTGGGCATGTGCGGCGGCCTGATGGGCGCGCTGACCCTGGCCATCCCACCCGAACAACGCGGCCGACGTGCGCGGTTGCTGTTGGCCTACAACCTTGGGCGCATCCTCAGCTATGCCTGCGCTGGCCTGCTGCTCGGCCTGGCCGGCTGGGCCGTGGCCAGCAGCCCGGCGGCGCTTGCACTGCGGGTGGTGGCGGCGCTGTTGCTGATTGCCATGGGGCTGTACCTGGCCGGCTGGTGGAGCGGGCTGACGCGGATCGAAGCGCTGGGCCGGGGCTTGTGGCGGCATATTCAACCGCTGGCCTCGCGGTTGCTGCCGGTGTCCAGCGTGCCCCGTGCGCTGCTGCTGGGTGCGTTGTGGGGGTGGCTGCCGTGTGGGTTGGTTTACAGCACCTTGCTGTGGGCGGCCAGCCAGGGGAATGCGGGGTACAGCGCGGCGCTGATGCTGGCGTTTGGGCTGGGGACCTGGCCGGTGTTGTTGGCTACCGGGTTGGCGGCTGAGCGAGTGAACAGCCTGCTACGTCGGCGTAGCGTGCGGATGGCGGGCGGGTTGCTGGTGATTCTGTTCGGTATCTGGACCTTGCCGGGGCCGCATCAACATTGGTTGATGGGGCACTGACAGCGGCCCCAAAAGCTCTTGATGCAAATCAACACAGCGCCCTACGGACAGCCCTAGACTCCAGAGCATTGCTGCTCATTCCGGGGACCGCCCACATGCTCGAAGATCTACGCTGGGATGCCGACCTGATCCGCCGCTACGATCTGGCCGGCCCGCGCTACACCTCCTACCCCACCGCCGTGCAACTGCACAGCGAAGTGGGTTCATTCGACCTGCTCCACGCACTGCGCGAAAGCCGCCGGGCCGTGCGCCCGCTGTCGCTGTACGTCCACGTGCCGTTCTGCGCCAACATCTGCTACTACTGCGCCTGCAACAAGGTCATCACCAAGGACCGCGGCCGCGCCGCGCCTTACCTGCAGCGTATTGAGCAGGAGATCCAGCTGATCGCCTGCCACCTGGACCCTCAACAACCCGTTGAACAGCTGCATTTCGGCGGTGGTACGCCGACCTTCCTCAGCCATGTGGAATTGCGCCAACTAATGGCCACCTTGCGCCAGCACTTCAACTTGCTGGATGACGATTCCGGCGACTACGGCATCGAGCTCGACCCACGCGAGGCCGACTGGTCGACCATGGGCCTGCTGCGCGAACTGGGCTTCAACCGCGTCAGCCTCGGCGTGCAAGACCTGGACCCAGCCGTACAGCGCGCGGTCAACCGCCTGCAGAGCCTGGAACAGACCCGCACCTTGATCGAGGCAGCGCGCACCCTGCAATTCCGCTCGGTCAACCTGGACCTGATCTACGGCCTGCCCAAGCAGACCCCGGAAGGTTTCGCGCGCACCGTCGAAGAAGTGATCCGCCTGCAGCCTGACCGCCTGTCGGTGTTCAACTATGCCCATCTGCCGGAGCGCTTCATGCCGCAACGGCGCATCGACAGCAACGACCTGCCGGCCCCGGCAGCCAAGCTGGAGATGCTCCACACCACCATCGAACAGCTCACTTGCGCCGGCTACCGCTATATCGGCATGGACCACTTCGCCCTGCCCGACGACGAGCTGGCCGTGGCCCAGGAGGAAGGCACCCTGCAACGCAACTTCCAGGGATACACCACCCATGGACATTGCGACCTGATCGGCCTCGGCGTCTCGGCGATCAGCCAGATCGGCGACCTGTACTGCCAGAACAGCAGCGACCTCAACGCCTATCAGGACACCCTCTCCAACGCTCAGCTGGCGACCCAGCGGGGCCTGGTGTGCAACCACGATGACCGCCTGCGCCGGGCCGTGATCCAGCAGCTGATCTGCCACTTCGAGCTGGACTTCGAGCCGATCGAAGACGCCTTCACCATCGATTTTCGCGGATACTTCAACGACCTGTGGCCCGAACTATTGACCATGCAACGCGACGGCTTGATCCGCCTCGACGACAAAGGCATCCGCATCCTGCCTGCCGGGCGCCTGCTGGCCCGCTCGGTGTGCATGGTATTCGACGCCTACCTGACGATGCACAACTGCCAGCGCTTCTCACGCGTTATCTAGCCAGGCGAGTCGTTTGACCGCATGGACAACTTTCCTGGCCAGGCACATGATTGGGACGAACGTACCCCCGGCATCACGCAACCGGGGTTCGGCCAGGGCGCACCACAATAGCGCACGCTGGCCTACACCCTATGCCGTAGGTTACCCTTACGACTTATGTGTGCTTTCCCACAAGGATCGATTCAAAATGTCCGAGCCAGTCAAACTGCGCGCCCACAACCAGGCCCATTGCAAGGACTGCAGCCTGGCCCCCCTGTGCCTGCCTCTTTCGCTCAACCTGGAAGACATGGACGCACTGGATGAAATCGTCAAACGGGGACGACCGCTGAAAAAAGGCGAGTTCCTGTTCCGTCAGGGTGACAATTTCGGCTCGGTCTACGCGGTACGTTCCGGCGCCCTCAAGACGTTCAGCCTCAGCGACAGCGGCGAAGAACAGATCACCGGCTTCCACCTGCCCAGCGAGCTGGTCGGGTTGTCCGGCATGGACACCGAAGCCTACCCGGTCTCGGCCCAAGCCCAGGAGACCACTTCGGTCTGCGAAATCCCCTTCGAGCGCCTGGACGAGCTGTCGGTGCAACTGCCGCAGCTGCGCCGCCAACTGATGCGGGTGATGAGCCGAGAGATCCGTGACGACCAGCAAATGATGTTGCTGCTGTCGAAGAAAACCGCCGACGAGCGCATCGCCACCTTCCTGGTCAACCTGTCCGCGCGCTTCCGCGCCCGCGGCTATTCGGCCAACCAGTTCCGCCTGAGCATGTCGCGCAACGAGATCGGCAACTACCTGGGCCTGGCGGTGGAAACCGTGTCGCGGGTGTTCACCCGCTTCCAGCAGAACGGCCTGCTCCGCGCCGAAGGCAAGGAAGTGCACATCCTTGACCCGATCCAGCTGTGTGCGCTGGCCGGTGGTGCAATGGAGGCCTGAAAACCAGGCTGAAAAAGGTATACTGGCGCATTCGTTTTTCCAGGATATCTGCACCCATGCACAGCGAAGCCTTCGACCTCAAAGCCCTGATCCGCCCGGTAGTGGACTTCCCCAAACCGGGTGTGATCTTTCGCGACATCACCCCGCTATTCCAGTCGCCTCGCGGGCTGCGCTATGTCGCTGACCAGTTCATCGAGCGCTATGTGGAGGCTGAGTTCAGCCACATCGGCGCCATGGACGCGCGGGGTTTTCTGATCGGCTCGATCATCGCCCACCAGCTGAACAAACCGCTGATCCTGTTCCGCAAGCAAGGCAAACTGCCGGCCGATGTATTGTCGGAGGGTTACCAGACCGAGTACGGCGAAGCTTTCCTGGAAGTGCACGCCGACAGCCTGTGTGAAGGCGATTCGGTGTTGATCTTCGATGACCTGATTGCTACCGGCGGCACCTTGCTGGCTGCGGCCAACCTGGTGCGTCGTACGGGTGCGCAGGTGTTCGAGGCGGCGGCTATCATCGACCTCCCAGAGCTGGATGGTTCGCGTCGATTGCAGGCAGCAGGCGTGCCGACGTTCTGCCTGACTGAGTTCTCGCTGAGCGAATACTGAGTTGCTTTCTGGGGCTGCTTTGCAGCCCATCAAGGCCAGCAGGCCTCTGTGGGAGCGGCTTTAGCCGCGAACACCGGCGAAGCCGGTGCCATCCAACGGGTCGCCTGCTTCGCGGCTAAAGCCGCTCCCACATGGCCCCGATTTACAGCGAAATCGGCCTACGCCCCGCAAAGGCATGCGCCAGGGTGCCGCCATCAACCAACTCCAGCTCACCGCCCAGCGGCACACCATGGGCAATCCGCGAAGCCACCAAGCCCTTCTCGGCCAGCAACTGGGCGATGTAATGCGCCGTCGCTTCGCCTTCCACAGTCGGGTTGGTCGCCAGGATCACTTCGGTAAAGCTGCCCTGCTCTTCGATCCGTGCCATCAGCTGCGGCACACCAATCGCCTCAGGCCCCAGGCCATCGAGCGGCGACAAATGCCCCTTGAGCACGAAGTAGCGACCGCGGTATCCCGTCTGCTCCACCGCATACACATCCATCGGGCCTTCCACCACGCACAGCTGGGTGTCGTCGCGGCGCGTATCGGCGCACTGCGGGCACAGTTCCTGCTCGGTCAGGGTGCGGCACTGGCGGCAATGGCCAACCCCTTCCATGGCCTGGGTCAGCGCCTGCGCCAGGCGCAGGCCGCCGCTGCGGTCACGCTCCAGCAGCTGCAGGGCCATGCGCTGGGCGGTTTTCTGGCCGACACCGGGCAGGGTGCGCAGGGCGTCGATCAGTTGGCGGATGAGGGGGCTGAAGCTCATGGTCATGGCCTGATAAATCAATAAGGGGCGGTTTATACCCACCAGTGCCTGTGCCGTCAATTCAACGCTGGCTTGCCGGGTATTTCACCTTTGCCTGAACGCACTGCCAGCACGGCCACCAGGGAGATTGCCACAGTCCCCAGCAGATACAACGCGACCGGCTGCCAGCTGCCGTTGTAGCGGCTGAGCAGGAAGGTGGCGATGAGCGGTGCGGTACCGCCAGCCAATGCGGCGCCCAGCTGGTAACCCAGTGTAATGCCGGTATAGCGCACACGGGTGGAGAAAATCTCCGAACTCATGGTGCCCAGCACGGCGGTGACCGGCGCCCACAGCACACCGAAGGCGATCACCGTGGCCAGCATCAGCCCCCAAGTGGTGCGGGTGTCGAGCAGCATGAAATAGGGCACGATGAAGGCGGCAATCAGCAGGATGCCGGCAATATATACCGCCTTGCGCCCCACCTTGTCCGACAGCCAACCCATCAACGGAATCATCAGCGAGGCGACTGCCGCACCGATCATCACCGCATTGAGGGTGGTGACCTTGCTGTAGCCCAAGGTCGTTACTGCGTAGCTGACCACGAAGGTGGAGAAGATGTAGAACGGGGCTGTCTCCACCACTTTCAAGCCAGCAGCGATCAACACTTCGCGCCAGTGATCGCGCAACGTCTCGACCAGCGGCATCTTGGCCACGTTGCCGGTCTCCTTGGCTTTCTTGAAGTCTGGTGTTTCATCCAAGCCATGGCGAATCCACAAGCCGAGGAACACCAGGCCCGCGCTGAGCACGAACGGCACACGCCAGCCCCAGCTCATGAATTGGTCTTCCGGCAGCATGGCCATCAGGCTCACCGCCATGGTCGCCAGGAGCATGCCCACCGTCACCCCCACCTGCGGCACACTGCCGAACAGCCCCTTGCGCTTGGCCGGCGCGTACTCGTAGGCCAGCAACAAGGCGCCGCCCCACTCGCCACCAATGCCCAGGCCCTGAATTACACGCAAGCTGATCAGCAGGATCGGTGCCCATACACCTATGTGCTCATAGGTGGGCAAACAGCCGATCAGCACCGTTGCGCCACCCATCAACGACAGGGTGATGACCAGGGTTTTCTTGCGCCCGATGCGATCACCGATGTGGGCAAACAGTACACCACCGATGGGCCGGACGAAGAACGTCAGGGAAAACGACAAGTACGCCAGCAACAGGCCGACTACCGGGTCGAAGGTGGGGAAGAACAGCTTGTTGAATACCAGGGCGGCGGCGGTGCCGTAGAGGAAGTAGTCGAACCATTCGATGGAACTGCCAGTGAGGCTGGCGACCAAGGCTCGGCCACGCCCCTGGATTGCAGAGGGGGTTGCACTGGATGGCGTCATTCGAGTCTCCGTTTTTTTGATGTTATGTCGGCGAGCACTAGGTGAATAGGCGCAAGAGAGCAACCGGGTTGCACCGTTGCCAGCTGATCTTATTCAAAGCGTGAAATAAGGTGCAACCTAAGTTAAACGATTAACCATCAAATAAATCAGATAAATTTTGGAGAAGCCCTCTTTTGATCCGCTAAAACAGGATAAACAACTGCACTCACCAAAATGGTGCAACATGACCACAGAGTCACAAGAGCTGATCTTTATTGTTCATCCATTCAAAGTTGCACCTGGTTGCACCCAAAGCGGTAATGCCCTTAATCTAAAAACATCACAACAACAAACACTGAGGGCATCCAATGAACGTGCTTTTTATTGGTTATGGGCGCATGGGTGGCGCGCTGGGCAACGCCTGGCTTGCGTCTGGGAAGGTCGAGCAACTGATCATCGTCGATCCGGGGATTGCGCCTGATGCTGCGGCAGGCCGGTATGGCCGGCTGGAGGATTTGCCTGCGGACCAGGCCTTCGACGTGATTGTCCTGGCAGTGAAGCCGGCTTACGCCAGCGAGGCACTGGCCGGGCTGAGTGATCGACACTGCGAGCGGGCCGTGGTGGTCTCGGTAGCGGCGGGCATCACACAAGGCACCTTGAGCCGTGCGCTCGGCGGACGCAGCCCAGTGGTACGGGCCATGCCTAATACTCCAGCGCTGTTGGGAGCGGGTTGCACCGGGCTGTATGCGACCGAGCAGCTGGACACGCCGCGCAGAGCCATCATTGGCCAATTGTTCGAAGCAGTCGGCGCAGCTTATTGGGTGGACCAAGAAAAACAGCTGGATGCCGTTACCGCCATTAGTGGCAGCGGGCCGGCGTATTATCACTTGTTCAGCGAGGCACTCGCTGAAGCCGGAATAAACTTGGGCTTGGCACCTGAACTGGCGCGAAACCTGGCAGCGCAAACCGCATTTGGCGCAGCGACATTGCAACATCAAGCGCATGCCGATTTCACCGAACTGCGAGTTGCCGTCACTTCGCCAAATGGCACTACAGCAGCGGCTATCGAGATACTTGAAACTCAGCAGCAACTTCGTGAACTGGTAAAGTCAGCAACTTGCGCTGCACACCGGCGATCGGTGGAATTGTCAGAAGGCGCTTGATTGCCGCCACTTCCAACATCAATTGATCAATAAAAAGCCGCCCTGGAACCCAGCGGCGGCTTGTCGGAGCGCAATGCCTTAGAACGGCATCTTGAAGCCCGGTGGCAGCTGCATGCCCGCAGTCATGCCGCCCATTTTTTCCTGGCTGCTCTGCTCGACCTTGCGCACGGCGTCGTTCAGTGCTGCAGCGATCAGGTCTTCCAGCACTTCCTTATCGTCTTCGTCGGTCGACATCAGGCTTTGATCGATGCTGACGCGCTTGACGTCATGACGACCGGTCATCACCACGCTGACCAGGCCACCACCGGATTGGCCAGTCACTTCGGCGTTGGCCAGCTCTTCCTGCATCTTGGCCATTTTTTCCTGCATCTGCTGGGCCTGCTTCATCAGGCCGGCCATGCCACCTTTCATCATGGGGTATACCTCGATTGGGTCGTGTGATGCGGCCCGGCACACGGCCGGCCGCATGGTTGTCGATTACTGGCCCTGGCTGACCAGGGCTTGTACAGGCTCAATAGTATCCTGCCGCACGGTGGCACCGAACTGCTTGATCATCTGCTGGATCAACGGATCCTGCTCGATCGACGTTACGGCGTCCTGCTGGCGCTCGGCACGCTTGCGCGACGCTGCCTGGGCCGGGGTTTCCTGCTCAGGCAAGATCAGCTCGATGCGCAGGTTCAGGGTGCGGCCCAGGTGCTGGTTGAGCGCATCGTTCAGGCGACGCTGCTGGGTAGCGTTGAACAGCGCACCCTGGCCCGGGTCCAGGTGCAGCAGCCAGTCGTCACCGTCCGCAGCGATCAGTGTACAGTTTGCGGCGATGTTGCCTGTCATACCGGACACAGGCAACAGTGGGAATAATTCCAGCCATTGCAGAGCCAGGCCCGTGGCGGGTTTGGCTGCGGGTAGCGGCTCAGGGATGGCGACGGGAGCCTCTTCCTGGACATGCTCGACCAACTCATCCAGATAGCTGAAGCCAACCGGGTCGCTGTCGCCGCCATAGTAGTCCTCATCCATCGGCGGCTCGTCATCACGTTCCATGCCTGCCGAGGCGTAGGCAGACGGATCGAATGGCGGCTCGTCGTAGCCCGGCGCGACATTTTGCGGCTTGGCGGCTGCAGGCGCAGATTCCGGCTCAGGTTCTGGTTCTGGTTCTGACTCCCGCTCTGGCTCAACAGCCACCGCTGCAGGCTTGGCAGCAGGCTCTTCCCAGGGCAGGTCGATGACCTCCACCACGGCTGCAGGCTCAGGCTCAGGCTCGACGATTACTTGCGGCGCAGGCGCTGCCTCGACCACAGCTGTAGGCGCCACGGCAACGACGGTTGGCGCCTCGACAGCCTCCGCCGGCGCTGCCACCGGGGTTGCAGGATCAGCTGTGGCCTGGCTGATCCCCACCGGCTTTAGTACCGGTTTTGGCGCATCGTCGCTGTCGGCCGGGCGGAACGCCAGCATGCGCAACAGGACCATTTCGAAGCCACCGCGCGGGTCCGGCGCCAAAGGCAGATCGCGACGGCCGATCAAACCCATCTGGTAGTAGAACTGCACATCCTCGGCCGGTAACGCAGCGGCCAGCGCCAACACCCGCTCGCGATCACCCTGGCCGTTGTCCACCGCTTCCGGCAGGGCCTGGGCGATGGCCACGCGGTGCAGCACATTGAGCATTTCGGCCAGCACGCCACTCCAGTCCGGCCCCTGCTCGGCGAGATTGCGCACCGCTTCCAGCAGTGCCCGCGCATCCCCCTCCAGCAGCGCTTGCAGCACGCCATAAACCTGGCCGTGATCGAGGCTGCCGAGCATCGCACGCACATCGGCGGCCAACACCTTGCCTTCGCCAAAGGCGATGGCCTGGTCGGTCAGGCTCATGGCGTCACGCATCGAACCATCGGCAGCGCGGCCCAGCAGCCACAGGGCGTCCGGCTCGAACGGCACGTTCTCGGCCGCAAGCACGTGGCTCAAGTGCTCAACCACGCGCTCCGGGCTCATGTTCTTCAGCGAGAACTGCAGGCAGCGCGACAGGATGGTGGCTGGCAGCTTCTGCGGGTCAGTGGTGGCGAGGATGAACTTGACGTAGGGCGGCGGCTCTTCCAACGTCTTGAGCAAGGCGTTGAACGAGTGAGTGGAGAGCATGTGCACTTCGTCGATCAGGTAGACCTTGAAGCGCCCACGGCTCGGCGCGTACTGCACGTTGTCGAGCAGTTCGCGGGTATCTTCGACCTTGGTGCGGCTGGCGGCGTCGATCTCGATCAGGTCGACGAAGCGGCCTTCATCGATCTCCCTGCAAACCGAGCAGGTGCCACACGGCGTGGAGGTGATGCCGGTTTCGCAGTTCAGGCATTTGGCGATGATGCGCGCAATGGTGGTCTTGCCCACGCCACGGGTACCTGTAAACAGGTAGGCATGGTGCAGCCGCTGGTTGTCCAGGGCATTGATCAAGGCCTTGAGCACATGGGCCTGGCCGACCATTTCGCGGAACGAGCGCGGACGCCATTTACGTGCAAGAACCTGATAACTCATCGAAAAACCATCGCAGCCTGATCCAGCGGAAGATCGCTAATGCTAGCGGAGCGGGGCCAAAATTGCACCCTGCATGGTTCGTCTACGCTAAGTTACTGGCGCACGTTGTTCAGGGAGGATGTGCCTTGCGAAGAATGCTGGCCTTGTTGCTGCTGTGGAGTGCCCACAGCCTGGCAGAACAGCCCGTGCTGCGCTTCTCGGTGGCCGAGAGCTGGAGCATGCCGTTGGTGCGCGTCGAAGGTGAGCAGCCGGTCGAAGGGCTGATGTTCGACCTGATGCAAGCCATCGCCCGCGAAGCCGACGCCCGCCCCGAGTACCACGTCATGGCCCGCCTGCGCCTGAAACAGGCGATGGACGAGGGTGATATCGATGTGCGCTGCTATGTGAGCACGCAATGGTTCAATGATCGGCCGGGGCATTTTGTCTGGAGCATACCGTTGTTTCAGCAGCGCGATGTGCTGGTGGGGCGACCGGGCGACAGGGATGCCATTGGGCCGGAGCAATTGTCGCAGCAGGCGCTTGGTACGGTGCTGGGGTACACCTACGCCACGCTGGAACCGCTGTTCGCCCGCGGGCAGTTGCACCGTGAGGACAGCCGTAGCCAGGAATTGGCGCTGCAGAAGCTGCAGATAGGGCGTTATCGGCATGCGGTGAGCAATGAGCTGTCGTTGCAGTGGTTCAACCGGCGGTTGCCGGCCGAACAGCATTTGCAGGCGCTGGCGGTGCTGGAAGAGCAGGCGCTGGGGTGCATGGTGAGGGATGATCCGGCGCTGCCGACGCAGGGGGTGTTGCGGGCGCTGGTGAGGATGAAGGAATCGGGGGAGATCGAGCGGATTACGCGGCGGTATGGGGCGGCGGTTTATTCGGGGGAGGTTTTGGGGGTTCGGCCTTGAATGGGGGTGGACCTTGGAGCTGATCGCCTTGATGGTGATGTCGTTCATCAGATCGAGCGCCGTCCGCGCGGCGCATCGCGAGCAACGCTCGCTCCCACGTTTGTTTCTGGCCAATTATGTCTGTGGGATTTGTGCGCGGCCGCCTTGGTGCCCGACGCGGTACCGAGTCATACAAACAAGGCGGTCGCGCGCGCCTGTCACTGACATAACTGTCCGGAAACAAACGTGGGAGCGAGCGTTGCTCGCGATGCGCCGCGCGGGCGGCGCTCGATCTCAAGAACGAAAAAACCCTCAAGACAAGCACCTGCCAGCCCTAACGCAATCTAACCCGCAGCCCCCGCTCAACCGCCATCGCCACCGCATCCGCCTGCCCCCAGGCGATCTGCATCGCGCGCAACCCATGCTCCAGCTGCTGCCGCGCCTCCTCATCCTCAATCCGCTCCAGCGCCCGCCGACTGTCGCTATAGGCGAACATCAAATAATGCGAAACATTCATCAACACGAATTCCATCGGCACGATGCCTTCGCTGATGGCGCGGGAGAGGGATTTACCTGGAGGGAGTTCAAAAGTGTGGGGTGGATCAGGAACAATTTTTTTCATGACAGCTCCACGTTATCTGAGCTGCGCCCTTCTGCTTCCACGCATGAGGGGTGGCAGCTGTACACGGAGTGGAAGACCAGGCACGTGGGACACCCGGCAGGTACGAATACCTCCCGCGCACAGCTGCCATAAACGACAACCGCCCAACGTTACCCAACCCAGGCTTCCACACCCGATCGCTGAACCGACAGCGACCGCAAAAGCCTATAGAGCGAGGTTTCCAGGAACAATCAGACGGGTGTCGACAGGCTGCGTAGGATAATTCACCAACCCTTCATTTTGGAGCAGGAGAATTCCGAGAATTGAGCAGGCCGTTTGGCACGAGGCGGATAGATTTTCCGACCCCAGAAATGGAGGCGGCCCCACCAGCCACACCCCGGCACTCGATGTTCCCGCTATGGCTGCTCCCTTCCGGGCCTTACCATGTGGCATGCAAGCATGCTCAGTAATTAATGCGGGCCTTATTGGGGCAAGGGTTTCAGGCTGATGAGGCAGCCAGAGTTTTAGCCGTACGCGCACCCAGCATGGGTGCTCAAAACTTGGGGTGTAGCTAGCACTGTCACACTTTGCTGTAACACTTTGGTGTCACACCCATGGCCTACATCATCAAGCGCGGGGCGCTCTACTACCCGAATCTCAAACTGCCAAAGCGCCTCTTTCCGAGGTATAACACTTTGCGTTTGAGCCTGAACATTCGGCATCGTCAGAGCGCCCTGTTCGTTGCTACATCGCTGGCTCAAAGGCTGCACCACTACCTAAGCGAGCACCCTTTAGCAGACCTTCAGACGCGACGTGCGATGTGTGGTAACCGTACGTAGAACACATCTTGCGTAAACTTGCCATCCACCTCCCGATGCGGAAAAGTTAACGATCTCATCGGCCTTTTGCGTCAGCACATCCTTAAGGTACCCTTCTAGGCGATGTCGCTATACCGTTTGCCAGTATCCTATCCAGACCAGAAAGCGGGCTATTGCCCCCTCAAGCATTCAAATTGTCAGGGAGACATCGGGTGTTTTTATGGCATATTGTGCCGTCGTGGCAGCAGATTGAAGATCGGATAAGGCGGGAAATGGGCTATCAAAGTGGTGCCCGATATCGGAACCACTGGGGTGAACCTGTCCCTTCCCTGAGCCTCAATATCCGCCGCGTTGCAAGCATCCGCTCTGCGTTTCATCAGGCTGAGTGGCAAGCGAGTGACCTACTTCGCCAACGTTTCGCCGATCTCGACATTTCCAGCATCCTCAAAGACCTCATCGATGTTGTCACGCAGATGGCAATGATCGTCGCTGGTAGCACCTTGACCGGAGGTGCTATCGGCGCCGGTGTGGGTACATTCTTTGGAGGTGCTGGCGCTGTTCCGATGGGGGCTGCGGGAGCTGCAATGGGTTTGCAGGCTAGCAGCTGGATACTGGGGATACTTGGCCTGCAGTCTATTGCAGAATTTTTCGTCGAAGGCTTGCCGCGCATTGGCAGTTATTATCTGACAGGAATTAAAACTGCATGGGAAGGAACACGAGGTGATGATGGTTTAACCCCATTCAGCCAGGATGATCCCCTAGCAATTCGAAGCGCTGCCCATAACATCGCGCTAGGCCACGTTGAAGTCGTCATTCTGTTACTGGGCGCCATTGTCGAATACTTGACTCGTGGTAGAGGTAACGCTGGCAGGCTAGCATTAGAGATGCGTGCCAGTCCAAAAGGGGCAAGAATTGGCCAGTGGATGGTCGAGCATGAAGATGCGTTGAAGCGCAGACCTGACCTGCAAAAGGCGGAGCCGCTCAGAGGGCCGCTGGCGAGCCAGAAGTCACCTCCAAACCACTCAGAGAGAAGAGACAAAGAGCCCGCCAAGGGTAAGTCGAACACCATGCCGCTGCATGAGGTTGAATGCTTCAAGGCAGATAAAATGCCTGCCTCCAAAATTGGCGAGTTCGAGCGGCAGTTGCAGGGGCAAGAGAACGGGTTAAATCGACTTACTGTTGATGAGTATTTGAAGAATATTGCTAATCCCGTGAAACGAAGCCCTGCGGCTGCTAAAAAGGCACGCAAGGATCTACAAGATCAATTGGAAGAGCGTTTTCTGAATGATTTTCCAGACTTGGATGTACTCGAAGCAGAGGAAGCTGCAATTAAAAAAGCCAAGGAAACGATGGCAAACCTTGCTGGGCTGCACAACCCCGATCTGAGTGCTGGTGGCAAGGATATCATTGGCGACTTCGGTGACCGACAGGTTAACTCCAGCATTGGGCCTCAGTGGAGACCAAAAATTCAAAACCTTAAAGCAGCTGCTGAGAAGGTACCTGAATCCTTGCGGGATTCAACTTTCCTCAACGTGAAATTACACAAGTGCTGAAGGAGGCATCCGTGGACAAAGTATTTGCTAGATTCCTAGAAAAGTTTGGTGGCCCGGTTGATCGTCAGGAAGTGCCAGCTTCGAGTATCGAGCGTTATAGGGGTAAACTACCCAATCAGCTTTTGGAATATTGGGCTGAGCACGGCTGGTGCGGATACGGTGATGGAATTTTTTGGATAGTGAACCCGCAAGAATACGAAGGGGTGGTGGCTTCGTGGCTTGAAGGAACGGAATTTGAAAAACGCGACACTTACCACCTGATTGCCCGTGGAGCGTTCGGCGATCTCTATCTATGGGGCGAGAAAACGGGATTTTCACTGAAGATAACCAGCGTCTTTTCGCGATGCGTAATTCATGACTTTGAACCCACCCCCGAGCAAATGGATCGTAAGCTTCAAGACTTTATCGTGTCCAGAAAAGTGGACTCTAACGATGTGGAAGATTTGTTCAAGACGGCAAGAAAAAAGCTCGGCACTCTTTGCCATGATGAGATGTATGGTTTTGTTCCAGCGTTAATGCTTGGTGGGTCGGCATCCCTTGATCATGTTGATAGACTAAAAGCAGTGGAGCATTTAATTCTGCTGTCTCAGCTCGCAGAGCTTGAGCCATATAGTTTTTAAGGCATGCTTGCCGCCTGAAGTATCTAAGCTAGTTGCCACTTATGCGGCAGCAATTGATCGATTTCACTGACCCGCTGCGTCGGCAGCCGCATCAAAACGTCTTTGAGGTAGGCGTACGGATCGTGCCCACTCAGCTGGGAGTGAAGTTGCTGCGGGCTGATCTCGATAGAGCGGCATCCATTTGCGGATGACGTTGGCATTGATGCCGTGGCTGATGGCGACACTGGACACGGTTGCGCCAGGTTGCAGGCATTCTGAACGACTTGGGCTTTGAATGGTTTCGGATAAGAGCTTCGTTGGCGCATGGGAATCCTGGCGATAAGGGTGATCGCGTCCGCTTAAAATACGCGGACACCATCGCCCTTAAAGCTGGAGTTCGGAAGGTGAGTTCGCCGGACGCTTACACATCGGCAAACTATTCGTACAGCGAAATAGTCCCTTTCAGCTGTTCTGCAAATCCGTAAATATCATCCACAGACCCAATCGGATGACGCGTCTCGTTCTTCTCAGCATCGAAGATACCTATGTACTTCTGGCTGCGATTGAAGTGAAGGCGGCAAATCGGCTTACGATTGTTATCGTCCAACAGAATCCCGAAGTAACTTTGGGTATCACGATGAACGATCCGCTTTGCATCCACGACCGCCCGCACAATTGCCTTGACGATATGGAAGCCTTCAAGCTCCTCAAGGGTGGTCTGGATACGGTCATCGTCGGCTTCCTCAGCAGACTCAGGGGCCGTTGCCGCTTGAACGGCCATCATCGCATAAGACGGCTCGACCGCACCGCTCATAGCCGATTTCAGCCTGTCGTTGATCTGATCTCCTAGGAATTGAATTGCCGCCTTCCTAGTCAAGGTAGTGAACTGCTCTCTCACCTTCTGGGTAATGATCCCGTCGTAGACCCGAGTAGCGAAGAACTTCACAAACTCGTCACTAGGCTGGCTGAACTGCGAAGCCATCTCTTTCTTGATCTGGCCAACGTACTTCAGCTCACCAGCCGCACTGATAATCGAGTCCACATCGAACGCAGACTTGGTTAGCTTCTGAAGTTCAGGGAGGGCGTGCTCGTCCAGATCGAGAAGGTCCAGCTCCAAGAACGGCTTCTCATCCATCTTGTTAGGGGCATCGAGGTCGGTGAAAAACCGGTAGACCTGGCCGTTGGTGAGGATCGAGATACGGGCAGTGGTGACGTGGAAATAGCGGAAGAGCTGGCTCGCGTGATTGATATGCAGTGGCTCACCGATCTTCTTGCACTCGATCAGGATCTGAATCTCGCCGTTCTTCATGATGGCGTAGTCGATCTTCTCACCCTTCTTCGTTCCCACGTCGCAGACGTACTCGGGTGTCACCTCCGAAGGGTCAAAGACGTCATAACCCAAGACGGAGTTGATGAAGGGCATGACAAAGGCGATCTTGGTCGCCTCTTCTGTCTGGATAGCAGGGCCCTGCTGGCGGATCTTGGCTGATAATGCGTTCAGTCGCTCTAAGAATTCCATCTCTTGCTCCTCGCTCAGATGCCACATCCTAGTAGCACAGCTACCGTACTGGCAATTGCAAATCACAGCGAGGGACAAGGACAAACCGCCACATGAGCGGATGACAGGGCGGTGCCGAGATTGGCGTAATGAGAAGGGATTGGAGAGACGAGATGACGAAGCTAAAATGCTCAGCACAGTGCACCACTTAGGTGCACTACGGCACTGGTCCACTTCGAAATTTTAGCGAGAAAAGCCCTTTAGAATTAAGGACTTATAGAATGGAGGCGGCCCCACCAGCCACACCCCGGCACTCGATGTTCCCGCTATGGCTGCTCCCTTCCGGGCCTGACCAGGTTAACGGGTAATCAATGCGGGGGGACCGATGGGGCCACCACTACGCGGCTCGCCAAGCAGCGAGCCGCGCCATTGTACCGGTCTGGGGCGAAGTTACAACCTCTGCGGTAGAAAAAGTCATCATTTCTCAATGACTTGTCCAGATTGGAAGGGCTGCCTCGGCCTCTTCGCGGGGCAAGCCCGCTCCCACAGGGGGTGTTTCAGCGATCAGACGGAGATGCCCTGCTCGCTCAGGAACACGACGAACGCATCTTCATCCAGCACCTTCACACCCAGCTCGCTGGCCTTGGCCAGCTTGGAGCCGGCGCCTGGCCCAGCTACAACGCAATGCGTCTTGCCGGAAACCGAACCCGCCACCTTGGCACCGAGGCTTTCCAGCTTCTCCTTGGCGATGTCGCGGCTCATGCGCCCCAGCGTGCCGGTCAGCACCCAGGTCTGGCCAGCCAGCGGCAAACCTTCCGCGACTTTCTTCTCGCTGTTCCAGTGCATGCCGAAGGCCAGCAACTGCGCTTCGATATCACGCGCCAGTTGCTGATTGGCTTCGTCCTTGAAGAACTCGCGCACGGCGTCAGCCTGCTTGGCCGCCAGGGCCTGGCGCAAGTCGATACCGTCAGCGGCGATGATCTTGTCCAGGTTGTCGAGTTTGGCCACCAGCTTTTCCGCACCCGTTGGCCCCACCGAGGGGATATCAAGCTTGGCGATCATCCCGGCCAGGGTGGTGCTCGCCGCGAACTCGGCGGCCAGCTCACCTTCATCCTGCAACTGCATGCCACTGGCCAGCAATTGCTCGATGACCTTCTGGTTGTGCTCGTCTTCGAAGAAGTTGTGGATTTCGTACGCCACTTCCAGCCCGATGTCCGGCAGATAGGTCAGCACCTGCGGCAATGCTTGCTGTACCCGCGCCAGGCTGCCCAACGAGCGGGCCAAGACCTTGGCGGTTTCCTCACCCACGTCCGGGATGCCCAATGCATAGATGAAGCGCGCCAGGCTCGGGCGCTTGCTGGCCTCAATGGCATCCAGCAGCTTCTTGCTGGAAACTTCGGCAAAGCCTTCGAGGCCGACGATCTGGTCGAATTCCAGCTTGTACAGGTCGGCCGGCGATCCGATCAGGCCTTCGTCCACCAACTGCTCGACGCTCTTCTCGCCCAGGCCATCGATATCCATGGCGCGGCGCGACACATAGTGAATGATCGCCTGCTTGAGCTGGGCACCGCAGGCGAGGCGACCGACGCAGCGGTACACTGCACCTTCGCTGGTGGTTTCCTTGCCCTTGCTGCGCTTGACCAACTGGGTACGCTCGACCTGCGAGCCACATACCGGGCACTCTGTGGGCACCTGAACCGGGCGGGCATTTTCAGGACGCCGTTCGAGTACCACCTGCATGACCTGCGGGATCACGTCACCGGCACGGCGGATGATCACCGTGTCACCAATGCGCAGGCCCAGGCGGGCGATTTCGTCCATGTTGTGCAGCGTGGCATTGGACACAATCACACCGGCCACCTTGACCGGCTTCAGGCGTGCCACAGGCGTTACTGCACCGGTGCGACCAACCTGGAATTCAACATCCAGCACCTCGGTGAGCTCTTCCATGGCTGGGAATTTGTGGGCGATGGCCCAGCGCGGTTCGCGAGCGCGGAAGCCCAATTCACGCTGGGACGCCAGGCTGTTGACCTTGAACACCACGCCATCGATCTCATACGGCAGGCTGTTGCGCCGCTCACCAATGTCGCGGTAGTAGGCCAGGCATTCTTCAATGCCAGCGGCATGGCGCAGCTCACGGCTGATCGGCAGGCCCCACGCCTTGAGCTGTTCGAGGATGCCGATGTGGCTGTCGCCGATGCTGGCCGAGACCTGCCCCACGCCGTAGCAGCAGAACTCCAGCGGGCGGCTGGCGGTGATCTTCGAGTCCAGCTGGCGCAGGCTCCCGGCTGCGGCGTTGCGCGGATTGGCGAAGGTCTTGCCACCGGCCTCGGATTGGGCGGCGTTGAGGCGGTCGAAACCGGCCTTGCTCATGAACACTTCGCCTCGCACTTCTAGCACCGCCGGCCAGCCTTCGCCCTGCAGCTTGAGCGGAATGTTGCGCACGGTGCGCACGTTGGCGCTGATGTCTTCGCCCGTGGTGCCATCGCCACGGGTTGCGCCCTGCACCAATTGCCCATCACGATACAGCAGGCTTACCGCCAAGCCATCGAGCTTGGGCTCGCAACTGAAATCGACTGCACCCGGCTGGTCCAGGCCATCCACGACACGGCGGCCAAATTCCCGCAGGTCGGCTTCCTCGAAGGCGTTACCCAGGCTGAGCATGGGCACTTCGTGGCGCACCTGGCTGAACGCGGCCAGAGCGGCACCGCCGACACGTTGGGTCGGCGAGTCAGGCGTTATCAGATGCGGGTGCTCGGCTTCGAGGGCCTTGAGCTCGTTGAACAGGCGGTCGTACTCGGCGTCTGGCACGCTGGGCTCGTCGAGCACGTAGTAACGATAATTGTGCTGATCAAGCTCGGCGCGCAGGGCGTGGATTCGGGATTCGGCGTTCATTCTTCAGGTTCTCTTGCAAAGCAAAAGAGCAGCCCTAGGCTGCTCTTGCGCTTGAAACGAAGCGAGCAAGACCAGGGCATGGTCCGCTCGCTCAATGACATCAGCGTTTCTGGGTCAGCGCGCGGCGCTCGAACTCGACGATGCGCTGGCGGTAATGCTCGATGGTCTGCGCGGTTAGCACGCTGCGCTGGTCATCCTTGAGTTCGCCATCGAGCTCGTGGGCCAGCTTGCGCGCTGCTGCGACCATCACGTCGAAAGCTTGCTTCGGATGACGCGGGCCTGGCAGGCCGAGGAAGAAACTCACCGCACGGGTGCTGAAGTGGTCGATGTCGTCCAGGTCGAAAATGCCGGGCTTGACCGCATTGGCCATGGAGAACAGCACTTCGCCATGACCGGCCATGCTTTCATGGCGGTGGAAAATGTCCATTTCGCCGAAACGCAGGCCACTTTCGAGAATGTTCTGCAGCAGCGCCGGGCCCTTGAAACCACCTTCATCGCGGGAGATCACGCTGATCACCAGCACCTCTTCCACCGGCGGCAGCTCCTTGGCGGGATTGCCACTGGTAGCAAAGCCGTTGCTGCGCTTGTCGTCGGCGGCAAAATCGTCGTTGCTGTCGGCGAACAGGTCTGGCTCACGCGGCTCGGCCACCAGGTCCAGGTCGCCCTGCGGCTGAACTTCGGCGGTACGCTTGCCACGCTTGCTGGCCTTGGCCGGCTTCGGTTCACGTTCGCGCTCACGCACAGGAGCGCTGAGCGACGGCAAGTCGCTTTCGTCCAGCTCCGGCTCCTTCTGGGTCTCCAGCACCCGCGACGGGCCGAGTACTTCAGCGCCGCCCTCGTCGTCCGGCACATTGGAGTAACTGCGGTCCAGACGGAATTTCAATTTGCCTTTTCCGCCGCGCATGCGGCGCCAGCCGTCGAAAAGAATACCGGCGATGACAATGATGCCGATGACGATCAGCCACTCGCGCAGACCGATTTCCATGTAATCCCGTGCCTCTATAAAATATGCTTGAAAACAAAGGCTTCAAAGCCCTTTAACACGTGGCGCCAACTCTATGTTCTGACAGGCGTTTTACCCACGCAAAAAACGAGTGACATTAAGCTAGCACGACCAAAGACAACTTTACACCGTCTGTCGCACATGGCGGGGCCATTTACCTACAGAATTCGCCCTATCTTCGCTCATCAGGCGTCGACCATGGCCAGCGCCTCCTCTACATCAACTGCAACAAGACGTGAACAGCCCGGTTCGTGCATGGTCACCCCCATCAACTGGTCCGCCATTTCCATGGCAATCTTGTTATGGGTGATGTAGATGAACTGCACGCTTTCACTCATTTCCTTGACCAGCCGGGCATACCGCCCGACGTTGGCATCGTCCAGCGGCGCATCGACCTCGTCGAGCATGCAGAACGGTGCGGGGTTCAGCTTGAAAATGGCAAACACCAGCGCCAATGCGGTCAGTGCCTTCTCGCCGCCGGACAGCAAGTGGATGGTGCTGTTCTTCTTGCCCGGAGGTCGCGCCATGATCGTCACCCCTGTATCGAGTAGATCTTCGCCCGTCAGTTCCAGATAAGCGCTGCCACCACCGAAAACTTTTGGGAAAAGTGCCTGTAATCCGGCATTTATCTGATCAAAGGTATCCTTGAAGCGGTTGCGGGTTTCTTTGTCGATCTTGCGGATGACGTTTTCCAGCGTATCGAGTGCTTCGACCAGGTCGGCGTCCTGGGCGTCGAGGTAACGTTTGCGCTCGGACTGCTGTTCGTACTCCTCGATCGCCGCCAGGTTGATCGCGCCAAGGCGCTGGATGCGCGCATCGATTTGCTCCAAATCCTGCTCGGTGCCCTGCTCGCTGGCATCGGCCTCGACGGTGGCCAGCACAACCAGCAAATCGTAGCCATCTGCCAGCAATTGTTCCTGCAGGGTTTTGCGCCGTATATCCAGGCCCTGGTTCTCCAGGCGCATCTGCTCGAGCTGTCCGCGCAGCAACTGGGCCTGCTGCTCGGCCTGGGTGCGACGTTTTTCGGCATCGCGCAGGGCGCGGTCGGCTTCGTCCATGTGCAGGCGGGCCTGGCGCATTTCCTCGTCGACGCTCATGCGCCGCTCCAGCAACTCTTCCAGTTTCAGGCGCAGCTCTTCCTGCGGTGCCTCGCCCTCGTCCAGGTTCAGGCTCAGTTGTTCCTGTCGCTCGCTCAGGCGCGCGGCCTGTTGTTCCAGGCGTTCCAGCGCTTGATGAGTGGAGTCGTGCTGGGCGCGCAGCGAACCGAGGCGCACGGCCAGCTGGTGGGCGTGGTCCTTATGCTGCCGGGCGTCCTGGCGAATGCGGTCGAGCCCCTCACGCAGGGTATCGCGGCGGGCCATCAGTTGCTCGCGCTGCTCGGTATCCTCGGCCATCAGCTCCAAGGCTTCCTGGAGCACCAGACGCGCCTCGCCCAGCTGCTCATGCTCCAAGGCACGTTGTTCCTGGAGTTCGGTCAATTCTTCATTTATACGGCGACGACGCAACTCGACCTGCTCGGCACGGGCGCGGCCTGCTGAAAGGCTGGCCTTGAGCTCGCCGTGCTGGCGGCTTTCTTCCTGGGTGCGACGACGCAGCTGCTCGCGCCCTTCTTCTAGGCCCAGTTGCTGCTCGCGCAACGATTGCAACTGATTTTCCAGCTGCCCAAGCGCAGCTTCCAGCGTCAATTGTTCTTCACCAAGGCGCTCGATTTCCTGAGCGCGCGCCAGCAGGCCACCCTGGGCGTCGCCACCCCGGCTGATGCGCAGGAAATGCCGACCGACCCAGTAACCATCGCGGCTGACCAGGCTCTGCCCTTCAGCCAGCGCTGAACGCTCGGCCATGGCTTGGGCGAGGTCCTCGACGGGCCTGACCTGGGCCAGCCAGGGGGCGAGGTCGGTGTGCCCTTCGACCTTGTCGAGCAGGCTGCCGGGCTGACGGGCACCCTCTGCGCCCGCCACCAGCAAGCGCAACTCACCTTGTTCGAGTTCGGCAAAGTCGAGCCCGGCAAAATCGTCCACCAGCACGGCTTGCAGATCGGCACCCAGCACGGTTTCCACCGCCAGCTCCCAACCTGGTTCAACCCGCAGCCCTTCGGCCAGGCGCGGACGCTGTTCCAGGCCCTGGCCGCGCAGCCAGTCAGCCGCACCCGCACCAGGCTCCAGCGCAGCTTGCTGCAAAGCCTCCAACGAAGCCAGGCGGCCACCCAGGCGCTGCAGGTCGCCCTGCTGTTGCTGCTGGGCGTGTGTCGCCTGCTGCAACAGTTCGCGCACGCCCTCCAGGCGTTCGACTACCTGCTCTTCCGACAGCTGCAATTCTTCCAACTGCATCTCGCTGGCGGCCAACTGTTCAGACAATTCCAGCAAGGCGCCGTCTTGCGGGTCGGCAGCCATCTGATCGTGCTCCTCGCCCAGCTTGCGCTGGCGCTCGGCCATGCGTTCCAGGCTGGCCTCGAGCTGCTGCAGGCGCGACTGCTGCACTTCGGCCTGGCGTCTCGGCTCGGCGGAGCGGGTGTTGAAGCTGTCCCACTGCTCCTGCCAACCGTGCATGCCCAGCTCGGCTTCTTCGAGGGTAGCGGCGGCCTCTTCGGCCGCGGCCAGGGTCATTTCCTGCTCGGGTTCGAGCATGCCCAGCTCTTCGCCGAGGGTGGCCAGCAGCGTGCGGTCGTGCCCAAGGTGCGATTCGGTCTCCAGGCGCGTGCGCTCGGCTTCCTTGAAGTCATCCTGCAACTGGCGCAGGCGCTGCTGGCCGTGCTGGATGCTCTGCTCGACCCGGGCGATATCGCCGGCCACCGAATAGAAGCGGCCCTGCACCTGGTTGAAGCGTTCGGACAATTCATGATGGCCGTCGCGCAGGCGCTCGATGCTGGCATCGGCGTTGCGCTGCTCGGCGACCAGTGCCTCGTGGGCCACGTCCTGATCGCCAATCACCACTTCGCGCTGACGCACGCGTTCATCCAGGTCGCGCCAGCGCAGGGCCGACAGGCGCGCCTTGAGCTGACGTTCCTGGGCTTTGTATTCGCGGTACTTCTCGGCGGCCTGGGCCTGGCGATGCAGGCGTTCGAGCTGACGCTCCAGCTCTTCGCGCAGGTCGGTCAGGCGCGCCAGGTTTTCCTGGGTGCGGCGGATGCGGCTCTCGGTCTCGCGGCGGCGCTCCTTGTACTTGGAGATGCCAGCGGCCTCTTCGATGAAGTTGCGCAGCTCCTCGGGCTTGGCTTCGATCAGCTTGGAGATCATCCCCTGCTCAATGATCGAATAACTGCGCGGACCCAGACCAGTGCCGAGGAAAATGTCGGTGATGTCGCGGCGACGGCACTTGGTGCCGTTCAGGTAATAGGTGTTTTGCCCGTCGCGAGTGACCTTGCGGCGGATGGAAATTTCCGCATAAGCCGCGTACTCGCCCAGCAGCGTGGTTTCGCTGTTGTCGAAAATCAGCTCGATGCTCGCCTGGCTCACCGGCTTGCGGCTGGTGGAGCCATTGAAGATGACGTCGGTCATCGACTCGCCGCGCAGGTTTTTCGCCGAGCTTTCGCCCATCACCCAGCGCACCGCATCGATGATGTTGGATTTACCGCAGCCATTGGGGCCGACCACGGCCGCCATGTTGCTGGGGAAGTTGACCGTGGTGGGGTCGACGAACGACTTGAACCCGGCCAGGCGAATGCACTTAAGGCGCATCGGTCAGCCTCGGGCCAGCGCCGCCAGTACCAGCTCGCAGCTGCGCTGGCAGTAGGCGGTCAGCACCTCGCGGATGCGCGGTAGATCACGGGCGACCACGGCGTCGAGCAGGCGGGCGAACAGTTCCAGGTAATCGATCATGTTGGCCTGGCGCTGATCCAGGGCCAGATAATAGGCGCGGCTCATGGCCGGTTGCAGGTTTTCCACGGTTTCCTGCAGGTAAGGGTTGTCGGCGAACGGATAGGCGGCGCGCATCACCGCGAAACTGTCGGCGACGAACGCCTTGATGTCTGCTTGCTCGCGGGCGTGCTGCAGACGTTGCTGGATGTCCAGGAACGGGCGCAGGTCGCCGTCGGTGCGCCATTTTTGCGCGACGGCATTGCCCAGCAGGATGTAGAACTCGCCCATCAATGCGCAAAGGCTGCGCACGCTGCGCTCATCCAGCTTGGTCACATGAGCCCCACGGCGTGGCAGGATCGCAACCAGATGGCGACGTTCGAGGATCAACAGCGCTTCGCGCACCGAGCCACGGCTGACATTCAGCGCCTGGGTGACCTTCTGCTCCTGGATGCGCTCACCGGGCACGAGCTCGCCGCGAATGATGCGTTCGGCCAGGTAGTCGGCGATCTGCTCGGAGAGGCTGTCCGGCGCCTTGAACGTCATGGTTTTCCTTCAAAATCATTGAACTGGGCACAAGTGGGCGATTGTAGCGCACTTGGCCAGCACTCGCGCAGAGGGACGACGGGCTTTATTTGACCCGCCGGGCAGTCACGTGCGCGGCGCGATCTATGCTTCAGGTATGGGTATTCCGGGCGGCCAGATTGGCTCACGCGCAACTTCTTGACCTTTGAGTCAGAAAATTATTGACCAGCGCGTCAGCTCTGCTTATTGTCCGCCCAACAACAATAAAACCATTGCGAGGCCATCCCCGTGATCCAGTTTCTCGTCAACCAGGAGCTACGCAGCGAGCACGCCCTGGACCCGAACATGACGGTGCTGCAATACCTGCGCGAGCACCTGGGCAAACCCGGCACCAAAGAGGGCTGCGCCAGCGGCGACTGCGGCGCCTGCACCGTGGTGGTCGGCGAGCTGACCCAGGATGATGATGGCCAGGACAGCCTGCGCTACCGCAGCCTCAACTCCTGCCTGACTTTCGTCTCGTCGTTGCACGGCAAGCAGTTGATCAGCGTCGAAGGCCTCAAGCATCAAGGTCAACTGCACAGCGTCCAACAGGCCATGGCCGACTGCCACGGCTCGCAATGCGGTTTCTGCACCCCCGGTTTCGTCATGTCGTTGTTCGCCCTGCAGAAGAACAGCCAAGGCCATGACTTGCATCAGGCCCAGGAAGCCCTGGCCGGCAACCTGTGCCGCTGCACTGGCTACCGGCCGATTCTCGACGCCGCCGAGCAGAGCTGCCGGCTGCCCTGCCGCGACCAGTTCGACGCCCAGCAGGCGCAGACCATCAGCCGCCTCAAGGCCATCGCGCCGACCCAGACCGGCGAACTCAACAGCGGCGACAAGCGCTGCCTGGTGCCATTGACCGTCGCCGACCTGGCCGACTTGTACAGCTCGCACCCCGAAGCGCGCCTGCTGGCGGGTGGCACCGACCTGGCGCTGGAGGTCACGCAGTTCCACAAGACCCTGCCGGTGATGATCTACGTCGGCCACGTGGCTGAACTCAAGCGCATCGACAAAACTGCCAGCCACCTGGAAATCGGCGCCGCCACTTCGCTGACCGACTGCTACGGCGCGCTGAACGAGGAATACCCCGATTTTGGCGACCTGCTGCACCGCTTCGCCTCGCTGCAGATCCGTAACCAAGGCACACTCGGCGGCAATATTGGCAACGCCTCGCCGATCGGCGACTCGCCGCCCCTGCTGATCGCACTCGATGCGCAGATTGTCCTGCGCCAGGGCGAACGCCAGCGCACGATGCCGCTGGAAGACTACTTCATCGACTACCGCATCACTGCCCGCCAGGACAGCGAGTTCATCGAGAAGATCATCGTGCCACGAGCCAGCAACGACTGGGCCTTCCGTGCCTACAAAGTATCCAAGCGCCTGGACGACGACATCTCGGCCGTGTGCGGCGCCTTCAACCTGAGCATCGAAGACGGCGTGGTCAGCGGTGTGCGCATCGCCTTCGGCGGCATGGCTGCCATCCCCAAGCGCGCCCGTGCCTGTGAAGCCGCCCTGCGCGGCAAACCCTGGAATCAGGCCAGCATCGAACGTGCCTGCCAGGCCCTGGCCGAAGACTTTACGCCGCTCAGCGACTTCCGCGCCAGCAAGGAGTATCGCCTGCTGACCGCGCAGAACCTGCTGCGCAAGTACTTCATCGAACTGCAAACGCCGTACATCGAAACCCGGGTGACCGACTATGTCTAACCATCACGTCGTCAAGAGCCAGGCCGAGATGGCCGAACTGTTCAGCCAGGACCTGACCACCGGAGTCGGTCGCAGCGTCAAGCACGACAGCGCCGACAAGCACGTGGCAGGCGAGGCGGTGTACATCGACGACCGCCTGGACTTCCCAAACCAGCTGCACGTCTATGCGCGCACCGCCGACCGCGCCCACGCGCGCATCCTGCGCATCGACACCACGCCGTGCTATGCCTTCGAAGGCGTACGCATCGCCATCACCCACGAGGACATCCCCGGCCTCAAGGACATCGGCCCAGTGGTCGCTGGCGACCCGCTGCTGGCTATCGACAAGGTCGAGTTCTTCGGCCAGCCGGTGCTCGCCGTCGCCGCCCGCGACCTCGACACAGCGCGCCGCGCGGCGATGGCCGCGATCGTCGAGTACGAAGACCTGGAGCCGGTTCTGGACGTGGTCGAGGCATTTCGCAAAAAGCACTTCGTGCTCGACAGCCACACCCACCAGCGCGGTGATGCCGCTGCCGCCCTGGCCAGCGCCCCGCACCGCCTGCAAGGCACGCTGCACATCGGCGGCCAGGAGCACTTCTACCTGGAAACGCAGATCTCGTCGGTAATGCCCACTGAAGACGGCGGCATGATCGTCTATTGCTCCACGCAAAACCCCACCGAAGTGCAAAAGCTGGTCGCCGAAGTGCTCGACGTGCCAATGAACAAGGTGGTGCTCGACATGCGCCGCATGGGCGGTGGTTTTGGCGGCAAGGAAACTCAAGCTGCCAGCCCGGCCTGCCTGTGTGCAGTGATCGCGCGCTTGACCGGCCAGCCGACCAAGATGCGCCTGCCGCGCGTCGAAGACATGATGATGACCGGCAAGCGTCACCCGTTCTACGTGGAGTACGACGTCGGCTTCGATGACGATGGCCGCCTGCACGGCATCAATTTCGACCTGGCCGGCAACTGCGGCTACTCGCCCGACCTGTCCGGTTCGATCGTCGACCGCGCCATGTTCCACTCCGACAACGCCTATTACCTGGGAGATGCCACGGTGCACGGCCACCGCTGCAAGACCAACACCGCTTCCAACACGGCCTACCGGGGCTTTGGCGGCCCGCAGGGGATGGTCGCCATCGAGCAGGTGATGGACCACATCGCCCGCCAACTGGGCCGCGACCCGCTGGCCGTGCGCAAGGCCAACTACTACGGCAAGACCGAGCGCAACGTCACCCACTACTACCAGACCGTCGAGCACAACATGCTCGAGGAAATGACTGCCGAACTGGAAGCCAGCAGCGACTATGCCGAGCGTCGCGAGTCGATCCGCCGCTTCAACGTCAACAGCCCAGTTCTGAAGAAAGGCCTGGCGCTGACCCCGGTGAAGTTCGGTATCTCGTTCACCGCCACCTTCCTCAACCAGGCCGGCGCGCTGATCCACATCTATACCGATGGCAGCATCCACCTGAACCACGGCGGCACCGAGATGGGCCAGGGCCTGAACACCAAGGTCGCGCAGGTGGTGGCGGAAGTCTTCCAGGTCGATTTCAGCCGCATCCAGATTACCGCCACCAACACCGACAAGGTGCCCAATACCTCGCCGACCGCCGCATCCAGCGGTGCCGACCTGAACGGCAAGGCCGCGCAAAATGCGGCCGAGATCCTCAAGAAGCGCCTGACCGAGTTTGCCGCACGGCACTATAACGTGACCGAGGAAGACGTCGAATTCCGCAACGGTCACGTGCGCACGCGCGACCAGATCGTCAGCTTCGAGCAACTGGTGCAGCAGGCGTATTTCGCCCAGGTGTCGTTATCGACCACCGGCTTCTACCGCACGCCGAAGATCTTCTACGACCGCAGCCAGGCCCGCGGCCGGCCGTTCTACTACTACGCCTTCGGCGCAGCCTGCGTCGAGGTGATCGTCGACACCCTGACCGGCGAGTACAAGATGCTGCGCGCTGACATCCTGCACGACGTTGGCGACTCACTGAACCCGGCCATCGACATTGGCCAGGTGGAAGGCGGCTTCATCCAGGGTGCTGGCTGGCTGACCACCGAAGAACTGGTGTGGAACGCCAAGGGCAAGCTGATGACCAACGGCCCGGCGAGCTACAAGATCCCGGCCGTGGCCGACATGCCGCTGGACCTGCGGGTGAAGTTGGTTGAAAACCGTAAGAACCCGGAAGACACCGTGTTCCACTCCAAAGCCGTGGGTGAACCACCGTTCATGCTCGGCATCGCCGCCTGGTGCGCGCTCAAAGACGCGGTGGCCAGCATCGCCGACTACCGCGTGCAACCGAATATCGACGCACCGGCGACGCCGGAGCGGGTGTTGTGGGGGTGTGAGCAGATGCGCAGGGAAGTGGCTGCGGCGCAGCCGGCCTCACCCGAACTGGAAACCGTAACGCAGTAACCGGTGCACCACCGAACCCTGTGGGAGCGGGCTTGCCCGCGAACAAGGGCGAAGCCCTTGCCATGCACCGCGGTGTGTTCTTCGCGGGCAAGCCCGCTCCCACAAGGACCGCGTGCATCTTTGTAGAGAGGTTGAATCATGCACCAATGGATCAACGCCCTCGCCGACCACCAGTCCCGCGGTGAACCCTGCGTGCTGGTGACCATCATTGAGGAACGCGGCTCGACCCCGCGTAATGCCGGCTCGAAAATGGTCGTCAGCGCCAGTGCTTTGTACGACACCATCGGCGGCGGCCACCTGGAGTTCAAGGCGCTGCACATCGCCCGGCAGATGCTCGAAGAGCATCGCAGCACCCCACACCTGGAGCGCTTCAGCCTGGGCGCCAGCCTCGGCCAATGCTGCGGTGGCGTCACCGTGCTGCTGTTTGAACCGATGGCCGCCGTGCAGGCGCAGATCGCCGTGTTCGGTGCGGGCCATGTTGGCCGTGCTCTGGTACCCTTGCTCGCCGCGCTGCCCTGCCGGGTGCGCTGGATCGATTCGCGCGAACAGGAATTCCCCGCGCTCATCCCCAACGGGGTGATCAAGGTGGTCAGCGAGGAGCCAGTCGATGAAGTCGCCGAGCTGGCGGCCGGTTGCTATTGCATCGTCATGACCCACAATCACCAGCTCGACCTGGAACTGACCGCCGCCATTCTCAAGCGCAACGATTTCACCTGGTTCGGCCTGATCGGCTCGAAGACCAAACGGGTCAAGTTCGAGCACCGCCTGCGCGAGCGCGGTTTCGATGACGCCGTAGTGGCGCGCATGCGCTGCCCGATGGGCATCGCCGAGGTCAAGGGCAAGCTGCCCATCGAGATCGCCGTGTCCATCGCCGGCGAAATCATCGCCACCTACAACGCCTGCTTCGGCCAGCACGACGCTGGCGTCAACGCCGGCCCCATTGCCCAGTTGCTGCCGCCCTCCCGGCGCAGCCAAGCCCTATGACGAGTGTGTTATGACCGTTACCCGCAAAGCCTACCGTGCCGCCATTCTGCACAGCGTCGCCGACCCGGCCGAGGTCGGCCTGCAAGCCTCCCATGAGTATTATGAGGACGGCCTGCTGGTGATCGACGACGGCCGCATCAGCGCCCTCGGCGACGCCAGCGAGTTACTGCCGACGCTCGATGCCGACATCGACGTAGTGCATTACCAGGATGCCTTGATAACCCCGGGCTTCATTGATACCCACATCCACTTCCCACAGACCGGCATGATCGGCTCCTACGGCGAACAGCTGCTGGACTGGCTCAATACCTACACCTTCCCGTGCGAAAAGCAGTTCGCCGACAAGGATCATGCCGACAAGGTGGCGAAGATTTTCCTCAAGGAACTGCTGCGCAACGGTACCACCACTGCGTTGGTATTCGGCAGCGTGCACCCGCAGTCGGTCAATGCCTTGTTCGAAGAGGCCGAGCGTCTGGACCTGCGGATGATCGCCGGCAAGGTGATGATGGACCGCAACGCACCGGACTACCTGACCGACACCGCCGAAACCAGCTATACCGAGAGCAAGGCACTGATCGAGCGCTGGCACGGCAAGGGCCGCCTGCACTATGCGGTTACCCCGCGCTTCGCGCCGACCAGCACCCCTGAGCAACTGTCGGTGGCGGGGCAACTGCTCAAGGAGCACCCGGGCGTATACATGCACACCCACCTGTCCGAGAACCTCAAGGAAATCGACTGGGTCAAGGAGCTGTTCCCTGAGCAGAAAGGCTATCTGGACGTCTACGACCACTTCGAGCTGCTCGGCGAGCGTTCGGTGTTCGCCCACGGCGTGCACCTGTGCGACGACGAATGCCAGCGCCTGTCCGAAACCGGCTCGGCCATCGCCTTCTGCCCGACGTCAAACCTGTTCCTCGGCAGCGGCCTGTTCAACTTGCCGCAAGCGGAGAAGTTCAAGGTCAACGTCGGCCTGGGCACCGACGTGGGCGCTGGCACCAGTTTCTCGCTGCTCAACACCCTGAACGAGGCGTACAAGGTGATGCAGCTGCAAGGCGCACGCCTGCACCCGTACAAATCGCTGTACCTGGCCACCCTCGGCGGCGCCCGTGCGCTGCGTCTGGATGACCGTATCGGCAGCCTGCGCCCCGGCAACGATGCCGACTTCGTGGTGCTCGACTACAAGGCCACGCCGTTGCTGGACTACCGCATCCAGCAGTCCACCAGCATCGAAGAAACCCTGTTCGTGCTCACCACTCTGGGCGACGACCGCACGGTGCGTGAAACCTTCGCCGCCGGGCGTTGCGTGCACCAGCGCTAAGGTTCTTTCGCCAGGCCCCGGTACAACGCGCCGCCGATCGCCGCCCCGATCAGCGGCGCCAGCCAGAACAGCCACAGCTGCTGCAAGGCCCAGCCACCGACGAACAGTGCCGGCCCCGTGCTACGCGCGGGGTTGACCGAGGTGTTGGTGACCGGGATCGAGATCAGGTGAATCAGAGTCAGGGCCAGACCAATGGCGATAGGCGCGAACCCCGCCGGGGCCCGCGCGTCGGTGGCGCCCATGATGATCACCAGAAACATCGCCGTCATCACCACTTCACTGACAAAACCCGCCGCCAGCGAATAGCCGCCGGGCGAGTGGTCGGCGTAGCCGTTGGACGCCAGGCCCGACGATAGCTCGAAACCCGCCTTGCCGCTGGCAATGAAGTAGATCACCGCCGCAGCCAGAATGGCCCCGATCACTTGGGCGATGACGTAGGGCAGCAACTCCTTGGCCGGAAAACGCCCACCCACTACCAGTCCGAACGACACAGCGGGGTTGAGGTGGCAACCGGAAATATGGCCGATGGCGAATGCCATGGTCAGGACAGTCAAGCCAAAAGCGAAGGCGACACCGAGAACACCAATGCCGACCGGAGAGCTGGCCGCCAGCACGGCACTGCCGCACCCGCCCAGCACCAACCAGAAAGTGCCAACCAGCTCGGCACCCACGCGCACACCCAGAGACGTAGTCATGGACCTCTCCTCAAGTAGTGGAACGCAGCGACTGCGCAAGCCCAACCACATTGAAAAGGGGTTTGCAACTAGCAAATTTATCAGGTATTCGGCGAATGGCCAGCAGGCAGCGCAACAAAAAGGGGCCGCTTAGCGGCCCCTTCGATACACAGGCAAACGATCAACCCTTGGCTGCAGCCTTCGGCTTTTTCAACAGGTGCGAGAACACCGCATGCAAGTCGTCCGAGGCGCTTTCCTCGTCCAGGTTCAGCTTGCTGTCGATGTGGTCCATGTGATGCATCATCAGGCTCACCGCCTGTTCGGCGTCACGCGCCTCGATGGCATCGATCAGCTGCATGTGCTCGTCATACGAGCAGTGTGAGCGGTTGCCGCTCTCATATTGGGCAATGATCAGCGACGTTTGCGAGACCAGGCTGCGCTGGAAACTCACCAACGGCGCATTGCCGGCCGCCTCGGCGAGCTTGAGGTGGAACTCGCCGGAAAGGCGAATACCGGCACCGCGATCGCCCCGCGAGAAGCTGTCGCGCTCCTCGCGTACCATCTGACGCAGCTCGTTGAGTTGCTCCAGGGTGGCGTGCTGCACGGCGAGCTCAGTGATGGCGCGCTCGACCATGCGCCGCGAGAAGAACACCTGACGCGCTTCTTCGACCGTTGGGCTGGCCACCACCGCGCCACGGTTGGGCCGCAGCAGCACCACGCTTTCATGGGCCAGGCGCGATAACGCACGGCGAATGATGGTGCGGCTGACGCCAAAGATCTCACCCAGCGCTTCCTCGCTCAACTTGGTGCCCGGCGCCAGACGCTGTTCGAGGATCGCCTCGAAGATATGCGCATAGACGATGTCGTCCTGGGTACCACTGCGGCCAGCCTTGCCAGCACGTGAAGGTTTCTTCAGAGGTTGCAGCTGTTCGTTCATGAGCTCTCGAAGCGCGAAGGAAAGTATGGCGCCATTGTACACAGGCTGAGCCGTTTCTGCAGGTGGGCTTTTACCTATATAGCCGATGCGCGGCAGATTGTGCGCACAAAACATAAAACATTATTTGCTTTCTTTGTACACAAAAGCATAATCCATCGGGCAACTTCTTGACCCGTAAGTCAACTAAGCGCGTCAGACGTCTGCCATCCCTCGCGGAGCCACCAAGTGCATTGCGCAGGTCACTGGCTCCAAGAACAACAAGAAAGACTTGAGGAGTATCGCTGTGGAAAGCCGCAAATCCGACGCACCTACGCTGGATCTCGCTCCACCGCTCGAAACGAGTTGGCTGGAACGGATTTTCAAACTCAAGCAACACGGCAGCACCGTCAGAACCGAGCTGATCGCCGGGGTGACCACCTTCATCACCATGGCCTACATCATCTTCGTCAACCCCAACATCATGGCCGACGCCGGCATCGATCACGGGGCGGCATTCGTCGCCACCTGCATCGCCGCCGCGCTCGGCTGCCTGTTGATGGGCCTGTACGCCAACTGGCCGGTAGGCCTGGCACCCGGCATGGGGCTGAACGCCTTCTTCACCTACACCGTGGTCGGCACCATGGGCTACAACTGGGAAACGGCGCTGGGCGCGGTATTCGTCTCGGGCGTGCTGTTCATGTTTCTGACCCTGTCCAAAGTGCGCGAGTGGCTGCTCAACAGCATCCCGGTAAGCTTGCGCCATGCCATGGGGGCTGGCGTCGGATTGTTTCTCGGGCTGATCGGCCTGAAGACCGCGGGCATCATCGTCGACAGCCCGGCCACGCTGATCAAGCTGGGCTCGCTGCATGAGCCTGGCCCGCTGCTGGCGGCCATCTGCTTCCTGTTGATCGCCATCCTCAGCTACAAACGCGTGTTCGGCGCGATCCTGATCAGCATCATCGGCGTGACGCTGGCCGGCTGGGGCCTGGGCCTGGTGAAGTTCGGCGGGGTGATGTCGATGCCGCCGAGCCTGGCACCGACCTGGATGGCGATGGATGTGGCGGGCGTGTTCAACGTCAGCATGATCAGCGTGGTCCTGGCGTTCCTCTTCGTGCACATGTTCGACACTGCCGGCACCCTGATGGGCGTGGCCCAGCGGGCCAACCTGGTGGCACCGGACGGGCGTATCGAAGGACTGTCGAAGGCACTGAAAGCAGACAGTGCATCGAGTGTGTTCGGCGCCGTGGTCGGCGTGCCGCCGGTTACCAGCTATGTGGAGAGTGCTGCCGGCGTGGCCGCCGGTGGGCGTACCGGCCTGACGGCGGTGGTGGTTGGCCTGCTGTTCGTCGCGGCGATGTTCTTTGCCCCACTGGCCGGGATGATTCCTGCCTACGCCACTGCCGGTGCGTTGATCTACGTGGCCATGCTGATGATGGGCAGCATGGCGCACATCCACTGGGACGAAGCCACCGACAGCATTCCGGCGATCGTCACGGTGATCATGATGCCGCTGACCTTCTCGGTGGCGGACGGTATTGCCCTGGGCTTTATCAGTTATGTGGCGCTGAAGGCCGGTACCGGCAAGTACAAGGAGATCTCGGCCAGCTTGTGGGTGCTGTGCGCGATCTTCATTGCCAAGTTCGTGTTCCTCTGACACTCCATTTGCACCAACAAAGGGCGCCTCGTGCGCCCTTTTGTTTTGTGTGGGGTCTACCGGCCTCTTCGCGGGGCAAGCCCGCTCCCACAGGTGTCACCACAAGTCTTGTGGGAGCGGGCTTGCCCCGCGAAGAGGACCATACAAACAACACAAAAACAGCAGACGAAAAAAAGCCCGCCAGTGTGAGAGCGGGCCAAGGACCTACGAAGATTCTTCTAGCGACCAACTAGCTCCCGCGGTAGGTCGAATAGCTATACGGCGAAATCAGCAGCGGCACGTGGTAGTGATCCTGCTTCTCGTCGATGCCAAAGCGCAGCACAACAACATCCAGAAACGCCGTGTCCGGCAGCTGAACGCCGCGCGCACGGTAGTAGGCGCCAGCACTGAACTGCAGCTGGTAAACGCCGGTACGGTAATCGTCACCCTGCAGCAGCGGCGCGTCGACGCGGCCATCACTGTTGGTCAGGGCAGTGTTCACCAGCTCGAGCTGCTGGCCTTCGACGCGGTACAGCTCGACCTTGATCGCGCTGCCCGGGCAGCCGTGAGCGGCATCCAGTACGTGTGTAGTCAAACGTCCCATTGCTTGTCGCCTCTTGTTCAATCTGTGGGCAAAAAATACACAGCCATCCGCACGGTAAAGCACCTGCGATGGGCGGGAATGGCGTTATTAAGACATTTCATCGACAAATTGTACACAATTTTTTATACCCTCCTTTCGCCTCCCCATCCGAGTGCCTATAAGACGCAAATTCAGGCGCTGTGCCGACGTCCATGTCATTAACTGACCAATCAGGCAGGTTTCTTGCAACACATTCTCAAGCGACAAAAGGGAAGAAATGCGGAAAAACAGGCTTACAAAAGATTTCAGAAGTTGTATACAATCAGCCCATCCGGTGGTGCGACATCCCGACGCGGTCCGCCCACCCCCGCACAAACGCACAAGAAGGAAGACTGCAGTGAGCGCTGACTACCCTCGCGACCTGATCGGTTACGGCAACAACCCTCCTCACCCGCAATGGCCGGGCAACGCTCGCATTGCGCTGTCCTTCGTGCTCAATTACGAGGAAGGTGGCGAGCGCAACATCCTGCACGGTGACAAAGAGTCCGAAGCCTTCCTGTCCGAGATGGTCGCTGCCCAGCCGCTGCAAGGCCAGCGCAACATGAGCATGGAATCGCTGTACGAATACGGCAGCCGTGCAGGCGTGTGGCGCCTGCTCAAGCTGTTCAAGGACAGCGGCGTGCCGCTGACGGTCTTCGCCGTGGCCATGGCCGCCCAGCGCCACCCCGACGTGATCCGCGCCATGGCCGAAGCCGGCCACGAGATCTGCAGTCATGGCTATCGCTGGATCGACTACCAGAACATGGACGAGGCCCAGGAGCGCGAGCACATGCTCGAAGCCATCCGCATCCTCACCGAACTGACCGGCGAGCGCCCGGTTGGCTGGTACACCGGCCGCACCGGACCGAACACCCGCCGCCTGGTCATGGAGGAAGGTGGCTTCCTCTACGACAGCGACACCTACGACGACGACCTGCCCTACTGGGAACCGAACAACCCGACCGGCAAGCCGCACCTGGTGATCCCCTACACCCTGGACACCAATGACATGCGCTTCACCCAGGTACAGGGCTTCAACTGCGGCGAGCAGTTCTTCCAGTACCTGAAGGACGCCTTCGACGTGCTCTACGCCGAAGGTGCCGAGGCGCCGAAGATGCTTTCGATCGGCCTGCACTGCCGCCTGGTCGGCCGCCCCGCGCGCCTGGCTGCGCTGAAGCGCTTCGTCGACTACGCCAAGAGCCACGACCAGGTCTGGTTCGCCCGTCGCGCGGACATCGCCCGCCACTGGCACGCCACCCACCCGTACAAGAAAGAGAACGCCTGATGACCGCTTTCAAGACCCTCAAGCCATCGACCCTGAGCCGCGACGCGTTCGTCGAGGCCTTCGCCGACATCTACGAGCACTCGCCGTGGGTCGCCGAAAAAGCCTATGACCTGGGCCAGTTGGTCGAGCTGGACGAGATCGAAGCGCTGCACCAGCGCATGAGCGACATCCTGCTCAGTGCCGACCATGCAGACCAGCTGGCACTGATCAACGCTCACCCGGACCTCGCCGGCAAAGCCGCCGTCCAGGGCGAGCTGACCGAATCGAGCACCAACGAGCAGGCCGGCGCCGGTATCCACCAGTGCACCGCCGAAGAGTTCGCCCGCTTCACCGAGCTGAACGATGCCTACAAGGCCAAGTTCCAGTTCCCGTTCATCATGGCGGTCAAGGGCAGCAACCGGCACCAGATCCTCGCTTCGTTCGAAAAACGCATCCACAACGATGCCGATGCCGAATTCAAGGAAGCCCTGGCGCAGATCAACCTGATCGCCCTGTTCCGTCTGCTGCAGCTGTAAGCGACAGCCGAACCGTATTTAAAAAAATCGAATAACAGAAGAGATAACCGCATGCGCACCCTGATGATCGAGCCCCTGACCAAAGAAGCCTTCGCCCCGTTCGGTGACGTGATCGAAACCGATGGCAGCGACCACTTCATGATCAACAACGGCTCGACCATGCGCTTTCACAAGCTCGCCACGGTCGAGACCGCCGAGCCTGAAGACAAGGCGATCATCAGCATCTTCCGCGCCGACGCGCTGGACATGCCGCTGACCGTACGCATGCTGGAACGCCATCCGCTGGGCAGCCAGGCTTTCATCCCGCTGCTCGGCAACCCCTTTCTGATCGTGGTCGCGCCCGTTGGCGATGCACCTGTATCAGGCTTGGTCCGCGCCTTCCGCAGCAACGGCAGGCAGGGCATCAATTACCATCGCGGCGTTTGGCACCACCCGGTGCTTACGATCGAAAAGCGGGATGATTTCCTGGTGGTTGATCGCAGTGGTTCTGGCAACAACTGCGATGAGCATTACTTCAGCGAGGAACAGATGCTGATCCTCAATCCCCACCAATAAGAAAAGGTCCGTCATCGTTTGGTGACTGGCAGAGGTACATACTGTGGAAGCTCATCTTCACGAGTGGCTGAACCTCAGCATTCGCTGGGTTCACATGATCACCGGTGTCGCCTGGATCGGTGCATCGTTCTACTTCGTCTGGCTGGAAAACAACCTGAACCGGAGCAATCCGCGCGACGGGCTGTCGGGTGACCTCTGGGCCATCCACGGCGGTGGTATCTATCACCTTGAGAAGTACAAGCTGGCGCCCCCGAAAATGCCCGAGAACCTGCACTGGTTCAAATGGGAAGCCTACTTTACCTGGATGTCCGGTATCGCCCTGCTGTGCGTGGTGTTCTACTGGAACCCGACCCTGTACCTGCTGGCCCCTGGCAGCACCCTGAGCGGTGCCGAGGGCGTGGCCATCGGTATCGGCTCGCTGGTGGCCGGCTGGTTCATCTACGACCTGCTCTGCGATTCGCCCTTGGGCAAACGCCCGGCACTGCTCGGCGGCGTGCTGTTCGTGCTGATCATTGCTGCCTGCTGGGGCTTCAGCCTGGTGTTCAGCGGCCGTGGCGCGTACCTGCACACTGGCGCGATCATCGGCACCATCATGGTCGGTAACGTGTTCCGCATCATCATGCCAGCCCAGCGCCAGCTGGTGGCAGCGATCGAAAGCAACACTACCCCCGACCCACGCCTGCCGGCCAAAGGCCTGCTGCGTTCGCGTCACAACAACTACTTCACCCTGCCGGTGCTGTTCATCATGATCAGCAACCACTTCCCGAGCACCTACGGTAGCCAGTACAACTGGCTGATCCTGGCCGGCATTGCGGTAGCTGCGGTACTGATCCGCCACTACTTCAACACCCGCCACGACAGCAGCAAGTACGCCTGGACCCTGCCGGTCGGTGCCCTGGCGATGATCTGCCTGGCCTACGTCACCGGCCCCAAGCCGATGGCTGTTGCGCCTGAGCAGGCGGCGGCGAAGATCGAATACCAGCCACTGCCAGCTACCGCTGTAGGCGGCAAGACCGCTGCCGAGCAACGTGCCGAAGACGCCGCCAAGGCAGCTGAAGCCCCTGCTGCTCCCGCCGAGGCTCCGGCCCAGGCCACCGCTCAGGTTGGCGGCGGCGCATTCGACAAGATCCACACCGTCATCCAGGAACGCTGCACCGTGTGCCACTCGTCGAAACCGACCAGCCCACTGTTCAGCGCCGCCCCTGCCGGCGTGATGTTCGACACACCGCAGCAGATCCAGGCCCAGGCCGCGCGCATTCAGGCGCAAGCGGTCGCCAGCCAGATCATGCCGCTGGGCAACATCACCCAGATGACTGCCGAAGAGCGCAAGCTCGTCGGTGACTGGATCGCCAAAGGCGCCCAGGTCAACTGATACACCTCTCCTGCCGGGGCGTCCGCGCGCCCCTGTGGGAGCGGCCTTGCGCCGCGAAAGGGCCGGCACTGCCGGCCCTCGTTACAAGAAACACGCAACAAGCAAGCATCGAGCGTTCAGCCACGAACTGGCGCTTGGATCCGAGAATAAAAACAAAACTCGAGGTGCTGCATGTCCGAGTCACGCAAGGCGTACATTCCCGTTGCGCCGCCGCGAGAACCTCTGCCCCTGTTCCAATTGATCCTGGTTGGCCTGCAACACGTTCTGCTGATGTACGGAGGCGCGATTGCCGTGCCTCTGATCATCGGCCAGGCAGCCGGGTTGTCCCGTGAAGAAGTCGCCTTCCTGATCAACGCCGACCTGCTGGTCGCTGGCGTCGCCACCATCATCCAGTCGTTCGGTATCGGCCCGGTCGGGATCCGTATGCCGGTGATGATGGGTGCCAGTTTCGCTGCCGTCGGCAGCATGGTAGCCATGGCTGGCATGCCCGGCGTGGGCCTGCAAGGGATCTTCGGCGCGACCATCGCCGCCGGGTTCTTCGGCATGCTGATCGCGCCGTTCATGTCCAAGGTCGTACGCTTCTTCCCACCGCTGGTTACCGGCACCGTAATTACCTCCATCGGCCTGTCGCTGTTCCCGGTGGCGGTCAACTGGGCCGGTGGCGGCCATGAAGCTGAAGCCTTTGGCTCGCCGATCTACCTGATGGTGGCTGGCCTGGTACTGGCCGTGATCCTGTTGATCAATCGCTTCATGCGCGGCTTCTGGGTCAACGTGTCGGTGTTGGTGGGCATGGGCCTGGGTTACATCCTGGCCGGCTCCATCGGCATGGTCGACCTCTCCGGTCTGAACGAAGCACCGTGGCTGCAAGTGGTCACCCCACTGCATTTCGGCATGCCGACCTTCAGCCTGGCGCCGATCCTGTCGATGTGCCTGGTGGTGGTGATCATCTTCGTCGAGTCCACCGGCATGTTCCTCGCCCTGGGCAAGGTCACCGACCGTGAAGTCACCCCCGGGATGCTGCGCCGCGGCCTGCTGTGCGATGCCGGTGCGTCGTTCATCGCCGGGTTCTTCAACACCTTCACCCACTCCTCGTTCGCGCAGAACATCGGCCTGGTGCAGATGACCGGCGTGCGCTGCCGCTTCGTCACCATCGTCGCCGGCGCACTGCTGATTCTGCTAAGCCTGCTGCCCAAAGCGGCGTTCCTGATCGCCTCGATCCCGCCTGCGGTACTGGGTGGCGCGTCCATCGCCATGTTCGGCATGGTCACTGCCACCGGGATCAAGATCCTTCAGGAAGCGGACATCGGCGACCGTCGCAATCAGCTGCTGGTCGCCGTCAGCGTCGGCTTCGGCCTGATCCCCGTGGTGCGCCCGGAGTTCTTCGCACAGATGCCACAGTGGATGGAACCCATCACCCACAGTGGCATCGCCATGGCCACGGTCAGTGCCCTGGTGCTGAACGTGCTGTTCAACATCCTCGGTGGTGCCGAACGCGCCGTGCATAACGACGCCTGTCACGAGCATTGAGTTGCAGGGCGGCGCAACGCCGCCCTTTCCTCCTTTCGCAATAAACGCTGTGCCGTCGGCCCGCCGGAATGGGCCGCCCGGGGCGCCTGCGCGCCGAAAAAACCGCCAACAAAAACAATAAGTCCGGGAATCACAACATGAAGCGCATCACATCGAGCTTGCTGCTGGGCAGCAGCCTGCTGGCCACCCTCCCCGCGCATGCAGGCGAATGGCTGCTGTGGCATGGCGAAAGCCTGACGTACTTGTACGGCAAGGACTTCAAGGTCAACCCTGATATCCAGCAGACCATCACCTTCGAGCACGCCAACAAATGGAAGTACGGCGACACCTTCATGTTCGTCGACAAGATCTTCTACAACGGCAAGCCCGACGCCAGCAAAGGCGTGACCACCTACTACGGTGAGTTCAGCCCGCGCCTGTCGCTCGGCAAGATCTTCGACCAGAAGCTTGCCTTCGGCCCGATCAAGGATGTGTTGCTGGCCATGACCTACGAGCGCGGCGAAGGCGACAACGAGGCCTACCTGATCGGCCCTGGCTTCGACCTGGACATTCCCGGCTTCAACTATTTCACCTTGAACTTCTACGTGCGTAACACCGAGGGCAGCCGCCCGGGTGACAACGTCTGGCAGATCACTCCCGGCTGGTCCTACACCATTCCCGTGGGCAGATCGGACATTCTGATCGACGGTTACATGGACTGGGTCACCGACAACGACCAGACCCGCCGTGGCACCTACCACGCCAACCTGCACTTTAACCCGCAGGTAAAATACGACCTGGGCAAAGCCCTGAGCCTCGGCGCCAAACAGCTGTACGTGGGCTTCGAGTACAGCTATTGGAAGGACAAGTACGGCATCGACAGCCGCGGCAATCTGGAGAGCAACCAGAGCGTGGCCAGCGCGCTGATCAAGGTGCACTTCTGATAACCTGACCAAACGCCCAAGTTTGATACACCGTGCTCCAGGACGGAGCACTTGAGGCCAGGCGCGCAAGCCAGTAATCTGCGCGCCCCCTCGATCAGGGCAGGACGGATCCTGCCTGCGTTTACTGACCGCTCAGTCAATGAATTCGGGCGGTTGGCCAACGTGTTGCCAGCCAGAAAGACCCATTTCATCCGTTCAGAACGAGTCGAGCAGGAAGGTTGTAGCTAACCCGGAAAAGTTGGCGCAGCTCTTGCCAAACAGCTGTGGCCTATCGAAAAAAGCTGACTCAAAAGACAAAAACAGCGCCAACACCGAGCGCTGACAACAGATCAATCAAGGGAGCGACACTCGCAATGCGTACCATCAATAGCCTGATTCTCGCGGGCGGCCTGCTGGCCTGCGGCGCCACCCAAGCCGACGACCTGCTGCAGTGGCAGAACAACAGCCTGACCTACCTGTGGGGCAAGAACTTCAAGGTCAACCCGGCGATCCAGCAGACCGTGACCTTCGAGCACGCCGACGGCTGGAAGTACGGTGACAACTTCATCTTCGTCGACAAGATTTTCTACAACGGCAAGAAGGACGCGGGGAACGGCGACAACACCTATTACGGTGAAATCAGCCCGCGTTTGTCGTTCGGCAAGATCTTCGACCAGAAGCTGGCCTTCGGCCCGGTCAAGGACGTGCTGCTGGCCATGACCTACGAGTTCGGCGAGGGTGATACCGAGTCCTACCTGATCGGCCCAGGTTTCGACCTGGACATCCCGGGCTTCGACTACTTCCAGCTGAACTTCTACCAGCGCACCACCGACGGCAGCCGCGCCGGTGACAACGTCTGGCAGATCACCCCGGTATGGTCCTACACCATTCCCGTGGGCTCGTCCGACATCCTCATCGACGGCTTCATGGACTGGGTGGTCGACAACGACGAGAACCGTCGCGGCACCTATCACGCCAACCTGCACTTCAACCCACAGGTCAAATACGACCTGGGCAAGGCGTTGCACCTGGGCGAGAAACAGCTGTACGTGGGCTTTGAGTACGACTACTGGAAGAACAAGTACGGGATCAAGGATTCCGACGGGTTCACCACTGACCAGAACACTGCGAGCTTCCTGGTCAAGGTTCACTTCTGATAGCCAGCGGGGCTGCCATGCAGCCCATTCGCGGGACAAGCCCGCTCCCACAGATTCAGGACAATCCCTGGAACCTGTGAAATACCTGTGGGAGCGGGCTTGCCCCGCGAACCGGGGCAAAGCCCCGGCCATCCACATCAATGAGCCGGCCTAACTGCGCGCCAAAGCTTCCCGACAATACCCACTACCGCCAACACCAGAGCCCCGGCCAACACACCTACACCACCGTTGAGCAACGCGCTGGTGACCACGCCACCCCGCCCTTCACTGAAGGCCTCGATGGCATGATGCAGCGGCGCAACGCCATGCACCAGAATCCCCCCACCGACCAGAAACATCGCCGCCGTCCCGATCACCGACAGACTCTTCATCATGTACGGCGCCGCCCGCAGGATGCCATTGCCCACCGCCTGTGCGACCTTCGAAGCCTTCTGGGTCATCCACAACCCCAGGTCATCGAGCTTGACGATACCGCCCACCAGCCCATACACACCGATGGTCATGACGATCGCAATACCCGACAGCACGATGATCTGCTGGGTCAGCGGCGCATCGGCCACGGTGCCCAGGGTAATGGCGATGATCTCGGCCGAGAGAATGAAGTCGGTGCGCACCGCACCCTTGATCTTGGTTTTCTCAAAGGCCACCAGATCCACGTCGGCATTGGCGACGGCCTCGCTGCGCGCGGTGTGCTCCGCGGCGTCCTCTTCCTTGCTGTGGAGGAACTTGTGCGCGAGCTTTTCAAAGCCTTCGAAGCACAGGTACGCACCACCGATCATCAGCAGCGGCGTCACCGCCCAGGGAATGAACGCGCTGATCAGCAGCGCCGCCGGCACCAGGATCGCCTTGTTGACGAACGATCCCTTGGCCACCGCCCACACCACCGGAATCTCGCGCTCGGCACGCACGCCGGTGACCTGCTGGGCATTGAGCGCCAAGTCGTCGCCCAGCACGCCTGCGGTTTTTTTCGCCGCGACTTTGGTCATCAGCGAAACGTCGTCGAGCACCGTGGCGATGTCGTCGATCAGTACCAGTAGACTGCTTCCTGCCATGTTTGCATGTTTCCAAATAATTCAATTTGCCGGATTCTAGCCCAAAGCCGCTGCCTTGAGCCCCCGTCGGGCGCGGTGCTACCATGCCCGATCCCTCTTAGAGGTGGCCAGACACGAGGAAGATCCCTGACCATGAGCACCATTCGCGAGCGCAACAAGGAATTGATCCTGCGCGCGGCCAGCGAGGAATTCGCCGACAAGGGCTTCGCCGCCACCAAGACCAGCGATATCGCGGCCAAGGCCGGCCTGCCCAAGCCGAACGTGTACTATTACTTCAAATCCAAGGACAACCTCTACCGCGAGGTCCTGGAGAGCATCATCGCGCCAATCATGCAGGCGTCGACGCCGTTCAATGCCGACGGCGACCCCAAGGAAGTACTGAGTTCGTATATCCGCTCGAAGATCCGCATTTCGCGCGACCTGCCGCATGCGTCGAAGGTGTTCGCCAGCGAGATCATGCACGGCGCGCCGCACCTTTCGCCGAAGCAGGTCGAGCAGCTCAACGAGCAGGCCCGGCATAACATCGAGTGCATCGAGCGCTGGATCGAGCGTGGGCAGATCGCCAAGGTCGATGCGCATCATCTGATGTTCAGCATCTGGGCAGCGACCCAGACCTATGCCGATTTCGATTGGCAGATTTCGGTGATCACCGGCAAGGACAAACTCGCCGACAGTGACTATGAAGCAGCGGCCGAAACAATCATCCGGCTGGTACTCAAGGGCTGCGAGCCCGAGGCGGCCTGAAGGCCCATTCGCGGGGCAAGCCCGCCCCCACAACCTGTGGGAGCGGGCTTGCCCCGCGAATAGGCCAGTACAGCCAATAGAGATCTAGGCAGCCACCCCCGCATCCGCCTTCAACCCCACCTCTTCGATCGCACTGATCGCACACTGCTCGTCGATATCCGACGTATCACCGCTGATCCCGACCGCACCCAGCACCTTGCCGTCCTGATCGCGAATCAGCACCCCCCCCGGCGCCGGCACCACCGGCCGCTCACCCAAACCATTCAACGCAGCAAAAAACGCCGGCCGCTGCTGCGCATCCAACGCCAGCAAACGCGACCCCTTACCCAGGGCAATTGCCCCCCAGGCCTTGCCCGTTGCCACTGCCGGGCGAATCAGGCTGGCGCCGTCCTCGCGCTGCAATGCCAGCACATGCCCACCGGCATCCAGCACCACCACCGTCAACGGTGCGGCATTGATCTTGCGGCCCGCCGCCAGCGCGGCGTTCACCAGGCTGACAGCGACTTTCAGGTTCAAAGCGTTCATGGAAAGGTCCTCTTCTTGTTGTGAGAAGCCCTGAGGGCAGGTGAAAAATGGATGAGCCAATAGAACACAACTGAATCTGTTTTTGTATACAATAAATTGAAACGATCGTATGCGAGTTCGCAAACAGCCGTTTTCACGGGCGCTCGAACGAAAGCACCCTTGCCCGACGAAAACCCGTTGACCTGAACCGCTAGCCGTGAATACACTCTGGCACAAAGCAAGTTGTATACAATTACAAAATCGATGAGGCACAACCCATGAGCAAAATGAGAGCAATCGATGCAGCCGTTCTGGTCATGCGCCGTGAAGGTGTAGATACCGCGTTCGGCATCCCAGGGGCTGCCATCAACCCGTTGTACTCGGCCCTGAAAAAAGTCGGTGGCATCGATCACGTCCTCGCTCGTCACGTTGAAGGCGCCTCGCACATGGCCGAGGGTTACACCCGCGCCAACCCGGGCAACATCGGCGTGTGCATCGGCACTTCCGGCCCTGCCGGCACCGACATGGTCACCGGCCTGTACAGCGCGTCGGCCGACTCCATTCCAATCCTCTGCATCACCGGGCAAGCGCCGCGTGCTCGCCTGCACAAGGAAGACTTCCAGGCAGTCGACATCACCAGCATCGTCAAGCCGGTCACCAAGTGGGCAACCACCGTGCTGGAGCCGGGCCAAGTGCCTTACGCCTTCCAGAAAGCCTTCTTCGAAATGCGCAGCGGCCGCCCAGGCCCAGTACTGATCGACCTGCCGTTCGACGTGCAGATGGCCGAAATCGAATTCGACATCGACGCTTACGAGCCGCTGGCCGTCAACAAGCCGGCCGCTACCCGCGTGCAGGCTGAAAAAGCCCTGGCCCTGCTCAACGACGCCGAGCGCCCACTGCTGGTTGCCGGTGGCGGCATCATCAACGCCGACGCCAGCGACAAGCTGGTCGAGTTCGCCGAGCTGACCGGTGTACCGGTTGTACCGACCCTTATGGGCTGGGGCATCATCCCGGACGACCACGCACAAATGGTGGGCATGGTCGGCCTGCAGACCTCGCACCGCTACGGCAACGCCACCCTGCTGAAATCCGACATGGTGTTCGGTATCGGCAACCGTTGGGCTAACCGCCACACCGGCTCCGTCGATGTCTACACCGAAGGCCGCAAGTTCGTGCACGTGGACATCGAACCGACCCAGATCGGCCGCGTGTTCACCCCAGACCTGGGTATCGTTTCCGATGCCGGCAAGGCACTGGACGTGTTCCTTGAAGTGGCCCGCGAGTGGAAAGCCGCTGGCAAGCTGAAGTGCCGCAAGGCCTGGCTGGAAGACTGCCAGGAGCGCAAGTCGAGCCTGCAGCGCAAGACTCACTTCGACAACGTGCCGGTCAAGCCGCAGCGCGTCTACGAGGAAATGAACCAGGTGTTCGGCAAGGACACCTGCTACGTCAGCACCATCGGCCTGTCGCAAATCGCCGGTGCGCAGTTCCTGCACGTGTACAAGCCACGCAACTGGATCAACTGCGGCCAGGCCGGCCCGCTGGGCTGGACCATCCCTGCAGCCTTGGGCGTGGTCAAGGCCGACCCGAAACGCAAAGTGGTCGCGCTGTCGGGTGACTACGACTTCCAGTTCATGATCGAAGAACTGGCCGTGGGCGCGCAGTTCAACCTGCCCTACGTCCACGTGCTGGTGAACAACGCCTACCTCGGCCTGATCCGCCAGGCGCAGCGTGGCTTCGAGATGGATTACTGTGTACAACTGGCGTTCGAGAACATCAACTCGACCGACGCCGCCACCTACGGTGTCGACCACGTCGCCGTGGTCGAAGGCCTGGGCTGTAAAGCCATCCGTGTGTTCGAGCCAGGCGAAATCGCCCCTGCCCTGCTCAAGGCGCAGAAGATGGCCGAAGAGTTCCGCGTGCCGGTGGTGGTCGAAGTGATCCTCGAGCGTGTGACCAACATTTCCATGGGCACCGAGATCAACGCGGTCAACGAGTTCGAAGACCTGGCCCTGGTCGGCAACGACGCGCCAACCGCCATCTCGCTGCTGGACTGATCGCCTGACGCCCCCATGCGCACGCGCTGGGGGCCTTCATCGCAAGGAGACAACTCATGCCTCGCTTCGCTGCCAACCTGTCCATGCTGTTCACCGAACAGGACTTCCTGGCCCGCTTCAAGGCTGCAGCCGATGCTGGCTTCAGCGGCGTTGAATACCTCTTCCCGTACGATTTCAGCGCCGCTGAAATCAAGCAGCAACTCGATGCCCACGGCCTGACCCAGGTGCTGTTCAACCTGCCGGCAGGCGACTGGGGCAAGGGTGAACGCGGCATTGCCTGCCACCCGGACCGCGTCGAAGAATTCCGCGCCGGTGTCGACAAGGCTATTGAATACGCCAAGGTCCTGGGCAACACCCAGATCAACTGCCTGGCCGGCATTCGTCCGCAAGGCCTGCAGTGCGCCGACGTACGCAAGACCTTTGTCGACAACCTGAAGTTCGCCGCCGACAAGCTTGAGGCCGCTGGGATCCGCTTGGTCATGGAAATGATCAACACCCGTGACATCCCCGGCTTCTACCTGAACACCACTAAACAGGCCCTGGAAATCCAGGCCGAAGTCGGCAGCGATAACCTGTTCCTGCAGTACGACATCTACCACATGCAGATCATGGAAGGTGACCTGGCTCGCACCATGGAAGCCAACCTGAAACTGATCAACCACATCCAGCTGGCGGACAACCCAGGTCGCAACGAACCCGGCACCGGTGAGATCAACTACCGCTTCCTGTTCGAGCACCTGGACCGCATCGGCTACCAGGGTTGGATCGGCGCAGAGTACAAGCCGCTGACCACCACCGAAGCGGGTCTGGGCTGGCTGAAAACCCACAATGCAATCTGAAGGCTGAACACCGAACCTGTGGGAGCGGGCTTGCCCGCGAATGCAATAGTGGCTTCACCGCCGCTTTCGCGGGCAAGCCCGCTCCCACAGGCTCCGGGTCGTACTTGAGATTCTATAAATACAAAGAGGTAAATTCTCATGGCTAAAATCGGTTTCCTCGGCACCGGCATCATGGGCAAACCCATGGCCCAGAACCTGCAAAAAGCAGGTCACAGCATCTTCGTTTCCACTCACCACGACGCCGCCCCGGCCGACCTGATCGCCGCTGGCGCGGTGGCCCTGGCCAACCCTAAGGAGGTTGCTCAGGAAGCCGAATTCATCATCATCATGGTGCCGGACACCCCGCAGGTCGAAAGCGTCCTGTTCGGTGAAAACGGCGTCGCTGAAGGCGTAGGGCCGAACAAAGTCGTGATCGACATGAGCTCGATCTCGCCGACCGCCACCAAAGCCTTCGCCGAGAAAATCAAAGCCACTGGCGCCGCCTACCTGGACGCCCCGGTGTCCGGTGGTGAAGTCGGTGCCAAAGCCGCGACCCTGAGTATCATGGTCGGCGGTTGCCCGAAAGCCTTCGAACGCGCTCAGCCGCTGTTCGAAGCCATGGGCAAGAACATTACCCGCGTCGGCGGCAACGGCGACGGCCAGACCGCCAAAGTGGCCAACCAGATCATCGTCGCCCTGAACATCCAGGCCGTCAGTGAAGCCCTGCTGTTCGCCGCCAAGAACGGCGCGGATCCTGCCAAGGTGCGTGAAGCCCTGATGGGCGGCTTCGCCTCGTCGAAGATCCTCGAAGTGCATGCCGAGCGCATGATCAAAGGCACCTTCGATCCAGGTTTCCGCATCAACCTGCACCAGAAGGACCTCAACCTGGCCCTGCAAGGCGCCAAGGAACTGGGCATCAACCTGCCCAACACCTCCAACGCCCAGCAAGTGTTCAACACCTGCCAGGCCCTGGGCGGCGGCAACTGGGACCACTCGGCGCTGATCAAAGGCCTGGAGCATATGGCCAACTTCTCGATCCGCGGCGAAGGCAAATAAGCTGAATTCGGGGGCTGCTGTGCAGCCTCCACACCGAGCAACACCCGCCCCTGGTTCGGCCTGCACGGAGGCAGTTCCAGGGGCGTTTTCGATTCTGCAGAACAACAATAATTGGGAGCCTGCCATGTCGGTCGATCCGCAAAAACTTCTCCGCGACCTGTTCGACACAGCCATCGCCGCCGCCCACCCGCGCCAAGTCCTCGAACCCTACCTGCCCGCCGACCGCAGCGGCCGGGTCATCGTCATCGGCGCCGGCAAGGCCGCAGCCGCCATGGCCGAAGTGGTCGAAAAAAGCTGGCAAGGCGAAGTATCCGGGCTGGTGGTCACCCGTTACGGTCATGGCGCTAACTGCCAGAAGATCGAAGTGGTCGAAGCCGCCCATCCAGTCCCGGATGCCGCGGGCCTTGCCGTGGCCAAACGCGTGCTGGAACTGGTCAGCAACCTCAATGAAGACGACCGCGTCATCTTCCTGCTGTCCGGCGGGGGTTCCGCCCTGCTCGCACTGCCGGCCGAAGGCCTGACCCTGGCCGACAAGCAACACATCAACAAAGCGCTGCTCAAATCCGGCGCCACCATTGGCGAGATGAACTGCGTGCGCAAGCACCTTTCGGCGATCAAGGGCGGCCGCCTGGCCAAGGCCTGCTGGCCGGCCACCGTTTATACCTACGCGATTTCCGATGTGCCTGGCGACCTCGCCACGGTCATCGCCTCCGGCCCCACCGTGGCCGACCCAAGTACCTCGGCCGATGCCCTGGCGATCCTCAAGCGCTACGACATCGAAGCGCCGAAAGCGGTCATCGACTGGCTCAACAACCCGGCTTCAGAAACCGTCAAGGCCGACGACCCGGCACTGGCGCGCAGCCATTTCCAGCTGATCGCCAAGCCCCAGCAATCGCTTGAAGCCGCCGCGGTGAAAGCCCGCCAGGCTGGCTTCAGCCCGCTGATCCTGGGTGACCTGGAAGGTGAATCGCGCGAAGTGGCCAAGGTGCATGCCGGCATCGCCCGGCAGATCGTCCTGCACGGCCAACCGCTCAAGGCGCCTTGCGTGATCCTTTCCGGCGGCGAAACCACGGTCACCGTGCGCGGCAATGGCCGTGGCGGGCGCAACGCCGAGTTCCTGCTGAGCCTCACCGAGAATCTCAAGGGCCTGCCGGGCGTGTATGCCCTGGCCGGTGACACCGACGGCATCGACGGCTCGGAAGAAAACGCCGGCGCCTACATGACGCCCGACAGCTACGCCCGCGCCGAGGCCCTGGGTCTATCGGCCAGCGACGAGCTGGACAACAACAACGGCTACGGCTACTTCGCCGCGCTCGATGCGCTGATCGTCACCGAACCGACCCGCACCAACGTCAACGACTTCCGCGCCATCCTGATCCTCGAGACTGCACAATCATGACGCCTGATAAAAAAGTCAAAATCCTCGCCACCCTCGGCCCCGCGATCAACGGCATCGACGACATCCGCCAGCTGGTCGAAGCCGGGGTGAACATCTTCCGCCTCAACTTCAGCCACGGCGAGCACGCCGACCACGCCCTGCGCTATCAGTGGATCCGCGAAGTCGAGCAGCAGCTGAACTACCCGCTGGGCATTCTCATGGACCTGCAGGGGCCGAAACTGCGTGTCGGCCGCTTCGCCGAAGGCAAGGTCCAGCTGCAACGCGGCCAGCCCCTGCGCCTGGACCTGGACAACACCCCGGGTGACAGCCGCCGGGTCAACCTGCCGCACCCGGAGATCATCGCCGCGCTGGAGCCAGGCATGGACCTGCTGCTCGATGACGGCAAGCTGCGCCTGCGGGTAACCGCCAAGCACAACGATGCCATCGACACCGAGGTGCTGGCTGGCGGCGAGCTGTCCGACCGCAAGGGTGTCAACGTGCCACAAGCGGTGCTGGACCTCTCTCCGCTCACCGAAAAAGACCGCCGCGACCTGGCCTTCGGCCTGGAACTGGGTGTGGACTGGGTGGCCCTGTCATTCGTGCAGCGCCCGGAAGATATCCTCGAGGCGCGCCAACTGATCGGCGACCGTGCCTACCTGATGGCCAAGATCGAGAAGCCTTCGGCGGTCGAGCAGTTGCAGGCGATCGCCGAGTTGTCCGACGCGATCATGGTGGCGCGTGGCGACCTGGGCGTGGAAGTGCCGGCCGAGAGCGTGCCGCAGATCCAGAAGGGCATCATCGGCACCTGCCGCCAGCTGGGTAAACCGGTGGTGGTGGCCACCCAGATGCTCGAATCGATGCGCTTCTCGCCGGCACCGACCCGCGCCGAAGTCACCGACGTGGCCAACGCCGTGGCCGAGGGTGCCGATGCCGTGATGCTGTCGGCCGAAACCGCCTCGGGTGACTACCCGCTGGAAGCCGTGCAGATGATGAGCAAGATCATCCGCCAAGTGGAAAATGGCCCGGACTACCAGGCCCAGCTCGACGTTGGCCGGCCCAAAGCCGAAGCCACCGTGTCGGATGCGATCAGCTGCGCGATCCGCCGTATCAGCGGCATTCTGCCGGTGGCGGTGCTGGTCAACTATAGCGAGTCGGGCGCCTCGACCTTGCGCGCCGCCCGTGAGCGGCCACGGGCGCCGATCCTCAACCTGACGCCGAACCTGATCACCGCCCGCCGCCTGAGCGTGGCCTGGGGCGTGCACTCGGTGGTCAACGACCGCCTGCGCCAGGTCGACGAAATCTGCTCGACGGCACTTGAGATTGCCCAGGCCCAAGGCATGGCCAGCCGTGGCGACACGCTGCTGATCACTGCCGGTGTGCCTTTCGGCAAGCCGGGTTCGACTAATACGCTGCGGATCGAGACCTTGGTCTAAGGCACTCCGTCCTTCCTGTGGGAGCGGGCTTGCCCGCGAAGAGGCCAGCAAGTGCAACGATGTTGCCTGGGCTGACGCCTTCGCGGGCAAGCCCGCTCCCACAGGAAAGGTGACATGCCACAAGAATGCGGAAAACCGAGGCCCAAAGAGGCCCACCGCTCATCCTTCAACCTTACCGACTGCCCATGTACACCAAAAATTTCGTCAACCCGTGCCCCGACTGGGCCACGGCGCTGCTCAACGGCTTCAGCCAGGTGCTGCTGCTGCGCAACCCCTTGTGCGGCCTGTGCTGCCTGCTGGCCATCATGCTGACCGCCCCCAGCCTGGTCGGCGGCGCCCTGCTGGGCGCCCTGGCTGGCCTGCTTACGGCCCAACGCCGCCAGTACGACCGCGCTGATCGTCAGGCAGGCCTGTATTGCTACAACGGCGTGCTGATTGGCATCCTGATCAGCGCGGTACTGCCCTGGTCGGCGATCATGCCGCCGCTGATCATCGCCGCTGGTGGCCTGTCCAGCATCATCACCCATCAGTGGCGCAAGCGCGGCGGCAAGCTGCTGATCGCCTACACCGCGCCCTTCGTGCTGCTGGGCTGGGCCACACTGCTCGTGGCCGAACCCAGTGCATCGGTATTTGCCGAGGCAGAACCGCTATACGCTCTTGCACGCGGCGTCGGGCAAATCTTCCTGCTCGACCGCCCCCTTGCCGGGCTGCTGATCATCATCGGTATGTTCATCGCCAACCCTTATGCCGCCATGTGGGCGGTGCTTGGCTCAGCCATCGGCGGTGGCGTGACGCTGCTCACCGATCAGGCGCCAGCGGCCTGGATGGGGCTGTACGGCTTCAACGCCGCCCTCGCGGCGCTGGCCTTCAGCCGCCAGGGCGAGCGGCCTTGGGTGACCCTGCTGGCCATCGCCCTGGCGCTGCTGCTGCAACCATTGTTCAAGCTGATGCCGATTGCCGGGCTTACCGCGCCGTTCGTGGTGGCCTGCTGGCTTATGCACCTGGGCAAGCACCTGGCTTCGTTCAACCAACGCGGCAATGCCAGCCGCTTGCACAGCTGAAAGCCAGCCCCTAGGCTCTGCCCATCGCCCAACGGACCGAGCCCATGAACAACCCTGCGAGCCTGCGCGAGCGGCTCTACGTCATCGTCTTCCAGACCGACACGGTCGCTGGAAGACGTTTCGACAAAACCCTGCTGCTGATCATTCTGGCCAGCCTGGTCATCGTCATCCTCGACAGCATCAACGAAGTCCATCAGAACTACGCTGGCCTGCTGGCGGGCATCGAATGGGGCTTTACCGCGATCTTCCTCGCCGAGTACCTGACCCGGCTGTACTGCTCACCCAAGCCGCTACGCTACGCGTTCAGCTTCTACGGCCTGGTTGACCTGCTGGCGATCGTGCCAGGCATCATCGCGATCTACTACAGCGACGCCCAGTACCTGCTGATCATCCGGGTCATTCGGATGTTGCGGATTTTCCGCGTGCTCAAGCTCGGCCAATACCTGAAGCAGGCCAACTACCTGATGGAGGCGTTGCGCGGCAGCAAGCAGAAGATCATCGTTTTCCTGGTCAGCGTGTCGACCCTGGTCACCGTGTTCGGCACCCTGATGTACGTGATAGAAGGCCCCGAGCATGGCTTCACCAGCATTCCCAAAGGCATCTACTGGGCCATCGTCACCCTGACCACCGTAGGCTTTGGCGACATCGTGCCAAAGACCCCGCTGGGCCAGGTGCTGTCGTCACTGGTGATGATCACCGGTTACTCGATCATCGCCGTGCCCACCGGGATTTTCACGGCGGAACTGGCCAATGCCATGCGCGGTGAACAGTTGCAGCATGACTGTCCGACATGCAGCAAGAAGACCCACGAACACGGCGCGGCATTCTGTTCGCGGTGTGGCAACGTGCTGTTCCCGAAAACCGAATAAGCAAAGAGCCATTTGGTCTTTAAGCGCCCAAGAACGAAACGCTATAGTCGCTGGCACATTGCCAAACATTTGAACCAGAACAAGGAAGCCTCGTGAAAAAACTCTTCAGCGCCTCGCTGCTCGCCGCCGGCCTGGCTTTGGGCAACCTCGCCCAGGCCGCCCCGACTCTACTCAACGTGTCCTACGACGTGATGCGCGATTTCTACAAGGATTACAACCCGGCGTTCCAGAAGCACTGGGAAGCCGAGCACAATGAGAAGGTCAATGTGCAGATGTCTTTCGGCGGTTCGAGCAAGCAGGCGCGTGCAGTGATCGATGGCTTGCCGGCCGATGTCATCACCATGAACATGGCCACCGACATCAACGCATTGGCCGACAATGGCAAGCTGGTGCCGGACAACTGGGTCACGCGTCTGCCGAATAACAGCGCGCCGTTCACCTCGGCCACCGTGTTCATCGTGCGCAAAGGCAACCCTAAGGCGCTGAAGGACTGGCCAGACCTGCTCAAGGACGGTGTGCAGGTGATTGTCCCCAACCCCAAGACATCGGGTAACGGGCGCTATACCTACCTCTCGGCCTGGGGCTACGTGCTCAAACAGGGTGGTGACGAGAACAAAGCCAAAGACTTCGTCGGCAAACTGTTCAAGCAGGCGCCGGTGCTCGACACCGGTGGCCGCGCCGCGACCACTACCTTCATGACCAACCAGATCGGCGACGTACTGGTGACTTTCGAGAACGAAGCCGAAATGATCGCTCGCGAGTTCGGCCGCGATCAGTTCGAGGTGGTCTACCCAAGCGTGTCCGCCGAGGCCGAACCGCCGGTGAGTGTGGTCGACAAGGTGGTGGCGAAAAAAGGCACCCAGGCCGTGGCCGAGGAATACCTGAAGTACCTGTGGTCGCCAGCGGCCCAGGAAATCGCCGCGCAGAACTACCTGCGCCCGCGTGATGCAACGGTGCTGGCCAAGTACACAGACCGCTTCCCGAAGGTCGACTTCCTGTCGGTGGAGAAGACTTTTGGTGACTGGCGCACCGTGCAGAAGACTCACTTCAATGATGGTGGGGTGTTTGACCAGATCTACACCGGTCAGTAATTGATGTAGCCAGTGCCGGCCTCTTCGCGGGGCAAGCCCGCTCCTACAGGTTCTCCACAGTTCCAGAACTTGCTGATAAACCTGTGGGAGCGGGCTTGCCCCGCGAAGAGGCCGGCACTGAATACACATGACATCGAACTTTCCCCAACCCCACCAATCAGTTCCTTGAGTAACCCTGCCCCGCTCATCCCGGCCCAAGGAGTACTCCAGTGCTGCGCTACCTCACCACCCTGCTGCTCGGCTGCCTACTAAGCTCCCACCTGCTGGCCGCAGACCCCGCCCCCGCCGAAGAACCACCCGCCGAACCGGAAGCGGTCCTGCAAGGCGGCCTGCTCGGTGCCCTGGCCGACGGCCTGGACAGCGCCGCCCAGGAACTGGACCTCGACGCCCACCTGGTCGATGCCTGGCGCCTGCGCACCGACCGCGCCACCAAGGAGATGGAACGCCTGGTAGACCGCCATTCGGCCAGCGACTCGCTGCAACTGGCGGGCAACTTCATCTTGCTGACCCTGACCTGGGCCGCCAGCTTCGCCGTGCTCACCAGCCTTGGCCGCTGGCTGTGCAAACGCGTCACCGCCAACCCCTGGCTACGCCAGCGCCAACGTGCCAGCAGCCTGCTCGGCTACCTGCTGCCGTATACCTTGCCGGCGTTGGCCAGCCTGCCGCTGACGCTCTATGTCAGCCGCTTCCTCGACCCGTCGGTGGCCCGTGCGCTGGGCCTGAGCCTGGCCTATGCGACCAGCAGCGGCCTGTTCTCGACGTCCATCATCCTGTGCCTGATCACCCTGTTCGATGCCGGCCACAAGCGCTCGGCCGTGGCCGTGATCAAGCGCCTGGCGCCGCGCCCGCTGTTCCTCATCGGCTTCCTCGCGGCCTGGAGCGACGCCTTGACCAGCCCGCAGATCGCCCGCCAACTGGGCGGCAATATCACCGCCAGCATCGCGGTGCTCACCGGCCTCGCCGCGACCTTCATCTTTGCCAGCCTGGTTATCCGCCTGCGCCGCCCGGTCGCCCACCTGATCCGCAACCGCGACTACAAGGACCGCGTGCAGCACCGCGCCGTGCAGGAGACGCTGCGGATTTTCTCGGTGGTGTGGTACCTGCCGATCCTGCTGATGATTCTGGTTTCGGCCATTCATTTGATTGGCGCGGGTGAAGAAAGCCAGAAGGCGCTGCAAAACGCCTTGCTGACCACCGTACTGCTGGTCTCCACGGTGTTCCTCAGCACCTTGCTGCAACACCTGCTGGCGCCACGCGAAACGGATGCTGGACAACGGGTACGGCCCTACAAGGAACTGCTACGCAGTCTCGCCCACGCACTGCTGCGCATCGCCATGGCGATTGCCTTCATCGAACTGCTGGGGCGCATCTGGGGCGTTTCGGTGATCAGCTTTGCCCTGAGCAACAGCCTGGGCCAGGCCATCAGCAATTCGCTGTCGAGCATCGGCCTTATCCTGTTGGTCACCTGGCTGCTGTGGGTGGTGCTCGACACCGCTATCCAGGAAGCACTCAAACCTGCCGTCGGACGCCGGGCATCGCGACAACCGAGCACCCGGGTGCGGACCATCCTGCCAATGCTGCGCAACGCCATCAAGGTCGTGCTGATCGTCATCTGCACCATCACCACCATGGCCAACCTGGGCATCAATGTCGCGCCACTGCTGGCCGGTGCCGGGGTGATCGGCCTGGCCATCGGCTTTGGTTCGCAACAGTTGGTGCAGGATGTGATCACCGGCCTGTTCATCCTGATCGAGGACACCATCTCGATCGGCGACTGGGTCGTGCTCGACTCAGGCCACGCCGGCACCGTAGAAAGTCTGACCATCCGCACCCTGCGCCTGCGCGATGGCAAGGGCTTCGTGCACTCGGTGCCGTTCGGTCAGATCAAGGCGGTCACCAACCAGTCGCGGCAATTCGCCTATGCGTTCTTCTCGGTGCAGTTCACCTATGACAGCGATGTAGACGAGTCACTGGCGCTGATCCATGAGGTGGGACAATCGATCAGCGACGACCCGCTGCTGCGCATCAACCTGCAGGGGCCGCTGCAGGTGTTCGGGGTCGATCGCATGGACTTGAACGGGTTTGTGCTGACGGCGCAGTTCCGCACCATTTCTGGCGGGCAGTATGCGGTGAGCCGGGCGTTCAATGAGCGGCTGAAGAAGCGCGTGGACCAGACGGAGAATGTGAGCTTTGCGCAAGTGTATCCGCTGCCGGTGCGGGCTGTTTCAGCCTGACGGCCCCCTTCGCGGGCAAGCCCGCTCCCACAGGTACAGCGCTGCCCTCGGGACCGGTAGTGCGCTTGTGGGAGCGGGCTTGCCCGCGAAGAGGCCAGTCAGGGCGACGTCAACACTGCTGGAAAACCAAAGCCTTCAACCCCCCCGCCGGATCAGCATCAGGAAACTCCGGCGGGTTCTCCAACCGCTCAACGAAGGCCAAGGCCGGCGCGTGCTCAGCCATCCCTTCCACCAGGAACTCCGGTCCGATACCCGGATCATTCACACACGCCAACACCGTCCCACCCTCGCTCAGCAACTCCGGTAAACGACGCAATATCTTCGCGTAATCCTGGGTCAGTACAAAGCTCCCCTTCTGGAACGTCGGCGGGTCGATGATGATCAAGTCATACGGCCCATACTTGCGCACCTTGCCCCACGACTTGAACAGCTCATGCCCCAGGTACGCCACCCGCGACGCATCGTGCCCATTGAGCCGGTGATTGTCGCGGCCACGGGACAACGCCGACTTGGCCATGTCCAGGTTGACCACCTGCTCGGCCCCCCCGGCAATCGCCGCCACCGAGAAACCGCAGGTATAGGCGAACAAGTTGAGCACCCGCTTGCCGGCTGCCTGTTCACGCACCCAGCGACGGCCGTAGCGCATGTCGAGGAACAAACCTATGTTCTGCCGCACGCCCAGGTCGAGCAGGTAAGTCAGACCATCCTCGACCACCTCGCGCTGCTGGCAGGGTTCACCCCACAGCCATTGGCCCGGGCTGTCCGGCAGGTAGCGGTGCTGCAGGAGGATCCCCTGCCCGGTCCATTGCGGGCGCTGGGCAAGGTGGCTCAACATGGCTTCCAGTTCTGCCAGCTGACCTTCTGGCGGTTCGCGAAACAACGCCACTGACAACACACCCTGCAGCCAGTCCACGGTGACCTGTTCCAGCCCTGGCCAGCAGCGGCCGCGGCCATGGAACAGGCGCCGGGTTTCCTGGGGGGCGGGGTCGAGGGCGGTGAGCAGGTGCTGTTCGAGGGTCTGGATCGGCGAGGTCATGGCGGGTCGCAAGCTGGTAAAAGGGAGCATTCTACCCTTTGGCCGCCACCTGCGCCGAACGGAACCACCAACCCTGCTGCATCCCTGCCGCCGCCAGCAGGATCAACGCCACGCCCAGCCACTGCAACGGCGCCAGCCGGTGCCCGAACGCCACCCAGTCGACCAGGATTGCGGCAATCGGGTAGATGAACGACAGTGCGCCGGTCAGTGCCGTCGGCAAACGCTGGATGGCGCTGTAAAGCAGCACGTACATCAGCCCGGTGTGGACCATGCCCAGGGTCACCAGACTGGCCAGCGCCGAGGGTTCGCCAGGCAAGCCCCCAAGTTTGACCCACGGCGCCAGCAACAGCACACCGGTGGCCACCTGAATCAAGGCGATCAGGTGCGGCGGAGTACCTTTCAGGCGTTTGATGATCAGCGCGGCGACGGCATACAGAAAGGCCGCCCCCAAGGCCAGACCGATACCCAGCAGGTAGTCCTCACCACCGCCCTGCCCTGCGCCATGGGCGCTGACGATCGCCAGCATGCCGAGGAACGCCACACTCAGCCAGGTGACTTTGGCGGCGGTGATCTTCTCGCCGAGAAACACCGCCGCCAGCCCCACCAGCATGAACGGCTGGACGTTGTACACCGCTGTACCGATGGCGATCGAAGCCCGTGAATAAGAGGCGAACAGCAACAGCCAGTTACCGACGATGGCCACACCGCTGACGATTGCCAGGAGGAAAGCCGTACGACTGATCACACCCGGTTTGAGAAAACCAAACGCTGCGCAAATCACCAGCAAGGTGCCGGTGCCGAACACGCAGCGCCAGAACACCACTTCCAGCACCGGCTGCCCGGACACCAGCACGAACCAGCCTATGGTCCCGGAAATCAGCATGGCGGCGACCATTTCCAGCGAGCCACGGCGCAATGAACTGTCCATCTCACACCTCCCAATGACGTTGGGAAAATTATGCAGAGGGTGGCCGCTGGCCTACCAGCGGATATCAAAGGCGAATCGGTGCTTCAGCCTTTACTATCAAGGCACATTTTCGAATTTACCTGATGAGGCGCATATGACCGACAACATCGACCAACTGCTGATCAATGCCCTGATGGAAGACTCCCGCCGTTCGCTTAAAGCACTGGCGCAGATCAGCGGCCTTTCCGCCCCCAGCGTCAGCGAACGCCTGCGCCGCCTCGAAGAACGCGGTGTGCTGCGCGGTTATACCGTGGATGTCGACCCGCGCAGCTTCGGCTACCAGCTGCAGGCGATCGTGCGTATCCGTCCGCTGCCTGGACAACTGCAGGAGGTGGAGCGGCAGATCGTGGCCATTCCCGAGTTCACCGAGTGCGACAAGGTCACAGGCGAAGACTGCTTCATCGCCCGTCTGCATGTCCGCTCGATGGAGCAACTCGACACCCTGCTCGACCGCATCAATGTGATGGCCGAAACCAACACAGCGATCATCAAGAAAAGCCCGGTGAAACGGCGGCTGCCACCGATGGACTGAACCGAACAGGAAGCCTGACTATTTTCTGTACACATGAATGTCACCTTAGGTGCCATTTTTGTGTGCACGATTGCTAGCAATGCACCGATACGTTACACCGATTTTTCAACTAATACTGACCAGAAGATCAACTAATCAAATAACTATAAAATTAAACCTGTTCATTTGGTCAGGTTATATTTATTTGATTTCATCAACTTACATCCCAGTAGTACAGATTCCAAATAGTGGCAGCCTTAACGCTGGTCTGGGCCTGGCATGGAACTCGCTTTTGTGTGTTCGTGTTTTGTATACACGTTGAGCAAAACCTAAATACACAAGAACTCGCAGCGCCGGCCCAACTCCGGCAGCCGCGCCCAGAACCCAGTGATGCCAACGCTGCACCGACGAGATGGCGAGCCCGTGCGCATGCCCGCTCATCGCAGTCCACGTGCATCAGGAGCCTGCAGGAATGAGCCTCGACCTTGCCCCTGAATTATCCGTCGCCAGCACCCATCCCTCATCCACATTGGCCGGCCATGCGCCACAACTCGAACTGAGCCCGCGCCTGCATAACCGCGACCTCGCCCCGACCAAGATCGAAGGCCGCCGCTGGGGCGGTTACAGCATCTTCGCGTTGTGGACCAACGATGTGCACAACATTGCCAACTACTCCTTCGCCATGGGCTTGTTCGCCCTCGGCCTGGGTGGCTGGCAGATTCTGTTATCGCTAGCAATCGGTGCGGCGCTGGTGTACTTCTTCATGAATCTGTCCGGCTACATGGGGCAAAAGACCGGCGTACCCTTCCCCGTGATCAGCCGTATCGCCTTCGGTATCCATGGAGCGCAGATTCCGGCGCTGATCCGCGCCGTCATCGCCATCGCCTGGTTCGGCATCCAGACCTACCTGGCTTCGGTGGTACTGCGGGTGCTGCTCACTGCAGTATGGCCGCAGCTGGCGGCCTACGACCATGACAGCATCCTCGGCCTTTCAAGCTTGGGCTGGGTCTGCTTCGTGGCGATCTGGCTGGTGCAGTTGGTGATCCTCGCCTACGGCATGGAGATGGTGCGCCGCTACGAGGCCTTCGCCGGCCCGGTGATCCTGCTGACCGTGGCCAGCCTGGCGGTGTTCATGTACTTCAAGGCAGACGCGCGCATCGCCTGGTCGGTGGCCGAGCCGCTGACCGGTTACGAGATGTGGCGCAACATCTTCGCCGGCGGCGCGCTGTGGCTGGCGATCTACGGCACCCTGGTGCTCAACTTCTGCGATTTCGCCCGCTCTTCGCCGTGCCGCAAGACCATCCGCGTCGGCAACTTCTGGGGCCTGCCGGTGAACATCCTGGTGTTCGCGATGATCACCGTGGTGCTGTGCGGCGCGCAGTTCCAGATCAATGGGCAGATCATCGACAGCCCGACGCAGATCGTCGCCAGTATCCCCGACACCGCGTTCCTGGTCCTCGGCTGCCTGGCTTTCCTGATCGTCACCGTGGCGGTGAACATCATGGCCAACTTCGTCGCCCCGGCCTTCGTGCTCAGCAACCTGGCGCCACGCCACCTGAACTTCAAACGCGCAGGATTGATCAGCGCCACCCTGGCGGTACTGATCCTGCCGTGGAACCTCTACAACAGCCCGCTGGTGATCGTCTACTTCCTGTCTGGCCTGGGCGCCCTGCTCGGCCCGCTGTATGGGGTGATCATGGCCGACTACTGGCTGCTGCGAAAAGGCTGCATCAACGTGCCGGAGCTGTACAGCGAACACCCGGCAGGCGCCTACCACTACAGCAAGGGCATCAACCTGCGCGCCGTGGCCGCCTTCGTGCCGGCCGCGCTGCTGGCCATCGTCCTGGCGCTGGTGCCCAACTTCCATGCCATCGCGCCGTTCTCCTGGCTGATCGGCGCCGGCATCGCCGCCGCGCTGTACCTGCTGATCGCCCCGCGCAACCGCCAATACGCTGATGTCAGCGGCGAATGCATCGCCGTCGACCACAGCAGCCACTGATCAAGGAGCAGAGCCCATGCGTATTCTGATCGCCAACGTCAACACCACCGCAGCCATCACCGACGCCATCGCCGAACAGGCCCGCAGTGTCGCTTCGCCCGGCACCGAGATCATTGGGCTAACGCCGTGGTTCGGTGCCGAATCGGTGGAGGGCAATTTCGAGAGTTACCTGGCCGCCATCGCTGTAATGGATCGAGTACTGGCCTATGAGGGGCCCTATGACGCCGTGATCCAGGCGGGCTATGGCGAACACGGCCGCGAAGGCCTGCAGGAGCTGCTGAACGTACCGGTGGTGGACATCACCGATGCCGCTGCCAGCACCGCGATGTACCTGGGCCACGCCTACTCGGTGGTGACGACCCTGGACCGTACCGTGCCGCTGATCGAAGACCGCCTGAAACTCTCAGGCCTGTATGACCGATGCGCTTCAGTGCGCGCCAGCGGCCTGGCGGTATTGGAACTGGAGGAAGATCCTCAGCGTGCCGTCGAAGCCATCGTCGAACAGGCCGAGCGTGCGGTGCGCGATGACAAGGCCGAAGTGATCTGCCTGGGCTGTGGCGGCATGGCCGGGCTGGATGAGCAGATTCGCCAGCGTACCGGGGTGCCGGTAGTGGATGGCGTGAGTGCGGCCGTGACCATCGCCGAATCGCTGGTGCGGATGGGGTTGAGTACGTCGAAGGTACGGACCTATGCCATGCCAAGGGCGAAGAAGGTGGTGGGTTGGCCGATGCGCTTCGGGCGCTAGCGCTACTTCAACAAGACCCGCCTCTTCGCGGGCAAGCCCGCTCCCACAGTGATTACACAGCCTTCAAGGACAGTGCAGTATCTGCGGGAGCGGGCTTGCCCGCGAAGAGACCGATACCGTCTCAGGTCGGGCAGCTATGCTCGCCGCCATTCAGGCCCTGGCGCACGTTGCGGCTGAGCAGGCTGGCCTTGCCGTCGTGCCAGGTCAGGGTAAGCACGTACAAGGTGTCGAAGTCGTCGCCGCTCCAATCCTCGGTGATCACCCGGTCATCGCCCAACGCCTTACCGGCCACGGTGTTGATCAACTCGGGCAGGTAACCATGGGACCAGGCCGTGTAGACGGTCGCATTGCGGTACTTTTCGCTGAGCAGTTCGTCGGCGAGGTCTTCGGTGTCGTTGGCGCCATAGTCGATGTTCACCGGCAGGCCCAGGCGGATGGCACTGGGGGTGATGGTCATCAGCGGGCGGATGTAGCTATAGCTCTGGTCGTTGCTGCCTTCCTCCACATGCCGTGACGGGTTGGCGGCGAACACGTAATCGGCGTTACCGAAGCGCTCCGGCAACAGCGTGGCCAGGTCCAGTGCGCGGTTGAGACCTTGGCAGTTCAACTGCCCCAGACCTTCACCGGGTTTTTCGGCATGGCGCAAAAACACCAGCGTCTGGGTACCGTCGACCGGCTGCGCGCGGCTTTCGACCACATCCAGTGCCAAGGGCACGGCTGCAGCGACGAGCGCCAGGCTCAGCAGCAAGTGGCGACGGCGTCGAAGGAAAGTTGGCAACTTCATGTAGGCAGGCTCTTTGGCAGACAGTATCGGGTTGCCCGTCGCAAGCGCTCCCTGCAGTGAATGCCATCCATGGCCAACGAGTAGGGGTCAGAGTGCCCTCAACCCGTTTGGTTCCTCCGTGAATACGAATGCCGTTCCCTGGGCAAGGCACAGGGTAGAGCCCTTGTGTTGCGCAATGATGTCACAGCGACGCGGATTGATCAGTCCTCGCGCGTCAGCACTTCGAGTAGTTCGATCTCGAAAGTGAGGTCCGAATTCGGTGGGATCGACCCCACGCTGCGCTCGCCGTAGCCCAACTGCGCCGGCACCTGCAGCTTGCGCTTGCCACCCACGCGCATGCCCATCAGGCCTTGGTCCCAACCCTTGATCACGCGGCCGGTGCCGATCACGCACTGGAAGGGTTTGCCGCGCGACCAGGACGAATCGAACTCGCTGCCATCGGCCAGCCATCCGGTGTACTGAGTGGTGATCAGAGCGCCTTTCACGGCGGCTTTGCCGTCGCCCTCGACAAGGTCGGTGATCTGCAGTTCGCTGCTCATGGGCATGCTCCAACGGTGAAATTCAAGGCCGCCGTTTTCTCAGGAATGCACGGGTTTGGCAAGCTCGCGTGGGGTCCCGTGCTGGCGCATCGACCACAGAACCCCACCGATCACCAGGACGATCGCCGCCGCTTCCAGCAGGCTCGGCCCGGTTTGGCGCCAGAGGAAGGCATACAACAGCGCGAACAAGGTTTCGAAGACGATCAGCTGCCCGCTCAAGGTCAATGGCAGCCGTTTGGAGGCGGCATTCCACAGTGCCGTGGCCAGCCACGAGCCCAGTATCGCGCAACCCAGGCAGGCAGCCCAGAACAGCCACCAGCGGGCCATCGGCGCCTCGACGTGCAGCTGCTGGGGCTGCCACAGCGCCAGCACCGCCACCATGACCACGCTGGCCAACCCCGTCATGACGCCGATCAACACCGACCACTGATGGCTGTCGAAATGCCCGCACTGCTTGAGACAGCGGCTGTTCTGCGTGGCGTACCAGGTCCAGCAAGCCAGCGCGGCCAGTGCGTAGAGCAACCCCATGAACTTCTCGCCTATAGCGCCCGGGGCGAACGCGAAGGTTTCCAGGTTGATGCACAGCATGCCGGCCAGAATCAGCGCCAAGGGGCCGATAAGGCGGGTGAGCGGCACCGCGCCGCTGTCGTTGCGACCGTACAAGGTGATGGTCAGCGGCAGCACGCCGACGATCAGCGATGCGGGCGCCACACCGAGCCGCTGGATGGCTGCCACCAGGCAAACGAAGTACACCAGGTTGCCGACCACTGCCAGACGCAACAGCATCCAGGCATCACGCCAGGTGAGTTGGTGCAAATGACGCGCCATGGGGACAGCCAGCAGCAGCGAAATGACGCCGACCAAACCATAGCGCACGCTGCTCAGGAGCATCGGATTGAACTCCGGCAACAGCGCCGGAACCATCAACACCAGGCCCCACAATGCACCGGCCCCACCTGCATACATCACACCGCGCTTCACATCTGTGCTCCCGTTCGATGATCAGCGCAGGCTACCGTTGTGCGGGCTGCCCGGCAAAGGATCTTTCAGCCGAGTTGCTCGAAGGCTTGTTGCCCTGTCAGCTCGGTAGTCTGGTTGGCGAAGCAGTACCAGGCAGGCTTCTGCTCGACGAATATCTGCAGGTTGAATTCCCAGTCCTCGTCGCCGTCCAGCAGCCCCACTGGTATCGCGTAGGAATTCTTGTCTTTGAGCCGGTAGTAAAGGTGTGTGCCACAGCGGCCACAAAAGCCTCGCTGGGCCCACTCGGAGGAGTCGTAGACGCTGGCAGCACGCCCCTCGAAGCGCGGCGGCTGGCTGCAATCCACGACCAGCAACGGACCGCCGGTCCACTTGCGGCACATGCTGCAATGGCAGGCGCTGACGTGGGTGTTGTCGAGGATAACGTGCAGGTGGGTCTCGCCGCAGAGGCAACTGCCGTGTTTTTCCAGGGTCATGGTGGGGCTCCGCGCATTGGCTAGGAGGGCAAGTATAGATCGCCCGCGCACCACGGCTTGTCGCCCCACCGTTTCAATCAGATGAACACGTTGCCGCGCATATACAACGCTGCCCGCCCGCTGATGAGCACCCGGCCGTTGCCCGGTACTTCACACAGCAACTGGCCTTTGCGCGCGCCGCCCTGCTCGCACCGCAGGGTGCTCTTGCCCAACCGGTCCGCCCACAAAGGTGCCAGCGAGGTGTGCGCAGAGCCTGTAACGGGATCCTCGTTGACCCCCACCCTCGGGCCGAACCAGCGCGTAACGAAATCGTAGCCACGCCCCTGTGCAGTCACGGCAATGCCACGCACATCGAAGGCCGACAAGGCAACGAAATCGGGCTGCAGCGAGTCAAGCAGCGAGGCGTCATCGATCACCACTACATAGTCATCTGACCGATACACGGTGTTCGCATGGCTCAAGCCCAGCGCTTTGAGCAAGCTTGCAGGCGCTTCAACGGCCACTGGCTGCTTGGCCGGGAAGTCCATGGCCAGCAGGCCATCGGCGCCACGGCTGACACGCAGTTCGCCGCTGCGAGTGTTGAAGCGCAGCACTTGGGTTTGCTCACCCAGCTGTTCGAACAGCACATAGGCCGACGCCAGGGTGGCATGACCACACAGGTCGACTTCGACAGTAGGGGTAAACCAGCGCAGGTCGAAACCTTCACCATTGCGCACGAAATAAGCCGTTTCCGACAGATTGTTTTCTTCGGCGATGCGTTGCAGCACGGTGTCGGGCAGCCAGCTGTCCAACGGAATCACTGCTGCAGGGTTGCCACCGAAAGGTTCGGCAGAAAAGGCATCGACCTGGAAGATTTCGAGTTGCATGCAAACGCTCCTTGTAGCCCGCGCAGCGCCGGGCGGATTTGAAAGGGTTATACGTGAACTGGCGTGAGTACCTGCTCGCCGGCAAAAAAAGCCTGCAGGTTGCGCAGCACCAGGGTCACGGTATCGCGCGCGGCTTCCGGCGACTGGCCGGCCACGTGCGGGGTGAGCACGGTATTAGCGAGGGCCTTGAGGGTGTCAGGCACTTGCGGCTCGTCATCGAAGACGTCGAGCGCCGCTCCGGCAAGCTGGCCCTGCTGGAGGGCGGCAATCAGGGCCTGGGTGTCGACCACGCTGGCACGGGCGATGTTCACCAGATAGCCCTCGGCCCCCAACGCGCCGAGCACCTGTGCATCGACCAGATGACGAGTGCTAGCGCCACCGGGAGTCGCCACCACCAGGATGTCGACGGCATCGGCCAGGTGCAGCGGGCTGTCGTACCAGGTGTAAGGGACGTCCTGGCGCGGCGTGCGGCTGTGGTAGCTGATGTGCATGTCGAAGCCGAGGTTGGCACGCTTGGCGATGGCCAGGCCGACGGCGCCCAAGCCAAGAATGCCAAGGCGTTTGCCGCTCACCGAAGGGCTGATCACCCGGTTCCACTCGCCTCGACGGGTGCTGGCATCGGCGCTGGGGATATTGCGCAACAGCGCCAGCAACATGGCCAGGGTATGGTCGGCCACGGCGGCGGCATTGGCGCCGGCGCCGTTGGTGACGGTGATGCCACGGGCAGCGGCGGCGGCCAGGTCGACCTGTTCGTAACCGGCGCCGATGACGCAGATGATCTTGAGGTTGGGAAGCGCCTGGATTTCAGCAGCGGTCAGACCCAATGGGCCGCGGGTCAGCACGGCATCGATGCAAGCCGCATGGCGCTGAATGGCGTCGGCACGTAGCTGCGGGGAAGGCGCGCGGATCAAGCGGTAGCCTGCCTGCTCGAGCAGGGGCAGGTAATCGTCGACGGTCTCCACCAGCACCAGGACTGTCTTGCTCATGCACCCCTCCGGCTCAAATTTGAAGGGGCATTATGCGGAGTCACCGGGTAGTACAGTCAATCTGAAAATCCAAGCTCAACTGTACTGTATCGGGGCGCCCATCCTTACTGCGCGAACGCCCGCCCCAGCCCGCCCGGCACACCACTGCTGTCAGTTTCCTGCCATGGGCCTTCCGGGCTCAACGACCAGCTCCAGCCGTTATTCTCATAGCGGTAGTAAGTGCGCTGCCGGTAGAAGGTATTGGGCTTTTTCTCCAGCACATAAACACCCAGCTTCGGATCCCAATGGCTGGCACCGCCCGGTGGCGGTGCAAAGCTCGCGGAAGTCCGTGGCATCGGTTTTGGAATGGCCGCTGGCTTGCTCGGCTGCGTGGAGGGCTGGCCGCCAGGCAACGGTTTGACCACCGGCCCCTTCTGCGGCGGCACCCTCTCGATCGGCGGCGTCGGCTGTTCGTACGGCTCACGCACGGTACACGCGGACAAACCCAGGGCCAGGGTGATCAGGGTCAGGCGGACGGCGTTTCGCATGGCAGGGTTCTCTTACAGGTCGGGGCTGTCGATGGTCAGGTGCTGGGTGGCCTGGGTGCGGGTGGCCAAGGGTGCGCCCTGGCCAATCCACTCGCCATGGGTGGGTTGGCCGGCGCGCGATACACGTGCAACCAGTTGGACTTCAGCAAAGTCGGACAGTTTCATCTGCGGCATCATCGCATCGGCGTCAGACAGCTCGACCTCCAGCGGCAACTGCGCCACGGTCACCCGTTTGGCTGCTAGCGGCATCGGTGGGCCGTTGCTGGCGCGGGCGAAGATGAACACCGTGTCTTCGGGTTTGACCTTGTCCTTCAACGCCGCCGCCAATTCCACACGTACTCTCAGGCGCGTGGAATTGGCGGCCGCAGGCTTGCCCAGGCGCTCGGCGGCACGCTCGATGCCGCCTTGCAGGGCCGCACGCGAAGCATCGCCTTCGGGCAGTTGCGCCAACAGACGCTTCCAGTAGTCGATGGCCTCCTGGTAGCGCTCGCCTTCGAAGGCAGCGATGCCCCGCAAGCCAAGGCTGGTGACTTCGTTCGGATCAGCCTTGAGCGCCTCGTCGGTCAGCGCCTGCACCTGCCCGCTCCATTGCTTGTTGGCGGCGAAATACAAGGCCTGGGCCAACTGCCCCAGCAGTTCGGGCTGGCGCCCGGCCAATACCAGGGCCCGCTCATACGCCTTGGCCGCATCCGCCGGGCGCTGCTCGGCCATGTAGGCACGGCCGAGGAAGTACAGGCCTTCGGCGGAGTCCGGTTGAGCCTCGACGGCGCGTTCCAGGCGCGTGGTCATCTCTTCCATCGACTTGGGCGCGGCGGCGAACTCCTGGGTCAGCTCGACCTTGTCGGCGGCGCCGAAGTGCAGGTACAGCCCCAGTGCCATCAGCGGCACCAGCACCGCGGCCAGCAACGGCAGTACCTTGCCCAGGTGCCCTTGGCTCGGAGCCTCGGCACCTTCAGTGTCGGCCAGCAGTTCGCGGGCGGCTTCGTCGCGGCCAGTGGCCAGTTGCGTTTCGTCCAATACGCCGGCCGCCTGTTGGGCAGCCAGTTCGGCAACGCGCTCCTGGTACAGGGCAACGTTCAGTGCGGTGCGGTCTTCTTCCTGCTGACGGCCACGGCCGCGCAGGATCGGGATCAGCAGAAAGCCGAGGGCGGCGAGCAGCAAAAGGCCCGCGCTTAGCCAGAATTCAGTCATGGTTGCGTTCTTTTTTTAGCAGTTTGGCGAGACGCTCGCGTTCTTCGACGGACAGCTCGTGCGAGCCTTGGGCAACCGGGGTGCGGCGCCTGCGGACGATCACCGCCAGGGCCACGAAGCCACCGACCAGCAAGATGCCTGGGCCGAACCAGAGCAGCCAGGTACGCCCACTGAGCGCCGGCTTGTAGCGCACGAAGTCGCCATAGCGGTCGACCATGAAGTCGACGATCTGCTGATTGCTCTTGCCTTCGCCGAGCATGCGGAAAATCTCGCGGCGCAGGTCGGCGGCGATCGGTGCGTTGGAATCGGCGATGTCCTGGTTCTGGCACTTGGGGCAGCGCAATTCCTTGGTCAGTTGCTGATAGCGCTCGCGCTCGGCGTCGTCGCGAAACTGGTAGGTATCGATGGCCGCCCGGGCCATGCCGGCCAGGCTCAAACCGAGCACGGCGGCTGCAAGCCAGCGCTTCATGGCTTGGCCTCGTCGACCAGGCCTTGGTACAGCGGCGCCAACTGCTCACGCCACACCGTGGCGTCGACGATGCCGACATGCTTGTAGCGGATGATGCCGTTGGCGTCGATCAGGAAGGTCTCCGGCGCACCGTACACGCCCAGGTCCAAGCCCAGGCTACCCTGCTCGTCGCGGATATCCAGCTGATACGGGTTGTGGAAGTCGGCCAGCCACTTCACGGCAGCGGCGTTGTCATCCTTGTAGTTGATGCCGTAGATCACCACGCCCTGCTGTGCCAGCTGGTTGAGGTACGGGTGCTCGACCTTGCACGAGGGGCACCAGGTGGCCCACACGTTGACCAGCGCCGGGCGGCCCTGCAGATCGCCCTGGGTCAGGGTGCGGTCGCCCTGGGTCGAGGCCAGGGAGAACGCCGGGAACGGCTTGCCAATCATTGCCGAAGGCAGCTCGTCGGGCTTGAGGAACAGCCCTTTGTAGAGGAAGACCGCCATCAGCAGGAACACCGCCAGTGGCAATACCATGATCCAACGCTTCATGCAGCTGCTCCAGACACGCCCAGGACATCACGCACCCGGGTCTTGACCTTGACGCGGTAGCGCCGGTCGAAGGCCGCCAGCAAACCGCCCAGGCCGGTCAGCAGACCGCCCAGCCAGATCCAGCGAACGTAAGGCTTGATATGCACGCGCACGGCCCAGGCGCCGTTTTCCAGCGGCTCGCCGAGGGCGACGTACAGGTCGCGGGTGAAGCCGGCATCGATGCCGGCCTCGGTCATCATCGACTGCTGCACCGTGTACAGGCGCTTCTCGGGGTGCAACGTGGTCACCTCACGGCCGTCGCGGCTGACCACGATGGTGCCTTTGTCGGAGATGAAGTTTGGGCCTTCGAAGTGCTTGGCGCCCTGGAACAGGAACTGGTAACCGCCCAGTTCCACGCTTTCGCCCGGGGCCAGGCGCAGGTCACGCTCGGCACTGTTGTTGCTCGACAGCACAACGCCCAAGGCGCACACCGCCAGGCCCAGGTGCGCCAGCTGCATGCCCCAGTAGCTACGGGTGAGGCCGCGCACACCCTTGGCCAGGCCTTTGTGGCGGGTCTTGTCGAGCATGTCGCGCAGGCCGCTGAGCACCACCCAGGCGGCCAGTGCGAAGGCGGTAAGCGTCGGCCAGTCGAAGTCGTCGACGATGAAACCGGCCACCGGCGCCAGCACCGCGCTGCCGATCAGCACCGGGGTCAGCATGCTCGCCAACCACTTGCCGGGGGTGTCCTTCCAGCGCACCAGCACACCTACGCCGAGGACGATCATCAGCAGCGCCATCAACGGCAGGAACAGCGCGTCGAAGTACGGCGGGCCGACCGACAGCTTGGCCCCGGTCAGTGCATCGAGCACCAGCGGATAGAGCGTGCCGAGCAGGATCATCGAGGCCGCTACCACCAGCACCAGGTTATTGGCCAGCAGCAGCGTTTCACGCGACCACAGGGCAAAGCCGACCTGGCTCTTGACCACCGGGGCGCGCAGGGCGAACAGGGTCAACGATCCACCCACCACGAACAGCAGGAAGATCAGGATGAACACGCCGCGCGACGGGTCTGCGGCAAAGGCATGCACCGAAGTCAGCACGCCGGAACGCACCAGGAAGGTCCCCAGCAGACTCAACGAAAAGGCGGCAATCGCCAGCAGTACGGTCCAGCTTTTGAACACCCCCCGTTTTTCCGTCACTGCCAGTGAGTGGATCAACGCGGTGCCGACCAGCCAGGGCATGAACGAGGCGTTTTCCACCGGGTCCCAGAACCACCAGCCGCCCCAGCCCAATTCATAATAAGCCCACCACGAGCCCAGGGTGATACCCACGCCAAGGAACGCCCAGGCGACGATGGTCCAGGGCCGCGACCAGCGTGCCCAGGCCGCGTCCAGGCGCCCGCCCAGCAGCGCGGCGATGGCGAAGGCGAAGGCCACCGAGAAGCCCACGTAGCCCATGTACAACATCGGCGGGTGGACGATCAGGCCAAAGTCCTGCAGCAGCGGGTTGAGGTCGCGGCCATCGGTCGGCACTTGCGGCAACAGCCGCTGGAAGGGGTTGGAGGTGATGATCAGGAAGCTCAGGAAGCCGACGCTGATCATGCCCATCACCGCCAGCACCCGCGCCAGCATTACCTGCGGCAGTTGGCGCGAGAACACCGAAACGGCGAAGGTCCAGCCACCCAGAATCAGCGCCCAGAGCAGCAACGAGCCTTCGTGCGCGCCCCACACGGCGCTGAACTTGTAGTACCAGGGCAAGGCGCTGTTGGAGTTGCTGGCCACATAGGCGACCGAGAAGTTGTCGGTCATGAAGGCGTGCGTGAGGCAGGCGAAGGCGAAGGCCAGAAAGGCGAACTGCCCCCAGGCCGCCGGGCGTGCCAGGCTCATCCACAGGCTGTCGCCGCGCCAGGCGCCGAGCAGCGGTACCGTGGCTTGCACCACGGCAAAACAGATCGCCAGGATCATCGCCAGCTGGCCGAGTTCGGGAATCACCAATGCAGCGTTCATGGCTTGGCCTCCGCCTGGCCGCTTTCTTTCAAGGCCTTGGTGACCTCTGGCGGCATGTATTTTTCATCGTGCTTGGCCAGCACTTCATCGGCCACCACCACGCCTTCGGCATTGAGCTTGCCCAGGGCGACGATGCCCTGCCCTTCACGGAACAGGTCGGGCAGGATGCCACGGTAGGTGATCGGCACCGATTTGTTGAAATCGGTCACCACGAAGCGCACGTCGAGCGAATCGCCCGAGCGCTGCAGCGAACCCTTCTCGACCATACCGCCAGCACGGATGCGGGTGTCCAGCGGTGCCTCGCCATTGGCGATCTGCGTCGGGGTGTAGAACAGGTTGATGTTCTGTTGCAGGGCGCTCAAGGCAAAGCCGACGGCCACCGCGACCCCGGCCAGCAGGCCGAGAATCAGGAACAGGCGTTTCTTGCGCTGCGGATTCACAGGTTGTTCTCCCGGCGCAAACGGCGCGCCTCTTCTTGCAGGTAGCGACGGCGGGCCAGCAAGGGCGCGGCGACATTGACCGCCAACACCGCCAGGCAGATGCCATAGGCCGACCAGACGTACAGGCCATGGTGGCCCATGGCGAGGAAATCGCCGAATGAAGAAAAGCTCATCACGCGGCCCTCCGACCCAGGCTGTTCATCACTTCTTCCCTGACCCAACTGGCGCGCGCTTCGCGCTTGAGCACTTCCAGGCGCATGCGCAGCAACAGCACGGCGCCGAAGAAGCAGTAGAAGCCCAGTGCCGTGCACAGCAGTGGCAGCCACATTTCGGCGGGCATTGCCGGCTTTTCGGTCAGGGTGAAGGTGGCGCCCTGGTGCAACGTGTTCCACCACTCCACCGAATACTTGATGATCGGAATGTTGATCACGCCAACGATGGCCAGCACCGCACAGGCCTTGGCCGCGCTGTCGCGGTTACTGATCGCCTGGCCCAGGGCGATGATGCCGAAGTACAGGAACAGCAGGATCAGCATCGAGGTCAGGCGTGCGTCCCACACCCACCAGCTGCCCCAGGTTGGTTTGCCCCAGATGGCCCCGGTCACCAGCGCCACCGCGGTCATCCAGGCACCGATGGGCGCTGCGCATTGCAGGGCGACGTCGGCCAGCTTCATCTTCCACACCAGCCCCACCACCCCGGCGACCGCCAGCAGCACGTAACAGGACTGCGCGAGCATCGCCGCCGGCACGTGGATATAGATGATGCGGAAGCTGTTGCCCTGCTGGTAATCCTCGGGGGCGAAGGCCAGGCCCCAGACCACTCCGGTAACCAGCAGCAGGATGGCGGAGACGGCCAACCACGGCAGCATGCGGCCGCTGATGGCATAGAACCATTTCGGGGAGCCCAGCTTGTGGAACCACGTCCAACTTATTTTCATCAGGGTACATCCAGGGTATTTGCCGGGCTTGAGAGCCCGGGACTCGTTATTCGCCGACGCTGATCTTCAGGCCGGCCGCTATCGCAAAGGGTGCCAAGGTGACTGCCAGGGCCGTGAGACTGGCCAGCCAGAGCAGATGGCCGGTGGCCGGCATATTCTGCAATGCCGCCTGCAACGCACCACTGCCCAGGATCAATACAGGGATATACAACGGCAGAATCAGCAACGCCAGCAGCAAGCCGCCACGCTTCAGGCCAACGGTCAACGCCGCGCCGACCGCACCCAGCAAGCTCAGCACCGGGGTGCCCAGCAACAGTGAGCCGAGCAGCACCGGCAGGCAATGACTCGGCAGCCCTAGCATCAGCGCCAGCAGTGGCGCCAACAATACCAGCGCCAGCCCGGAAAAGATCCAGTGCGCCAACACCTTGGCCAGCACCAACAGGGCCAGCGGGTGCGGTGACAGCACCCACTGTTCCAGCGAGCCATCTTCGAAATCACTGCGAAACAGGCCGTCGAGCGACAGCAGCACGGCCAGCAAGGCCGCTACCCAGACCAGCCCGGGCGACAAGGTTTGCAACAATTGGCTTTCCGGACCGACCGCCAACGGAAACAGCGCGACGACAATGGCGAAGAACACCAACGGGTTGGCCAGCTCTGCCGGGCGGCGGAACAACAGGCGCGCTTCGCGGCGCAGCAACAGGATGAATACGCTCATGCCGCCCATTGCCCCAGGTTCAATTCACGGTAGCCGGACGGCTTGCATTCGAGGGTGTGGTGCGTGGTCAGCACCACCGTGCCGCCCTGTTCGCAGTGGGCTGCCAGGTGCCTTTCGAGCTGAGCCACGCCCTGCTTGTCGAGGGCGGTGAACGGTTCGTCGAGGATCCACAGCGGCGGGGTGTCGAGATACAACCGCGCGAGTGCGACCCGGCGCTGCTGGCCGGCCGACAGCGTATGGCAGGGAACGTCTTCGAAACCACGCAGGCCGACCGCCGCCAGGGCTGCCCAGATCGCCTCAGCGGTAGCCGGCTGGTGCAGGGCGCAGAGCCAAGCGAGGTTTTCCTCGGCGGTGAGTAGGTCCTTGATCCCTGCGGCGTGGCCGATCCATAGCAGGATGCTGGCCAGTGCGTGGCGCTGTTCGCCCAGTGGTTGGCCGCCCAGCAGAATCCGCCCGGCGGTGGGCTGCATCAACCCGGCCAGCAGGCGCAGCAGGCTGGTCTTGCCGCTGCCGTTGGGGCCGCTGATCTGCAGCATGTCGCCGGGCCGCAGTTCGAAATCGAGGTGCTCGAACAACAGGCGCCAGTCGCGCTCGCACGCCAGGCCTGCGGCTTGAAGGTGAAGGGTCACGGGTTCGCCTTATCTATATGCTTCTCAAGTCGTCCCCCTCGCTGCCGTTATACTGGCAGTGGCGAACGGCGGGCATTATTACATGAGCTGCCCTGCTGCCAAGAGGTCGGGCCTCACAGGTTGTATACAATCATGACTGAAATCAATAGTGTCGGCGCACAAAACGCTATCAATGCGCAGGCGATCAAGGCTCAGCTGACCGGCGAACTGCTCAAACTGACCCAGGCGCAGCCGGGGTTGCTCAAGCCGGGCGAAGCTGCCCAGGCCGACGTGCTGAGCCTGCGCCAAACCGGTAGCACCTTCCAGCTGGTATTGCAGGTGTTGCAGGCCAATGGCAATCAAGCTCAGGTTCAGGCCACGGCCAATCAGCCGATCCCCCCGGGGAGCCAGATCACCGTCAGCCAACCCCAAAGCGACCGCTTGAACGTTCTGCTACAACAGGCCAGCGCCAGCAACGTCGCCACCCTCACCCAGCTCGACACTGGCAAGGTCCCGGTCGGCACTCTGCTGCAGGGCAAGGTCCTGACCAACCAGGCACTGCCGAAAAACCCCGGCGAAGTGGCCAGTTTCCGCTCGCTGGTGAGCCTGCTGAACACGGCCCAGGCCGGCGCCACGCTGACCCTCGACAGCCCGCGTCCACTGCCGATCGGCAGCTTGCTCAGCGCCTTGGTGCAGGATGATCAGTCGCTGCGCTTCGTGCCGCTCAGCAATCGCCAGGAGCAGTTGAACGTCGCCCATCAGTTGCTCACCCAACAAGGTCGACAAGCGTCTTTGCCCGGCATGCTCAATGCCTTGCAGCAGATTGCCAACAGCCCAATCAGTGATGGCGAGCTGCGCAGCACCGCCAACAGCCTGCTGGCCGGCCTTGCGGATGCACGCCAGCTCAGCGACGGCAAAGCGCTCGCCCAGGCCCTCAACAACAGCGGCGTCTTCCTTGAGGCCAAGCTGCTCAATGGCCTGAGCGCCAGTGTCGTCACTGACCTCAAGGCACAGCTGGTGCGGCTGGTGGCCCAGGCCTCGGTGGGCGCACCCGCCAGCCCGCTCACCCTGGCTCAGGTAATGCCGGCCATGGCCCGCGGTGCGCTGGGCATGCTGGAGCGGGTCAGCCCAAAGCCAGCACCGGGTGCTTTTCCATTGCCCTCACGGCTGTTGCAGGCCATGGAAAACGAAGGGGATCTGCAGCAACTGCTGCGCCTGGCCGCCGCCGCCATCTCTCGCTTGCAGAGCCATGCCCTGAGCAGCCTGCAACAATCCGGCACACTGGAAAACGGAAACCTGCAAACCACCTGGCAAACTGAGATCCCGGTGCGTCACGGTCAAGAATTCATCCCGCTGCAGGTCAAGCTTCAGCGTGAGGAAACCCCACAGCAACAGGCTGATCGCCAGCGCGAACCGCAAGACCCGCTGCAGGCGTTATGGCGCATTGAGCTGGCCTTCGACCTGGCGCCGCTGGGGCCACTGCAAGTTCAAGCGCAATTGACCCAGGGGCGCCTGTCCGGCCAGCTGTGGGCTGAGCGTGAGCAGACTGCACGACTGATCGACAGCCAGCTCGGCCAACTGCGCGACCGCCTGCTGGCCCGAGGCCTGGATGTCGGCGACCTGGAGTGCCACTCCGGCATCCCGCCACAAGGCCCGCGCACGCGGGTGGAACAACGCTGGGTAGACGAGACCGCATGACTGCCAAACCACCCCGCCAGGCCATCGCCCTGAGCTATGACGGCCAGCAGGCCCCTACCCTCAGCGCCAAAGGTGACGACGCACTGGCCGAAGCCATTCTGGCCCTGGCGCGCGAGCACGAAGTGCCGATCTATGAGAACGCCGAGTTGGTGAGCCTGTTGGCACGCCTGGAACTGGGCGACCAGATTCCAGAAGCGCTGTACCTGACCATCGCCGAAATCATCGCCTTCGCCTGGCAGTTGCAAGGCAAAGCCCCCCAAGGCTTCCAGGATCAGACAGCGCGCTCCAGGGATATCACTCCGGGATGCCCCTTGCTGACCTACGACGTTGGTGCCAGTCAGCCCAAAAGAGACAGCGCCCTATAACACCGACTGTGGTTTCGTGAACAACAACAGCATGATCGGCAGCCATTCACAGAATCCAACCCTGGATGCGATATCGGACGAGATCCTTCGACGCTTCGAGCTGGACCCGCACTTCTACACTCGCCGCCCGAACGCGCAGCTGCCGACCGCCGCCGCATTGGACTACACGCGGAAACTGAGCTTGATGACCGGCCCCGGCGTACTCAATGCCGTCATCGACACGCAGCTGCCGGCGCTCAAGCAGTTGCGCGAAGCCTGCTCCCTGCTGGGTTCCCCCCTCTATGACGTGCACAGCGCGCTCAATCTCTCACAATTCAGCTCGATCCTCAGGGAGTACGCGCCACTCGACCTCATTGCGCGTATGGGAAGCGCCCACAGCTGGATTGCGCAGTAGGCGAGAAAGCCAGTAAACGCTGGCAACCAGGCGCGGTGTTAATCAATTACCGCTGCCTGGCGTACAGCGCCCCTCAGAGTGTTCACCTTCGAACAACGCAGGTATCACCATGAGCATTCCCTATCCGGAACAGACTTCGTCCGCGCGCATCTCGCCCACTTCCCTCGCCCGGACCACGCGGCCAACCAGGCGATCGAACGCTGGAGCACTACGCAAGGTGTGAAGCTGGATATCGAGCACACCGATGTGGTGACCTTGCACTACCAGAGCGACGGCCACGGCGGCTGGAACGCGGTAGTGGCACAGCGCACGAGCCTGACCGAAGCCCTGCTCGGCAATTGGCAAGGTGAGTCCGACAACAACTTGATCGGCGCCTTGATGCACGAACCTTGGGCCGGCCAGATGCCCGGGGCGATGCAGATTGTCGATCGGCTGCAGACGCCGGACTCACTGACCAACGGCACCGGCTATGAAGTCTTCAACGGCCTGTTCCGGCGCGAGCCTGTACAGCGCTACAGCAGCGATACACATGTCCCGTTAGCCGCTGAAACCTTTCAGAAGTTCATCTGGGATCTGGACTTTCATACCACCTACCGGCACATGCTCGACAGCTATTGGCAGGACCATGCGCAGAACCACAGCACCTGTCAGCGGGTGAACTTCATTGCGGCGTGCAACAAGCAAGCCGCCGACGGCAGCCTGAGCCACAATGCCGCTTGGCTGGCATGGCGGGCCGCTGGCCTGGCTCCCGATGCTTCCGGCGTGCAAGCCTGGCCGCTGAACGTCTACGGTTACGCGGCCACCGATCTGATCTGCTTCACGGACAGTGCCAACGGCCTCACGCTCTTGTATATCCCCGGCAATTCCTCGCCATTGCATGAGTTCAGCACCGCAGAGGCGATGCAGCAGTGGTTTGCCAAGCAATGCAAGCGCCCGGACACTCGCCTGGCCCTGGAGGCGCACTTCCCGGTCGATGAACGGGCCGACGGCCTCAGCTACAGTGGCCTGGCTACGGCGCTTGACGGCCTGGCAGCCTATCCTAAGCCTAATCACCTGTCGTCGGATCGACCGGGGTTCACCACCGAGGGCGTGTGGAAGCCCGCCATCTACATCAACTACAAGGTGAGCAAATACAGCCAGCCCATCACCGGCGACCTGTTCCTGGCCCTGACTGAACGCCAGCGCCAACGCAGTTACCGTGATGCTGATGCCATGATCACCACTGCCCGCGACGTCGAAAAAGCCCGATGGCTCGGTTACCTGCGCTCAGCCTGCAACCTGCTTGCGCCGTTGTCGCTGGTCGTACCCGAACTGGCTATCGTCTTCGCGCTCGGGGGCGTGGCCCAGTTTGGCCTGGGTCTGGATCAAGCGATCAACGGCAAGACTGCCGAACAGAAAGCCGCAGGGGTCAGCGACACCGTCTTCGGCTTGCTCAATGCCGCGCCGCTGGCGCACGCCGTGGCAAACGAGCGACGCTTGCTGTTTCGCTGGCGGAGCAGCCGCTTCGTAGCCCCTCGCGAAATAAACGGCCAGATGGGCTATCCGTTGAGCCCCATGGACCCACCCCACTTTGCGGAGCCACAAGGGGTAGCGTTCTTCCGCCGGAACACTACCATCGAACCTTTGCCGGGGGCCGATCCGGCTACCGCGGCTGCAGTGCAGCGGATCCCCAGGTACACCGGGGACCCTGACTTGATGAGCGCTTCAGTAGGCGGTTATCTCGGCGATGTGGTGTATGACGTCGAAGCTGACGCTTTTCTCAAGGGCGATTATCTGGACGAAGTCGAACCAACCCATTACCGGGCTACTCTCGACACAAGGGACCTGCAGAAGGTAGACGCCGAACATCAGGCCAACGACCAGGCACGCATGGCGACCCTGCGCGCCTTGGGTATTGATTTGCACCTGCCAGTCGACTTGCAGCGTCCGCTCGCCGAAGCCCAGGCAAACCTACCCACGCACATATCCGGCATCTGGGTTGGCGACAAGGTCATAGGGACTGCGCTGCTGGAAAATATTGGCAAGAACGCGGCCCTGCTCGAGGGCACCCCCTGGTCGCTGCGCCTCTACCTCAGTAACGCCAGCGCCGAGGTCTATCAGGAAAACCTGCAGCTGCTGATTGAGCACGCACCCAGCGTGCAGGTCTTCCCACTGGAAAACCAGCCGTTGTACGAGAGCTTCAGGCAAACGCCCGGTTTTGCACAGTTTCAGGCCGCTATCGACGGCAATGATGGCGTTGCACGCAACTATGCCTCGGCTTCGGACGTACTGCGCTATCACCTGCTTTATCACGAAGGAGGCCTGTACATGGACCTCGATGACAGTCTCCTGACGCCAGGCGAGTATCCCCAAGGCGAACGTGCAGGTTTTGTCGGCCAGCCGATGGCGAACCTGCAGTTACCGTGCTCGGCTGACGGCATCCTGCTGCCTTATCCCATGTCCAACGAGACTTTAGGCATGGACTGCCTGTTCAACAACAGCGTCATCGGTAGCCAGGCAGGCAACCCCACGCTACTGGCCATCAGCGCGGAAATGAACGAGCGCTGGCTGGCAGAACCCGGCTTCTACCTGCACAGGCCAGACCCGCTGGAAAATCCCGAGGCCTTCACAGAGTACGCAAAGACCCTGAGCTACCTCACCGGCCCGCGCCTGCTCAGTGACATGATCGACCGCCACCTGCCGGACTTGGCACAGCTGCGCCAGCTATGGAATCTGCACGGCATCAGGTTGGTCAATAAACGCTACATCGCAACGCCCGAGGCCATGATGTCAGCGTTTGATCAGGCCTTCCCGCTGAGCCGCGTCGCGCGCATAGGCGGCACTCAGTCCTGGAAACACACTTGAGACCGAAGCCATCAGGGTGCCACTGCACACGTGGCCCCCTCTTCACTCCGACCGATGCAGCTTGCTCATCAACTCCGCCTCGGCCTGGGTAAGCCCGCAGGACTCTGTCAACTCAGAGACGCTTGCGCCCATTCCGACAAGCTTGGCCGCCTGGCTGAAGGTCACGCTGCTGGGGTCGCGCTGTTCCAGGCGCTCCAACCGGTCCGGCACGCTGGCTACCGCCACGCGCAGCTCATGGATGGCCTCACCCATGCGCACGGTGCCGTTCTGGTAGTCATCCAGGCTTTTGGCCAAATCCTTGATGCGCTGGTCACGCAACGCATCGCCCACGGCCTGCTGCGCGGCCAGCTCGCGTTGGCGCTTGCTGTAGTTGAGGAAGAACCACAGGCTCAGGGCCCACAGCAGCGCCAGGAAGATGACAGCAACCTCGAAAATCAACTCAGATGTTCTCCAGCTCGGACCACTCTTCTTCGGTCATCATCTTGTCCAGCTCGACCAGGATCAGCAGTTCGCCGTTCTTGTTGCACACACCCTGGATGAACTTGGCCGACTCTTCGTTGCCAACGTTCGGCGCGGTCTCGATCTCCGACTGGCGCAGGTAGACCACTTCAGCCACGCTGTCGACCAGGATGCCGACCACTTGCTTGTCGGCTTCGATGATCACGATACGGGTGTTGTCCGTTACCTCGGTAGGCATCAAGCCGAAGCGCTGGCGGGTGTCGATGACGGTCACCACGTTGCCGCGCAGGTTGATGATACCCAGCACATAGCTTGGCGCGCCCGGCACCGGAGCAATCTCGGTGTAGCGCAGTACTTCCTGCACCTGCATCACGTTGATGCCGTAGGACTCGTTGTCCAGACGGAAGGTTACCCATTGCAGGATTGGATCTTCGGAACCCTGTGCAGACGACTTTTTCATTCCCCTAGCCCTCAAAATCCGCCCATGGCGGTGTGTTCGCAGTTATTGGTGTTTGGCGTGCAGCTGCTTGACCGCGCCACTGGCGATCAGCTCGGCCAGTTCGGCGACGTCGAGCAGTGCACACATATGTTCGATGACCGTGCCGGCCAGCCACGGGCGCTGGCCACGCTGGCTGCGCCACTTGATCTCGGCCGGGTCCAGGCGCAGCGAGCGGCTGACCTGGTGCACGGCCAACCCCCATTCGTAGCCCTGCACGGAAATCACGTAATTCAGGCCCTGGCGGAAGTCGTCCCGGTAGCGGTCGGGCATCACCCAGCGCGCGGTGTCCAGCACCTTCAAATTGCCCGCCTGGCAGGTCAGGATGCCGAGGAACCAGTCCGGCTGGCCAAACAGCGGCGTCAGCTCCTGGCCTTCCAGGCTGTAGATCGAGCCCAGGCACACCAGGGGTACTGCCAGGGTCAAACCGGCGACGTCGAACAGCAGGCACTCGAACGGCTCGGCCGCCCACAGCGGACGGCCATCGGGCGTGGCTGGCGGGGCCGGCACGTTCGGCGCAGGCAGGTGCACCTCGACCAGCGGCGCGACCGGTTCGAGTGCCTGGACTTCGGTCAGCATCGGGATGCTGGCTTCGGCCACCACCTCGGCCTCGACCACAGCAACCACCGGTTCTTCGACCGGCAATACGGTGGGCAGCACTTTCAACAGCGGTTCAGCGAAGGGCCTGGGCACCTCGGCGTGCTGGCGGGCATCGCGGGCCTGCTCTTCACGCACAGCGTCGGCGAATTCATCGCCAGCCGTCGGTGCTGGTAAATCGAGAAGATCTTCGGCTTCGGTGGCCTCCTGCAGCAGGCCATCGAGGTAGGACTGCAGGGCCAACTGCGGCCGGCTGCCGGTCTTGATCGTCATGACGCCACCTGCACGGCAGTCTTGTAAGTGAGCAGGTGCTTGAGCAGTGCCCGGTAAGCGATCACCCCGCGGCTCTTGCCATCGAACTGCGAGGGCGTGACGCCGTTGCGGCTGGCATCACGCAGGCGCGTATCGACCGGGATATAGCCCTGCCACACCTGATGTTCATAGGTATCACGCAGCACCTTGAGCGTGCCCAGCGAGGCCTGGGTACGGCGGTCGAACAGGGTCGGCACGATCTGGTACGGCAAGGCTTGCTTGCGCGAGCGGTTGACCATGGCCAGGGTACCGATCATGCGCTCCAGACCTTTGACCGCAAGGAACTCGGTCTGCACCGGCACTACCAGCTGCTGGCTGGCAGCCAAGGCATTGACCATCAGCACACCCAGCAACGGCGGGCTGTCGATCAGGGCGAAGTCGAAGTCCTGCCACAGCTGCGCCAGACTCTTGGCGATCACCAGACCCAGGCCGCTCTGCCCTGGCGACTGGCGCTCCAGCACCGCCAATGCAGTGCTCGAAGGCAGCAGCGAGATACGCTCATGACTGGTGGGCAGCAACAGTTGCCCGGGCAAGCCTTCCGGCACCTGGCCCTTGTGCAGGAACAGGTCGTAGCAGCTGTGTTCCAGGGCATCGGGATTGTGCCCGAAATAGCTGGTCATCGAGCCGTGCGGGTCGAGGTCGACGACGACCACGCGCTTGCCCGCCTCGGCCAGCAGGCCGGCCAGGGCGATAGTGGTGGTGGTCTTGCCGACCCCGCCTTTTTGATTGGCTACTGCCCAGACTCTCATAGGACAACTCTGTCTCAATTATTAACGCCCCCCCTTGTGGGAGCGGGCTTGTCCCGCGAACACGGGTGTAGCCCGTGCCATCCACCGCATCGCCCCATTCGCGGGCGGTCCGACGTATCGGCAAGCCCGCTCCCACAACCAGGCACGACAGAGAATTGACTTAGTGACTGCTCCCCGTTGCCGGTGCACTTTGTGTGCCAGCCCGACGCAGCGCCGCGTCCGGGCTCGCATTGGCAGTGCCGGAACCTGTAAGGCTACGGCGCACTTCAAGGTTGCGGGATATCACCAGCACCACCCGGCGGTTGCGCGCGCGCCCTTCGGCGGTGTCGTTGCTGGCCAGCGGCTGATACTCACCGTAACCGACCGACGCCATGCGCGCCGGGTTGACCCCTTCCATCGCCAGCAGGCGGACGATGCTTGCCGCCCGCGCCGAAGACAGCTCCCAATTGGTCGGGTACTGCGCCGTGCGGATCGGCAGGTTGTCGGTGAAGCCTTCGACGTGCACCGGGTTGGCGAACGGTTTGAGGATGTTGGCCACCTTCTCGATGATGTCGAACGCCTTGTCACTGGGCATCGCATCGCCGCTACCAAACAGCAACGAAGAGTTGAGCTCGATTTCCACCCACAACTCGTTGCCGCGCACCGTCATCTGGTCGGACTTGATCAGGTCGCCAAAGGCATCGCGCACATCATCGCTGATGGCTTTCAGCGGGTCGACTCTGTTCTGCGCCAGGCCCGCGTCAGTCTGTTCGCTGTCCTTGATCAACGGCTCGGCCGGCTTGACGCTGAGCGGTTGCTCATCACCGATGGGGATCGGCCTCATGCTCCGCTCCGGGTCGTTGAACACCCCCAGCAATGCTTGCGAGACAACTTTGTACTTGCCCTCGTTGATCGAGGAAATCGAATACATGACCACGAAAAAAGCGAACAGCAAGGTGATGAAGTCGGCGTACGACACCAGCCAGCGTTCGTGATTCTCGTGTTCCTCGGTATGACGACGGCGACGCATGGGTTACTCCATGAAGCCTTGCAGCTTCAGCTCGATCGAGCGCGGGTTTTCACCTTCGGCAATCGACAACAGGCCTTCGAGCAGCATCTCGCGATAGCGCGACTGGCGCATGACGATGGCTTTGAGTTTGTTGGCGACCGGCAGCAGGATCAGGTTGGCGCTGGCAACGCCGTAGATGGTGGCGACGAACGCCACGGCGATGCCGTTGCCCAGCTGCGAAGGGTCGGCCAGGTTGCCCATTACATGGATCAGGCCCATCACCGCACCGATGATGCCAATGGTCGGCGCATAGCCGCCCATGCTTTCGAACACCTTGGCGGCCTGGATATCGCGGCCTTCCTGGGTCAGGAAGTCGACTTCGAGGATACTGCGGATGGCTTCGGGTTCAGCGCCGTCGACCAGCAGTTGCAGGCCCTTGCGCGCATACGGGTCGGGCTCGCCATCGGCCACGCCTTCCAGGCCCAGCAGGCCTTCCTTGCGCGCCGTCAGGCTCCAGTTCACCACCCGGTCGATACCACCGGCCAGGTCGACCCGTGGCGGGAAGATGATCCAGCGCGCAATCTGCATGGCACGCTTGAACGACGACAGCGGCGACTGCAGCAACGCCGCCGCCAGGGTGCCGCCGAGTACGATCAGCGCCGCCGGGCCGTTGAGCAACGCACCGACGTGACCGCCTTCGAGGAAGTTGCCGCCGATAATGGCGACGAAGGCCAGGATCAGGCCAATCAGGCTAAGGACATCCATCAGACGCAGGCCTCGACCAGGTGCTTGCCGATTTCATCCAGGCTGTACACCGCGTCGGCCAGGTTGGCCTTGACGATGGCCATGGGCATGCCATAGATCACGCAGCTGGCTTCATCCTGGGCCCACACGGTGCTGCCACCCTGCTTTAGCAGGCGCGCGCCTTCACGGCCATCGGCGCCCATGCCGGTGAGCACCACCGAAAGCACCTTGTCACCGTAGGATTTCGCCGCCGAGCCAAAAGTAATGTCCACGCACGGCTTGTAGTTCAGGCGCTCGTCACCGGGCAGGATCTTCACCGTGCCGCGGCCATCGATCATCATCTGCTTGCCACCGGGGGCCAACAGCGCCAGACCGGGGCGCAGCAGGTCGCCGTCTTCGGCTTCCTTCACGGTGATCTTGCAGAGCTTGTCGAGACGCTCGGCAAAGGCCTTGGTGAACGCCGCCGGCATGTGCTGGATCAGCACGATGGGCGCCGGGAAGCCTGCTGGCAGCTGAGTCAGCACGCGCTGCAGGGCCACCGGCCCACCGGTGGACGTACCTATGGCCACCAGCTTGTAAGGCTTGCGTTTGGGAGCCGGCGAATGTGCAGGCGCCGCTGCCGCGGTACGGGTGGGCACCGCCGTGCGCACCGGGGCGTGATTGGCGAGGCTACTGACCGGGGCAGGAGCGCTGCTGGTTGGCGCTGGCGCGGCGACCGGCGCAGGGCTTGCGTAGCCGCCAAAACGGCGGTTGCTGCGCGAAAGGGTATGCACCTTTTCGCAGAGCATCTGCTTGACCTTCTCCGGGTTGCGCGAGATGTCTTCGAAGTTCTTCGGCAGGTAATCCACCGCGCCGGCGTCCAAGGCATCGAGGGTCACCCGAGCGCCTTCGTGGGTCAGCGAGGAGAACATCAACACCGGCGTCGGGCAGCGCTGCATGATGTGCCGCACAGCGGTGATGCCATCCATCATGGGCATTTCGTAATCCATGGTGATGACATCGGGTTTGAGCGCCAGCGCCTGATCGATCGCCTCCCTGCCGTTGGTCGCGGTACCCACGACCTGGATCGTCGGGTCGGCCGAGAGGATTTCCGAGACGCGGCGGCGGAAGAAACCGGAATCATCCACCACCAGGACCTTGACTGCCATAAACACTCCATTAGGTGGCGCAGCCCACCAGGGCGCGCCACCGAAATCAAATACGCCGCGCCGCGTAACGCTTGAGCATGCTCGGTACGTCGAGGATCAGCGCAATGCGACCGTCGCCGGTGATGGTGGCGCCGGACATGCCTGGGGTGCCCTGCAGCATCTTGCCCAGCGGCTTGATCACCACCTCTTCCTGGCCCACCAGTTGGTCGACCACGAAGCCGATCCGCTGGGTACCGACCGAGAGAATCACCACATGGCCCTCGCGCTGCTCTTCGTGCACCTGGCCCTGGACCAGCCAGCGCTTGAGGTAGAACAGCGGCAGCGCCTTGTCGCGCACGATCACCACTTCCTGGCCGTCGACCACGTTGGTGCGCGACAGGTCGAGGTGGAAGATCTCGTTGACGTTGACCAGGGGGAAGGCGAACGCCTGGTTGCCCAGCATCACCATCAGCGTCGGCATGATCGCCAGGGTCAGCGGCACCTTGATGACGATCTTCGAACCCTGGCCCTTGGCCGAGTAGATATTGATCGAGCCATTGAGCTGGGAAATCTTGGTCTTCACCACGTCCATGCCGACACCACGGCCGGACACGTCGGAAATTTCCGTCTTGGTCGAGAAACCTGGGGCGAAGATCAGGTTGTAGCAGTCCGACTCGCTCAGGCGCTCGGCGGCGTCCTTGTCCATCAGGCCTTTTTCCACGGCCTTGGCGCGCAGGATGTTGGGGTCCATGCCCTTGCCGTCGTCAGAAATCGACAGCAGGATGTGGTCGCCTTCCTGTTCGGCCGACAGCACCACGCGACCGGTCCGCGCCTTGCCCGAGGCTTCACGCTCCTCGGGCATCTCGACGCCATGGTCGACGGCGTTACGCACCAAGTGCACCAACGGGTCGGCCAGGGCCTCGACCAGGTTCTTGTCGAGGTCGGTTTCTTCACCGACCAGCTCCAGGTTGATCTCTTTCTTGAGCTGGCGAGCCAGGTCGCGGACCAAGCGCGGAAAGCGGCCGAAGACTTTCTTGATCGGCTGCATGCGGGTTTTCATCACCGCGGTCTGCAGGTCGGCGGTGACCACGTCGAGGTTCGACACGGCCTTGGACATGGCCTCATCGCCGCTGTTCAGGCCCAGGCGCACCAGGCGGTTACGCACCAGCACCAGTTCGCCGACCATGTTCATGATCTCGTCCAGGCGCGCGGTGTCGACACGCACGGTGGTTTCCGCTTCGCTGACAGGCTTTTCGGCCGCTGGGGCACGGGCTGGCGCGGCAGGCTTGGCCGCAGCGGCGGGTGCCGGTGCCGGCTTGGCAGCGGGCTGGATTTGCGGCTTGGCGGCGACCGGTGCGGCAACGGCAGCCGGCGCTTCGGCGGAGACGGTATCGCCGGAGAACTTGCCTTTGCCATGCAGCTGATCCAGCAGCGCTTCAAACTCGTGCTCGCTGATTTCGTCGCCGGTGCCGGCAGCCGGTGCAGCGCTGGCCACAGCGGCCGTGGCAGCCGGCAGCGCATCGGCCTGGAAGCTGCCCTTGCCATGCAACTGATCCAGCAGCGACTCGAATTCTTCGTCGGTGATCTCGTCGCTGGCCGGCGCGCTGGCGGCAACGGCGACGGGCTCACTGGCCACGACATCAGCCGAGAACTGGCCCTTGCCGTGCAACTGGTCGAGCAACGATTCGAACTCGGCGTCGGTGATCTCGTCTGCGCCGCCGCCGCTCGAAGTCTCGCCGTGCAGTTGCTGTTCTGCAGCGGCAGCTTCAGCCTTGACCGCGTCGAGCGAATCGAGCAGCTGTTCGAATTCGGTATCGGTGATGTCCGCCTCGGCGGCAGGCTTAGGCGCAGCCTCGACCACCGCTGCCGGTGCTGGGGCGCTACCCGGCTCGGCCAGGCGCGACAACGCCGCCAGCAGCTCGGGCGTGGCCGGGGTCACTTCGCTGCGTTCGCGCACCTGGCCGAACATGCTGTTGACCGTGTCCAGCGCTTCGAGCACCACGTCCATCAGCTCCGCGTCGACTCGGCGCTCACCTTTGCGCAGGATGTCGAACACGTTCTCGGCGATATGGCAGCACTCCACCAGCTCGTTGAGCTGGAGGAAGCCGGCGCCCCCTTTTACAGTGTGGAAACCGCGAAAGATCGCATTGAGCAGGTCGGCATCGTCGGGCCGGCTTTCCAGCTCGACCAGTTGCTCGGACAGTTGCTCAAGAATTTCGCCGGCTTCTACCAGGAAATCCTGAAGGATTTCTTCATCGGCGCCGAAGCTCATTAAACGTGCTCCTCAAAAACCCAGGCTGGACAGCAGATCATCGACATCGTCCTGACCGGACACGACGTCTTCACGCTTATCGGCATGAATCTGCGGACCTTCACCCCGAGCCGGATATTTTTCTTCATCTTTTTCAGCACGTAGCTGCTGGTGGTCATGTTCGATACCGGCAAAACGGTCGACCTGACTGGCCATCAGCACAAGCTTGAGCAGATTGCTTTCGACTTCGGTCACCAGCGTGGTCACCCGCTTGATCACCTGCCCGGTCAGGTCCTGATAGTCCTGGGCCAGCAGAATGTCATTGAGGTGGCCAGACACCTTGCGGTTACCTTCGGCACTGTGCGTCAGGAAACTGTCGACGCGCTTGACCAAGTCACGGAATTCCGGCGCAGCAACTTCGCGGCGCATGAAGCGCTGCCAGTCGACACTCAGGTTCTGCGCCTCAGCCGCCAGCTCGTTGAGCACCGGCGTGCTCTCCTCGACCAGGTCCATGGTGCGGTTGGCGGCGCCTTCGGTGAGTTTGACCACATAGGACAAACGCTCGGTGGCGTCGGTGATCTGCGAGACCTCCTCGGCCTGCGGCATGCGCGGGTCGATCTGGAAGCTGACGATCGCGCTGTGCAGCTCACGGGTCAGCTTGCCGACTTCCTGGTACAGGCCCCGGTCGCGGGTCTGGTTGAGCTGATGGATCAGCTGCACCGCCTCGCCGAACTGCCCCTTCTCCAGGCTTTCGACCAACTCCTGGGCATGCTTCTTCAGGGTCGATTCGAACTCCCCCAAAGATGTTTGTGTTGATTCCATGGCGCCCCCTGAGCTGATTCAGCCGTTGACGCGTTCGAAGATCTTCTCGATCTTTTCTTTGAGTACCTGCGCGGTGAACGGCTTGACCACGTAGCCGTTGACCCCGGCCTGGGCCGCTTCGATGATCTGGTCGCGCTTGGCTTCGGCGGTCACCATCAGCACCGGCATACCCTTCAGGCGCTCGTGCGCACGCACCTTGCGCAGCAGGTCGATACCGGACATGCCCGGCATGTTCCAGTCGGTCACCAGGAAGTCGTAATGGCCGCTTTCGAGCATCGGCAGCGCCGTGGTGCCGTCGTCGGCTTCGTCGGTGTTGGTGAAGCCCAGATCACGCAGCAGGTTCTTGATGATCCGCCGCATCGTCGAAAAGTCGTCAACGATGAGGATTTTCATGTCTTTGTTCAATTAGACCTCCAAGCAGTCTCTAACACGCTCGGCCCCGAGCGCGCATTCAATCAATTCGGTACAACGTGAAAACGACTGCAACGACCCCGAGCTCAACGCGCCCGCCATTCCCCGAGGCGGCTGCGCAGGCGTGCAGCGCACTGGCTGTGCAGCTGGCTGACACGCGATTCGCTGACCCCCAGCACCTCACCGATTTCCTTGAGGTTCAGTTCTTCGTCGTAGTACAGCGCCAGGACCAGCCGCTCACGCTCCGGCAGGTTGGCGATGGCATCGGTCAGTGCAGCCTGGAAGCGCTCGTCCTCCAGGTCGCGCGACGGCTCGACCTGGCCACTGGCGCCATCCTCGTGCAGCCCTTCGTGCTCGCCGTCCTGCAACAGGTCGTCGAAACTGAACAGGCGGCTGCCCAGGGTATCGTTCAAAATCCCGTAGTAATCATCGAGACTCAATTGAAGTTCGGCAGCAACTTCATGATCTTTAGCGTCGCGGCCGGTTCTGGCTTCAACGGCGCGCATCGCGTCGCTGACCATGCGGGTGTTGCGGTGCACCGAACGTGGCGCCCAGTCGCCCTTGCGCACCTCGTCGAGCATGGCGCCGCGGATGCGGATGCCGGCGTAGGTTTCAAAGCTCGCGCCCTTGCTGGCGTCGTACTTGTTGGCGACTTCCAGCAGGCCGATCATGCCGGCCTGGATCAGGTCTTCGACCTGCACGTTGGCCGGCAGGCGCGCCAGCAGGTGGTAGGCAATGCGCTTGACCAGCGGGGCGTAGCGTTCGATCAGTTCGTACTGGGCGTCCTTGGACGCCTTGCTGTACATCTTGAAACCGCTTGCACTCATAGCACTGGCCCTGCACTGGTGGGCTGTACCAGGCGCTCGACGAAGAACTCCAGGTGCCCGCGCGGGTTGGCTGGCAACGGCCAGCTGTCGACCTTCTGCGCAATGGCCTTGAACGCCAGCGCGCATTTGGAGCGCGGGAAGGCCTCGTAGACCGCCCGCTGCTTTTGCACTGCCTTGCGCACACACTCGTCGTACGGCACGGCGCCGACGTATTGCAGGGCGACATCGAGGAAGCGGTCGGTGACCTTGGTCAGCTTGGCGAACAGATTGCGACCTTCCTGCGGGCTCTGCGCCATGTTGGCCAACACGCGGAAACGGTTCATCCCGTAGTCGCGGTTGAGCAGTTTGATCAGCGCGTAGGCGTCAGTGATCGAAGTGGGTTCGTCGCACACCACCAGCAGCACCTCCTGCGCCGCGCGGACGAAGCTGACTACTGAGTCACCAATACCCGCAGCGGTGTCGATCACCAGCACGTCGAGGTTGTCGCCGATCTCGCTGAAGGCCTGGATTAGCCCGGCATGTTGGGCCGGCGCCAGGTGCACCATGCTCTGGGTGCCGGAGGCCGCCGGCACGATGCGTACACCGCCGGGCCCCTGCAGCAGCACGTCGCGCAGCTCGCAGCGCCCTTCAATGACATCGGCCAGGGTGCGTTTCGGGGTCAGGCCCAGCAACACGTCGACATTGGCCAGGCCCAGGTCGGCGTCCAGCAGCATGACCCGGCGGCCGAGCTCGGCCAGTGCCAGGGACAGGTTCACTGAAACGTTAGTCTTGCCGACGCCACCTTTGCCACCGGTTACGGCGATCACCTGTACGGGATGCATGCTACCCATGTTCGTTGTTTACCTTGTCTCGCTTGGACCCAAGCCACACGAGGGGCGATGCAGCAGCCCCCTTGGTGTAGGTATTTTGCACACGCTTCATCAACCCGCTCGCCGTGGGTTGTGATAGAGATCAGCGAACATGTCGGCCATGGCCTCTTCGCTGGGCTCGTCCTGCAACTGCACATTCACGGCTCGAGTCACCAGTTGGTGCGCCCGCGGCAAGTGCAGGTCGTCAGGAATGCGCGGGCCATCGGTGAGGTAGGCCACGGGCAGTTCATGACTGATGGCCAGGCTCAGCACATCGCCGAGGCTCGCCGTTTCATCGAGTTTGGTCAAGATGCAACCGGCCAGGCCGCAGCGCTTGTAGCTGTGGTAGGCGGCGGTCAGCACCTGCTTCTGGCTGGTGGTGGCCAGCACCAGGTAATTCTGTGAGGCGATGCCGCGGCTGGCCAGGCTTTCCAGCTGCATGCGCAGGGCCGGGTCGCTGGCCTGCAGGCCGGCGGTGTCGATCAGTACTACGCGCTTGCGCAGCAGCGGCTCCAGCGCCTGGGCCAGCGACTGTCCCGGGTCGACATAGGTCACCGGCACGTTGAGGATGCGCCCCAGGGTCTTGAGCTGTTCCTGGGCACCGATGCGGAAGCTGTCCATGCTCACCAAGGCCAGGTTCTGCGGGCCATACTTGAGTACATAGCGCGCGGCGAGCTTGGCCAGGGTGGTGGTCTTGCCCATGCCGGCGGGGCCGACCATGGCGATCACACCGCCCTCTTCGATCGGCTCGACCTCGGGCACCTCGATCATCCGCGCCAGGTGCGCCAGCAACATGCGCCAGGCATGGCGCGGCTCTTCGATTTCCTGGGTGAGTTCGAGCAGTTCGCGGGCAATCGGGCCGGACAGGCCAATGCGCTGCAAACGGCGCCAGAGGTTGGCCTGGGCCGGCTTGCTGCCCTGCAGCTGGTTCCAGGCCAACGAGCCGAGCTGCACTTCCAGCAGTTCGCGCAGGCCAGACAGTTCCGAGCGCATGGCATCGAACAACCGAGGGTCGACCGGCGCGGGAGCGGCCGGGGCAGCTGCGGCTGGCGTCTCCACGTGCGGCTCGATCAACGGCTCCGATGCGGTCAGCGACTGGCCGGCGAACAACTGGCGGCTGCCCTCGCTGGCGTCGCTGCGGTTGTCCAGCTCGGCCTGGGCGGTGGCGATGCGCGTGTGGGTCTTGCGCAGCTCTTCTTCGAGCTCGGCATTAGGCACGCGCGGGGCCAGCGCGGACAGCTTGTAGTCCAGCGCGGCCGTCAGTTCGACACCACCAGCGATGCGGCGGTTACCGATGATGGCGGCGTCGGAGCCCAGCTCATCACGAACCAGCTTCATGGCCTGGCGCATATCGGCGGCGAAAAAACGCTTAACTTGCATAACCCACTACCTCAGCCGTTGGGGCCCACGGTGGCAACGATGGTGACTTGCTTGTTATCCGGTATTTCCTGATACGCCAGAACATGCAAATTCGGTACAGCCAGGCGGCCGAAGCGCGACAGCATGGCACGGATCGGGCCCGCGACCAGGAGAATGGCCGGTTGGCCTTGCATCTCTTGGCGCTGAGCCGCTTCGATCAACGAGCGCTGCAGCTTTTCGGCCATGCTTGGTTCCAGAAGAACACCATCTTCCTGACCCTGCCCGGCCCTTTGCAGACTATTGAGCAAGATCTGTTCCAACCTTGGCTCAAGAGTGATCACAGGCAGCTCGGACTCAACGCCGACAATGCTTTGCACGATGGCACGACACAATCCGACGCGCACTGCCGCGACCAACGCGGCGGTATCTTGACTCTTGCTGGCATTGTTGGCGATCGCCTCGGCAATACTGCGGATGTCACGCACCGGCACTTGCTCGGCGAGCAATGCTTGCAGGACCTTCAGCAGCCCCGACAAGGAAATGACACCCGGTACCAGTTCTTCTGCAAGTTTAGGCGAAGCCTTGCCCAGCACCTGCAGCAATTGCTGGACCTCTTCATGGCCAATCAGCTCATGGCAATGCTTCTGCAAAATCTGATTGAGGTGGGTGGCCACCACGGTACTGGCGTCGACCACGGTATAGCCCAGCGACTGCGCCTGGGCGCGCTGGGCGATGTCGACCCACACTGCCTCCAGGCCGAAAGCCGGATCGCGGGCTGCAATGCCGTTGAGGGTGCCGAATACCTGGCCCGGGTTGATCGCCAGCTCGCGGTCCGGATAGATCTCGGCCTCGGCCAGGATCACGCCCATGAGCGTCAGGCGGTAGGCGCTGGGCTGCAGGTCGAGGTTGTCGCGGATATGCACGGTGGGCATGAGGAAGCCCAGGTCCTGGGAGAGCTTCTTGCGCACCCCCTTGATCCTCGCCAGCAACTGGCCGCCCTGGTTGCGGTCGACCAGCGGGATCAGCCGATAGCCGACTTCCAGGCCAATCATGTCGATCGGCGTCACGTCGTCCCAGCCCAGCTCCTTGGTTTCCATTGCGCGCTGCGGCGAGGGCAGCAAGTCCTGCTGGCGCTGCGCCTCCTGCAGTGCGACGACCTTGGCGTTCTGCTGCTTCTTCCACACCAGGTAAGCACCACCGGCAGCCAGCAGGCCGAGGCTGAGGAAGGCGACGTGGGGCATGCCCGGCACCAGGCCCATGACGATCATCAAGCCCGCCGACACCCCCAGCGCCTTCGGCGAATCGAACATCTGCCGGTTGATCAGCTTACCCATGTCCTCGGAGCCTGAGGCACGGGTGACCATGATCGCGGCAGCAGTGGACAGCAGCAGTGATGGCAATTGCGCCACCAAACCGTCACCGATGGTCAACAGGGCGTAGACCTTGCCGGCATCGCTGAACGACATATTGTGCTGCAGCATGCCGATGAGCATGCCGCCGATCAGGTTGATGAACAGGATCAACAGGCCGGCAATGGCGTCACCGCGTACGAATTTGCTGGCACCGTCCATCGAACCGTAGAACTCGGCCTCCTGGGCCACCTCGGCGCGACGCGCCTTGGCCTGGGCCTGATCGATCAGGCCAGCGTTGAGGTCGGCGTCGATGGCCATCTGCTTGCCGGGCATGGCGTCGAGGGTGAAACGCGCGCTGACCTCGGAAATCCGCCCGGCGCCCTTGGTCACTACGACGAAGTTGATGATCATGAGGATGGCGAACACCACCGCACCGACGACATAGTTGCCGCCGATCACCACTTCACCGAAGGCCTGGATCACCTTACCCGCAGCGCCGTGGCCCTCTTGGCCATGGAGCATGACCACGCGTGTGGAGGCGACGTTCAGCGCCAGCCGCAGCAAAGTCGCGACCAGCAGAATGGTGGGAAACGCGGCGAAGTCGAGCGGGCGCAGGGCGTACACACAGACCAGCAGGACCACGATCGACAGGGCGATGTTGAAGGTGAAGAACACATCGAGCAGGAACGGCGGTATCGGCAACATCATCATTGCCAACATGATAAGCAGCAACAGCGGCACACCCAGGTTGCCCCGGCCGAGGCCTGCCAGGTTGTGGCGTGCGTTGCTGATTAACTGAGTGCGATCCACCGGGTGTCCTCTTCAAGCAAAACTTTGACGCCCAAGAGGCGCTTGGGCGTGGCTTTGCAAGAAGCTTTCCAACTTTGGGTTTTGTGCGCTCAGCACTGGCCTCTTCGCGGGCAAGCCCGCTCCCACAGGGACTGCACAAAGCTCAAGAACTGTGATGCACCTGTGGGAGCGGGCTTGCCCGCGAAGGGGCCAGAAGCGACAACATCAAATCAACTGTCGCGGCGCAAATCCGGTGGAATTGGCAGGTCTTCCTTCAAAGGCTCAGGCCGCTTGCCCTTGCCCGCCCGGTACTGGCGGATCTGGAACACATACGCCAGCACCTGCGCCACCGCCAGATAAAGCCCCGCCGGGATTTCCTGCTCAAGCTCGGTGGAGTAATAGATCGCCCGCGCCAGCGCCGGCGATTCAAGAATCTGCACCTTGTGCTCCACGCCGATCTCACGAATCTTCAAGGCGATAAAGTCTGTACCCTTGGCCAACAGCAACGGCGCCACCCCGCCCTTCTCAGGGTCATACTGCAACGCCACCGCATAATGCGTCGGGTTGGTGATGATCACGTCCGCCTCAGGCACTGCCGCCATCATGCGCCGCTGCGATGCCTCGCGCTGCAGCTGGCGTATACGTTGCTTGACCTCGGGCTTGCCTTCGCTGTCCTTGTATTCATCCTTGACCTCCTGCTTGGTCATCTTCAGCTTCTGGTGCGTCTGATACAGCTGGAACGGCACATCCGCCGCCGCGATGATCAACAGCCCGGCAGCCATCCACAATGCACTCCAACCCACCACCTGCACGCTGTGGATGATCGCCTGCTCAAGCGGTTCATTGGCGATCGCCAACAATGCCTGGCGATCATTGCTAAGCACCACCAGCGCCACGATCAAGATCATGAAGAACTTGGCCATCGCCTTCAGCAACTCGGTCAGCGAGTTCATGGAGAACATACGCTTGACCCCCGACAACGGGTTCATGCGGCTGAATTTGGGCGCCAGCAGGCTGCCAGAGAAAATGAACCCACCCAGGGCGATGGGCGAGATCAAGGCAATGATGAACAACAGCACCAAGATCGGCTGTACCGCCCAGATGGCCATCTTGCCCGAGGCCAGCAGAAACATGCCCATTGAGCGCTCATCGGTAAGCACCTCGCGCGTCAGCGAAAAATTTACCCGCATCAAGGTCATCAAGGTTTCTGCCAGGTTGCCACCGAAGGCCAGCAGTGCACCGGCACCCCCCAGTGTCGACGCAACGGTATTCAGTTCCTTGGAGCGGGCGATCTCACCTTTCTTGCGCGCGTCGGTCTTGCGCTTGTCGGTGGGGTCTTCCGTCTTGTCCTGGCCGCTCTCGCTCTCTGCCATGCTCAGCGCGCCCTGGCCAGTTCACGCAGCCATTGCAGCGCTTCGCTGGCCAATGCCTGGTAGTGGGAAAGAATGTCGGCCAGGCCGACCCAGAAAATACCGATGCCCAGCACCAGCGTCAGCGGGAAGCCGATCGAAAAGATGTTCAGCTGCGGCGCGGCACGGGTCATCACGCCAAAGGCGATGTTGACCACCAGCAGTGCGGCGATCGCCGGCAGGATCAGCAGCAGCCCGGCACCGAACACCCAACTCAGGCGCCCGGCCATCTCCCAGAAGTGGTTGACCACCAGCGCATGGCCTACCGGCAAGGTGGTGAAGCTCTCGGTCAGCACCTCGAACACCACCAGGTGGCCATTCATCACCAGGAACAACACGCTCACCAGCATGGTCATGAATTGGCTGACCACTGCCACGTTGACGCCGTTCGCCGGATCCACCATCGAGGCGAAGGCCATGCCCATCTGTATCGCGACGATCTGTCCGGCAATGACGAACGCCTGGAACAGCAACTGCAGCGAGAAACCGAACAACGCGCCGACGATGATCTGCTCACCGCACAGCAGCAGGCCGCGCAGGCTCAAAGGATCGAATTCAGGCAAGGGTGGCAGTGCCGGCACGATCACCACGGTGATCGCCACCGCCGCATACAGGCGCACGCGCGCCGGCAACATGCGGGTACCGAAGATTGGCATGGTCATCAGCACTGCAGTCACCCGGAACAGCGGCAGCAGGAACGTGGCGACCCAAGTGCCTATTTGCGCGTCGGTCAGCTCCAGCATGGCCGCTTCAACCGATCAGCTGCGGGATGCTGGTGTACAGGCCGATGAAGTACTCCATGAACTTCTGCGTCAGCCACGGCCCGGCCACGATCAGCGTGACCAGCATCACCAGCAGGCGCGGCAGGAAGCTCAGGGTCTGTTCGTTGATCTGCGTGGCCGCCTGGAACATCGCCACTACCAAGCCGATCAACAGGCTCGGCACCACCAGGATGGCGACCATCAGCGTGGTCAGCCAGAGGGCATCACGGAACAGGTCGACGGCAACTTCAGGTGTCATGCAAGGCTCTCCTTGGCGGCGTCAGACGCCGCCGAAACTGCCGGCCAGCGTACCCATGATCAACGCCCAGCCATCGACCAGAACGAACAGCATGATCTTGAACGGCAGCGAAATGATCAGCGGCGACAGCATCATCATGCCCATGGCCATCAGCACACTGGCGACCACCATGTCGATGATCAGAAACGGGATGAAGATCATGAAGCCGATCTGGAACGCGGTCTTCAGCTCGGAGGTGACGAACGCCGGCACCAGAATCGTCAGCGGCACCTGCTCGGGCCCGGCGATATCAGTGCGCTTGGACAGGCGCATGAACAGGTCGAGGTCGCTCTGCCGGGTCTGCGCCAGCATGAAGTCCTTGAGCGGCCCCTGGGCCTTGTCGATGGCCTGCTGGGCGGTCATCTGCTCCTTCAGGTACGGCTGCACCGCATCCTGGTTCACCCGATCGAACACCGGCGCCATGATGAACAGGGTCAGGAACAGCGCCATGCCGGTCAACACCTGATTCGACGGCGTCTGCTGCAGGCCCAGGGCCTGGCGCAGGATCGAGAAGACGATGATGATGCGGGTGAAGCTGGTCATCAGGATGACGAACGCTGGAATGAAGCTCAGCGCCGTCATGATCATCAGGATCTGCAGGCTGACCGAATACTCCTGCTGCCCGTCCGGGCCGTTGGACAGGGTAATGGCCGGGATCGACAGCGGGTCGGCGGCAAAGGCCAGCGGTGCGGCCATCAGCAACGCCAGGGTCAGTACGATGCGCAGCGCACCACTCATCACTTCTTGTCCTTCTGATCCTTGCCCATCAGCTCCATCAGCCGCTGGGCGAATTCCGGCGTCGCCTGGCGGGCGCTGGCGGGCACTTCCACGGGGTCGGCCATGACGTGCAAGGCCTCGATGCTGCCAGGGGTATGGCCGATGAGGATCTGCTCCTTGCCGACCTGCACCAGCAACAGCCGGTCACGTGGGCCAAGGGCGCGGCTGCCGACGATCTCGATCACCTGGCCGCCCTTGGGCGCGGCCCCCTGCATGCGCCGCAGCAGCCATGCCAGGAAGAAAATCAGGCCCACTACCAGCAGCAAGCCCAAGACCATCTGCGCCAGCTGCCCACCCAGGCTGCCGGGCGCGGTAGCCGGTGGCGTGACCGGCACGGCCGGGGCGGCAGCGGCGATCACCGCTTCGCTGGCAAGCAGCGTGGCCAGGGCCGTGACGGCCCGCATCGCACCCTTCACTCAGCGCAGCTTCTTGATACGTTCGCTGGGGCTGATCACGTCGGTCAGGCGGATGCCGAACTTCTCGTTGACCACCACCACTTCGCCGTGGGCGATCAGCGTGCCGTTGACCAGCACATCGAGCGGCTCACCGGCCAGGCGGTCGAGCTCGATCACCGAGCCCTGGTTGAGCTGCAGCAGGTTGCGAATGTTGATCTCGGTGCTACCCACTTCCATGGAGATGTTCACCGGGATGTCCAGGATCACGTCCAGGTTCGGGCCTTCCAGGCTGACGTTTTCCTTTGGCTTCGGGGAGCTTGCGAACTCCTCCATCGGCAGCCGGCCAGCGCCAGCGCTGCCACTGTCGCCGCCCAGCAGCGCATCGATATCCGCCTGGCCGGCATCACCGGTTTCTTCCAGTGCTGCGGCCCACTCATCGGCCAGGGCCTGGTCTTCCGGGGAGGTGATCTCGTTTTCGTTAGCCATGATGTCCTCGACAGGCATTCAATTCGTAGTGAGCGACCGGCACGCCGTCAGCGGCGTTCGATCGGGTCAATGATCTGCAGGGCCAGGTTGCCCTTGTGCGACCCGAGGGTTGCCTTGAACGACGGCACGCCGTTGGCGCGCACCACCAGGTGCTCGGGCAGCTCCACCGGGATCACGTCGCCAGGCTGCATGTGCAGCACATCGCGCAGCTTCAGCTGGCGGCGGGCGACCGTGGCGCTCAGTGGCACGGAGACATCCAGCACGTCCTCGCGCAGGGCCTTGACCCAGCGCTCGTCCTGGTCGTCCAGGTCGGACTGGAAACCGGCATCGAGCATTTCGCGCACCGGCTCGATCATCGAGTACGGCATGGTCACGTGCAGGTCGCCGCCGCCACCGTCCAGTTCGATATGGAAGGTCGACACCACCACCGCTTCGCTCGGCCCGACGATGTTGGCCATGGCCGGGTTGACTTCGGAGTTCATGTACTCGAAGTTGACCGGCATGATCGCCTGCCAGGCTTCCTTGAGGTCGACAAAGCATTGGTCCAGCACCATGCGCACCACACGCAGCTCGGTCGGGGTGAACTCGCGGCCTTCGATCTTGGCGTGACGGCCGTCACCGCCGAAGAAATTGTCCACCAGCTTGAACACCAGCTTGGCGTCGAGGATGAACAGCGACGTACCGCGCAGCGGCTTGATCTTGACCAGGTTGAGGCTGGTCGGCACGTACAGCGAGTGCACGTACTCGCCGAACTTCATCACCTGCACCCCGCCGACTGCCACATCCGCCGAGCGGCGTAGCAGGTTGAACATGCTGATGCGGGTATAGCGGGCGAAGCGCTCGTTGATCATCTCCAGGGTCGGCATGCGACCGCGCACGATCCGATCCTGGCTGGTCAGGTCATAGCTCTTGATGCTCCCGGGCTCGGCAGCGCTCTCGGTCTGTACCAGCCCATCATCGACGCCGTGCAACAGGGCATCGATCTCATCCTGGGACAGCAGGTCCTGTACGGCCATTGCGGACTCCTACTGCAATACGAAATTGGTGAACAGCAGCTGGTCGACTACCGGCTTGCCGACTTCCTTCTGCGCCACTTCCTGTACCACCGCGGTGGCTTTCTGGCGCAGCATCTCCTGGCCCACCGGGCTGCCGGCCAAGGTGTCGAAGCCTTGACCGGAGAACATCATCACCAGGTTGTTGCGGATCACCGGCATGTGCACCTTGAGGGCATCCAGGTCGACCTGGTTGCGGCCCTGCAAAGTGATGCTCACCTGCATGTAGCGCTGGCGACCGTTCTGGTTGAAGTTGACCACGAACGCCGGGGCCAGGGGCTCGTATATCGCCGCTGGTTTGACGTTGGCTGCGGCCGGGTCGGCTGCAGGGGCTGGCTCGCTCTTGTGCATGAAGAACCAGGTAGCGCCCACCGACAGGCCGACCGCCAGCAACAGGGCCAGCACCAGCAGCAGGATCAGCTTGAGTTTGCCTTTAGTGGCGGGGTCTTTCACTGCGTCGCTCTTCGCCATGCCAATAATCCGTCGTCCATCGGGGTTTCAAAGGAGGATGACGTGGCTTGAGCAAGTGTTATGCCAGAACTGGTTTTTGCCTGTGCCGGCCTCTTCGCGGGGCAAGGCCCGCTCCCACAGGATTGCCACTGTATTCGAGTCAGTAGAGTACCTGTGGGAGCGGGCTCGCCCCGGGTACAAACCGAAGACATCGTTTACATTTCAAACCGGGGACATTGTTTACAGGCTAATACGCATGATCAGGAGGTATTTGATCATGCCCTGGAAC